>DATJXB010000217.1:0-54302 GCA_035500755.1 Thermoanaerobaculia bacterium | reverse complement strand
CGCCGCGATCCAACGCGAGTCGGGCGACACGAAGTGACGCGCCTCGATGATTCCTTCATCGCTGATCGGCCGCGGCGCTCCTCCCGAGACGTCCTGGACGTAGAGGCGATTCCCGTGACCGGGAGAGCTCGCCGCGAAGACGAACTTCGAGCCGTCCGGAACGAAGGCCCCGTACGCGGTTCGTCCGAAATCGTCCGGCGGGAACGTCTTCGGCTGTCCGGTCTTGACGGGAACGAGCACGAACTGCGACCTGGTCCCGAAGGTTCGGGTCAGCGCCCACGCGGAGTCGGGCGAGAGGGCGATGCCCACGCCGTCGCCCAGCCGAACGGCGGGCGACCCGTCCGTCGGCCGGAGGTACACGCCGCCCGTCGGGCCGCCTCCCTCGCCCGACTCGTCGAAGAGGAGGAGCTTTCCGTCGGAGGAGAGGGCGCGATCGCTCGACCAGTCGAACCAGGTCAGGTCCTTTCCCGCCGTCTCGCCGGGAGGAAAGACCAGAACACTGGAGCGGTAGTCGTCCTCGGTGATCAGGGCTCCCCCGTCCTTTCGGACGTCGAGGAGGGCCGGAGTTCCCTGCATCGATCGGATCAGGCGAAGCTTGCCCGCCGGGGTCACGCCGTAGAGCATCCGCTCGATGCCGTCTTTGGCCGCGGTGAACCAGATCTCGCGGCCGTCGGGGGACCAGGCGAGCCCCTGGATCGTCGACCAGAACTCGGTGAGCACGGTCTTCTTTCCGTTTCGATCGACGATCGCGACTCTTCCGTCGTCTCCCGCCGTGGCGTGCTCGATGAAGGCGATCGTCTGGCCATCGGCCGAGAAACGCGGATTCTGGATCCAGCCCGCGGTTTCGAAGAGGACTTTCCCGATCGGGTACTCCAGTCGGTCCTTCCCTCCCGTGTTGTGCGCCACGGCGAGATCGGAGGCTCCCGGAGCCCATTCCGCGTAGCTGACGTCGGTGAGGATTTCCTTCGGAGCGACGCCCGAGAGCGGAACGCGCGCCAGCGTTCCGTGGGGTGCGAATCCGGTCAGCGAGTAACTGGGGTCCAGAATGATGGCCATCTCGCCGGACGACGAGATCGACAGCATGCATGCCGCGGGCAGCGGCAGCGCCGACGACTCGGGATTTCCCGGGCGCAGCGAGAAGATCCGGAGCGGGGGACCGCCCCAGGCCCCCGAATAGTAGACCGTGCTTCCATCAGGTCCGAACCGCGCCGTGGCGACGGTCCCGCGCTGGAAGGTGAGCCGCTGAAAGCGAGGCTGCGACGAGACCGCCGTCCGGCGGGCGAACACGACGCCTCCGAGCGCTCCCAGGACGACGGCGGCAAGCGCGAGTGGAATCGTCCACGATCGGCGCCGGGCGGGCTCGACGACCGCCGTCCCGCCGGACGCAGACGAGACGACTTCGCCCAGGTGCTCACGAACGCTCTTCAAATCCCGCGCGAGGTCCCGCGTCGACGCGTAACGCTCGTCCGGCTCCTTGGCGAGACAGCGCTCGACGATCCACCGCAGCGGCGCCGGGGAGCGCGGGTTGACCTGCGCCACCGGCTCGGGCTCGTCCTGGATGATCGCCGCCAGGGTCTGCGCTCCGGTTCCCTTCTGGAACGCCCGCATGCCCGTCGCCATTTCGTAGAGGATCGAGCCGAAAGCGAACTGGTCCGACCGGAAGTCGACGGGCCGGCCGCTCGCCTGCTCGGGCGACATGTAGCCGACCGTGCCCATCACGGTGCCGGGCTGCGTCTCCTGGGGCGCGATGGTCGGCGCGGCGGAAACGCCGCCGGTGGGCGCGACGAAAGTCTTGGCCAGGCCGAAGTCGAGCAGCTTGACGAAGCCGTCCTTCGACACCACGACGTTCTCGGGCTTCAGGTCGCGGTGCACGATTCCGGCGCCGTGCGCCTTGGCGAGCGCCTCGGCGACCTGGACGGCGACGTCGAGGAGCCGCTTCGTCGGGAGCGGTCCGGTCGCGAGCATCTCGCGCAGGCTCGGACCGTCGACGAGCTCCATCGCGATGTAGGAAGCGCCCTCGAAGGTCGCGATCTCGTGGATCGTGACGATGTTCGGGTGGTTGAGCGCCGAAGCCGAGCGCGCCTCCTGCTCGAAGCGTTTCAGGCGATCCGCGTCCTGCGAAAAGGACGCGGGCAGGACCTTGATCGCGACCTCGCGTCCGAGGCGCGGATCCTTCGCGCGGTAGACCTCACCCATCCCGCCGGCGCCCAGAGGCGCGAGGATCTCGTAGGGGCCGAGCTTCGTTCCGGCGGTCAGGCTCATTCGGGCACCGGGATTCTAAGACACGCCCTGGTCTATTCTTGCCCCACCTTTCGGAGGCCCGAAATGATGAGGACGCTGCGCATCGCGGGGATTCTTCTGCTCGCCGCCCTTCCGGCGCGGGCCCGGTCGCCGCAGGAGATCTCCGTCGCCTGGGCGTACTCGGACGACGGCGAGGCCGTCGGCAAGCTGCCGCAGACGTTCTGGACCTCGGACGGCGACGTGCTGCTCCTCGACGAGACGCGGCCACCGGCGTCCCGCGCACTCGAGCGCGTCCAGGGCTCGACCGGGCAGAGGCGCCCCGCCACGAACGGGGCCGCGGCGACGGCCGCCCTGAAGACGCTCGCCGGCGACGCCGCCCCCGAGACGCTGCCGTGGCCGGACTCGTTCGACCGGGCCGGCCGACTCGCCCTTTACGTCGTCGACGGGGATCTCTATCTCCTCGATCTCCCGGCCTCGCGCTTCGACCGGCTCACCCGCACGCCGGAGAAAGAGTCGGTCGCGCGCCTCTCGCCGGACGGCCGAAAGGTCGCGTTCGTCCGCGGCAACGACCTCTGGGTCTACGACCTCGCGTCGAAGAAGGAGACCCGCCTCACCTCCGACGGCAGCGGGACGGTGTTGAACGGGGCGCTCTCGTGGGTCTACTGGGAGGAGATCTTCAACCACGACGAGGCCGGCTACTGGTGGTCCGACGACTCGCAGGCGATCGCTTTCCTCCGCACGGACGAGACCGGGATCGACGAGGTCGGGTTCCAGAAATTCTCTCCGGCGGTTCCGGAGGTGGTGACGCAGCGCTATCCGAAGGCCGGGAACAAGAATCCGGAGGTTCGCGTCGGGATCGCCGACCTCGCGTCCGGGAAGACCGCCTGGATGAGCCAGGCCGCGTACGAGTACGTCCTCGGCGTCCTCTGGAGGCCCGACAGCCGCGCCGTGCTGGTCCAGTCGACCGACCGCCCGCAGACGCGCCTGGACCTCTGGCGCGTCGACCGCGACGGCGGCAAGACGACCCTCCTCCTGACCGAGAACGACGAGGCCTGGGTCAACCAGAAGGAGGTCCGGTACCTCGGCAACGGCGACCTGATCGTCTCTTCCGAGCGCGACGGGCACACGCACCTCTACCGCTACGACGGCGACGGCCGGCTCCTGAACGCGGTGACGCACGGCGCGTGGTCCGTTCGCGGACCCTACGGCTTCTACGGCGCGCCGCTCGACTCGACCTGGGTCGACCCGAAGGGCGAATGGGTCTTCTTCACGGCGCGGCAGAAACCGGAGGGTGAGCGCCAGCTCTATCGCGTGCGCGTCGACGGCACCGGGATGCAGCGCGTCACGAAAGAGGACGGCACGCACGAGATCACGATGAGCCCCGACCGGCGTTTCTACCTCGACGCCTACTCGTCCACCAACATGCCGCCGTCGACCTCGCTCCACGCCGCGGACGGCCGGAGCATCGCCGTCCTGTCCGGCCCGCGAACGGACCTGATCGCCCCGTTCGGCTTCCAGCAGGCCGAGATCTTCAGCGTGCCGGCGGCCGACGGCTTTTCGCTGCCGGCGCGGATTCTGAAGCCGCGCGGCTTCGACGCGGCGAAAAAGTATCCCGCGATCGTCTACATCTACGGGGGCCCGGGCGCGCCGACCGTCAACGACGCGTGGGACTACTCGTTCGCCGGCAACGCGCTCTTCGACCAGGTCCTCGCGGCGCGCGGCTACGTCGTCTTCTCGGTCGACCCGCGCAGCGCGACCGGCCAGAGCAAGACGCTCGAGAACACGGTCCTCCGCAGGATGCAGACGGACAACGTCCTCGACGACATCGTCGCCGGCGTGAAGTGGCTCAAGGCCCAGCCGTTCGTCGACCCGGCGCGCGTCGGCGTTTGGGGCTGGTCGGGCGGCGGCACGGACACGCTTCTCTGCATGACGCGCTCTCGGGAGTTCGAGGCCGGCATCGCGGTCGCGCCCGTCACCGACTGGCACTTCTACGACACCAAGTTCACCGAGACCTACATGAAGACGCCGCAGGACAATCCGGAGGGCTACGCGCTCTTCTCGCTCGTCCCGCGGGCGAAGGACCTCCACGGGCGATTGATGCTCGTCTTCGGCTCCGGCGACGACAACGTGCATCCCCAGAACGAGTGGAGCTTCATCGACGAGCTCATCAAGGCCGACAAGCCCTTCGACCTGATGGTCTACCCGATGCGCAAACACACGATCGACGACCGGCCCGCGCGCATCCACCTCTTCGAGAAGATGCTGGACTTCTGGAAGCTCTCCCTGTGACGCGCGCCATCCGTTTCGCCTTGCTCGTTCTCTCGGCCGCGGCGGTCGCGGCGCCCGCGCGGTCGCCGGCACCGCGCCCGGCCTCCCCGGCGGCGGTTCCCTCCTGGACCGTGGACTGGATCTACGGCAAGGAGGCGGCCGCCATCGGAAGGGTTCCGCCGTTCGCGTGGACCTCCGGCGGCGACGTGCTGTTCCTCGCCGAGGACGAGCTCCCGGCGACCATCGCGCGCGTTTCCGCCGCGACCGGCCGCCGCTCGAACGCCGTCGATGCCGCCGCGGCGCTGGCGACCCTGCGCGCGCTCGGCCCGGCAGGCGCCCCCGAGACGCTGCCCTGGCCCGAAGCGCTCGACCCGGCCGGCCGCACGGCGATCTACGTGATCGGCGACGACCTCTACGCCCTCGACCTGGCCGCGTCGCGCTTCGAGCGCCTGACCGCGACCGACGCCAGGGAGCAGCTGCCGCGCCTGTCCCCGGACGGTTCGCGCGTGGCCTTCGTGCGCGAGAACGACCTGTGGGTCCTCGATCTCGCGGCGAAGAAGGAGATCCGCCTGACCTCCGACGGGAGTCCCACGATCTTGAACGGCACGCTCTCCTGGGTCTACTGGGAGGAGGTCTTCAGCCGCGGCGACACCGGCTACTGGTGGTCGCCCGATTCGCGTTCGATCGCCTTCCTGCGCACCGACGACGGCCCGGTGGACGTGTCCACGTTCACCGACTTCGACCCCGCCGTGCCGCGCCAGATCGTCCAGCGCTACCCGCGCACCGGCCGCCCCAATCCGACGGTCCGCCTGGGCGTCGTGCCCGCTTCGGGCGGCGCGGCCGTCTGGATGGATCCCGCGAGCGTCCCCTACGAGTACCTCGTCGGCGTCGCCTGGCTGCCCGACTCGAGGTCCGTCGCGGTCCAGGCGATGAACCGTCCCCAGACGAAGCTCGACGTGTGGCGATTCGACCCCTCGACGGCGAAGACGACGCTCGTCCTCTCCGACACCGATCCGGCGCTCGTCTACCAGAAAGAGCTGGTCTTCGCCGACGGCGGGAAGACCTGGATCGTCTCCTTCGAGAAGGACGGCCACACGCACCTCTTCCGTTACGGCGCGGACGGCGCACGAAGGAACACGATCACGCAGGGGCCGTGGTCGGTCCGCGGCGGTCGCTCGTACGGCGCCGCGCTCGGCTCGGCGTGGGTGGACGACGCCTCCGGAACGGTCTACTTCACGGCGATCGAGAAGTCGCCCCTCGAGAGCCACCTCTACCGCGTGCGGCCGGACGGCACGGGAATGGCGCGCATCACGAAGGAAGACGGCACGCACCGCGTCACGCTCTCACCGGATCGGCGCTTCTACGTGGACTCCTTCTCGACCGCGAACACGCCGCCCTCGCTCACGCTCCACGACGCGTCCGGCAAGACGATCGCGACGCTCTCCGAGAGCAGGGCCGCCGCGCTCGCGCCGCTCTCGCCGAGCCGCCGCGAGTTCGCGACGATCCCGACGCCGGACGGCTTCGCGCTTCCGGCGAGCGTGCTCGAGCCGCCCGACTTCGACCCGGCCAAGAAGTATCCCGTGCTCGTCCACGTCTACGGCGGCCCGGGCTCCCCCATCGTGCAGAACCGATGGGACCGGGAGTCGCTCTTCGACCAGCTGCTCGCCGCCCGCGGCTACGTCGTGGCCTCCTTCGACCCGAGGAGCGCCACGGGCCGCAGCAAGACGCTCGAGGACGCCGTCGTCGGAAAGATGATGAGCGACTCCGAGCTCGCCGACCTCCGGACCGCCGTGGCCTGGTTCAAGGCGCAGCCATGGGCCGATCCGGCCCGCTTCGGCATCTGGGGCTGGTCGGGCGGCGGCTCGTACACCCTGCTCGCGATGACGCGCACCACGGAGTTCAAGGCCGGCATCTCCGGCGCGCCCGTGACCGACTGGCACTTCTACGACACCAGGTTCGGCGAGGCCTGGATGAAGACGCCCGAGTCGAACCCGGCCGGCTACGCGCTGACCTCGGCCCTCGCCCACGCGAAGGATCTCTCGGGCCGGCTGATGCTCGTCTTCGGCACCTACGACGACAACGTGCACCCGCAGAACGAGTGGGCCTTCGCCAACGCTCTGATCGAGGCGGGCAAGCCTTTCGACCTGATGGTGTACCCGATGCAGAAGCACGGCTTCACGAGCAAGGCCGCGATCCGCCACCGCGCCGAGAAGATGCTGGAGTTCTGGAAGACGTACCTGTAGGTCTCCTTCACGCCTTCGATGAGGGACGGGTGCCGTCCGGCGGCCGGAAGGACGCCCTCCGGGGAAACTTATTCGTAGCGCAGCGCCTCGATCGGATCGAGGCGGGAGGCTTTGACGGCCGGGTAGAGGCCGAAGAAGACGCCGACCGACATCGAGACGAGGAGCCCGACGATGATCGCCCAGAACGGCGTCTCCGCCGGGAGCGCGGCGAAGGCGGCCTTGATGGCGGCGGGCACCGCGACGCCGACGACGACGCCGATGACGCCTCCCAGCAACGCCAGCGTCGTCGCCTCGGTCAGGAACTGCAGGATGATGTCGCGGCGAAAGGCGCCGACCGCCTTGCGCACGCCGATCTCGCGCGTCCGCTCCGTCACGGACACGAGCATGATGTTCATCACGCCAACGCCGCCGATGAGGAGGGAAATGAACGCGATGAACACCATCGCGCCCGTGATGCCGCGCGTGATGCCCTGGAAGCTCTCGATCATCTGGTCGGGCGTCAGGATGTAGAAGTCGTCCTCGGCGTTGAAGGGCACGCCGCGGCGCGCCCGCAGGAGCGTCCGGCCCTTCTCGATGACCGTCGGCACCTGGTCCGGCCGGTACGGCACGGTCGCGATGTGGATCGTGTCGCCGTGGCTCGCCTTGATCTGCGGGAACTGGCGGTCGAAGGCGGAGAAGGGAATGAGGAACCAGTTGTTGTTCGAGCCGCCGAAGAAGCCGCCCTTGTCGTCCATGACGCCGACGACCGTGTACTTCCAGCCGTTCAACTCGATGACCTTGTCGAGCGGGCTCTCGCGGGGAAACAGGGCCTTGACCACGTCCGTGCCGATGACGCAGACGGGCGTCGAGTGCTCGATGTCGGATTCCGTGATGAACCGGCCCTGCTGAACGAAGTGGTTGTTCGCCAGCGTGTAGTCGGGATATGCCCCGACGACGGTCGGGGCGTTCGACTCGCGACCCCGGTACTTGGCGTTGGGCGTCGTGCCGTCGAAGAGATAGCGCTCGGGCGAGACGCCACGGATCTCGGGGATCTTCGCCTTCAGCGCCAGGGCGTCGTCGAGCGTCAGGTCCTTGCGGTTGCGCTCGGCCTGGGACCGGTGGCCCGGCCCGAAGCGCATCGAGAACTTCTGGAACTGCACCAGCGTTGCGCCGTAGTCCTGGAACTGCCGGATCATGTTGTTGTTGAAGCCGTTCACGATCGAGACCATCGCGATGACCGTGGCGACGCCGACGACGATGCCGAGCACCGTCAGGCCCGCGCGCAGCTTGTGCGCGCGCACGGCGAGCATGGCGAAGCGCACGTTCTCCGCGAAGCCGCGGCGCAGGTGGGAGATCAGCGAGGACACGGCCTACTCGTAGCGGAGAGCTTCGACCGGCGGCAGCTTGCTCGCCTGGTTCGAGGGGATCCAGCCGGCGAGGAGCCCCGTGACGGTGGCCACGCCGACCCCGAGAATGATGAAAGAGGGACGCACCTCGGCGGGAAACACCTGCTTGACCGCCAGGGCGATCAGGGCGCCGAAGATCACGCCGATCAGGCCGCCGACCGAGGACAGCATCGCGGCCTCGAGCAGGAACTGGCGGCGGATGTCCTTCTTGCGCGCGCCGAGCGCCCGCCGGACGCCGATCTCCTTGGTGCGCTCGACGACCGAGACGACCATGATGTTCGCGATGACGATCGCGCCGACGACCAGCGAGATCCCGGAGATCAGGATCATCAGCAGGAACGCGCCGGCCGAAATGCCGCGCCACAGCGTCTGGAGGAGGTCGGCGGTCACCAGGCCGAACGGATCGTCGTTGTTGTACCCCGTCTTTCGCAGCGAGCGAAGGATCGTCCGCACCTCGTCGGTCGTCGCCGTGACCCCTTCCACGCCGCCCCGCGGCTTGACGAAGATCCCGATGTCCTCGCTCGGCGCGATGTGCTTGTGGAAGACGGTCAGGGGAATGAAGACGACGTTGTCCTGACTCTGCCCCATCACCGAGCCCTTCTTGGCGAGCGTGCCGATGACCTTGGCCGGATAGCCGTCGACCTTGATCGTCCGGCCGATCGGGTCCATGTTCGGGAACAGCTCGTCCTGGACGTCCCAGCCGATCACGGCGACCGAGACCGACTGGTTGTATTCGGCCTCGGTGAAGTAGCGGCCGTTGACGATGTCGAAGTTCTGGGCGGCGCTCATGTTCGGCGTGTGGCCCTGGATCTCGACCTCGGGCAGCGTGTGGTCCTCGTACTTGACCGGGCGCCGCCGCTCGCCCCGCGCGCCGACCTCCTGGCACAGGCGGCACTCGCGGCGCACGACCTCCATGTCGGTCAGCGTCAGGTCCTTGCGCTTGCGCGCCATCAGCCACTCTTCGCGGCTGGTGATGATGCCGTACTTGTCGAAGATGACGATGTCCGGATTCAGGCCGATGACCTTGTCCTTGACGTAGGAGTTCAGGCCCGAGATGACCGAGACGACGCCGACGACCGTCGCCACCCCGATGATCACGCCGAGCAAGGTCAGGAACGCGCGCAGCTTGTGGCGCGTCAGCGCCGCCGACGAGACGCGGAAGAGCTCCGGGACCGTCATGCCGGTTTCGGTCCGCCCTTCTTTCCGGCGTCTCCCTTGTCGATCAGGACCTTGTCGCCTTCCTTGACCTGACGAAGGACCTTGAACGGCCCGGTCACGATCTCCTGACCGGCGGCCGGGCCCTTCTTGACCTGAATCATCAGCTCGCCGGCAATGCCCGTCTCGACCCTGTCGAACGCGAGCTTGCCGTCCTTGACCACGTAGACGCCTTCTTCGGTCTCGGGGCGGCCGGTCGCGGGCTTCTTGTCCTTGGACTGGACGTCGCGCACGACGAGCGCCTGGATCGGAATCGCGGTGGCGCCGTCGACGTGCCCGGTGACGATGTCGGCCGTCACGGAGAACCCGGGCCGGATCGTGTCGGGCGGGTTGTCGAGGCGAATCTTGACCTTGAAGTTGATCGCCTCGGAGTTGGCGACCAGCGTCAGCAGGTCGGGATCGGTCTTGGGGATCGGCGACGAGCCGACTTCGGTGACGGTGCCTTCGAACTTGCGGTTCGGATAGGCGTCGATCGAGAGCGTGGCCTTCTGGCCGAGCGTGACCTGCGGCACCGACGTCTCGTCGACCATCATCACGGCCTCGACCTGGCCCATGTCCGAGACCGTCATCAGCTGGGTGCCGGCGTTGTTCATCGTGCCGACGACCGTGACCTCGCCTTCCTTGATCGGGAGCGACGTGACGAGACCGTCGATCGGCGACGTGACAGTCGTCTTCGACAGCGAGTCGCGGCTGGCGACGAGGTCGGCGGAGGTCGAGTTCATGCGCTGTTCGGTCGCGGCGAGCGTGGCCTCGGCGGCGTCGAGGGCCGACTTCGCCTTCTGGTAGTCGGCCTCGGCCAGGATCTTGGCCTGGAAGTTCTGCCGGGCTCTCTCGTAATCGCTCTTGGCCTGGATGGCGTTGGCCCGGGCGGCGTCGAGGTCGTGCCGCATCGCCGCAAGGCTCGCCTCCCGGCCCTGGGCCTGCGCGGCGAGCTGGACGCGGTCGATCTGGAGGAGGAGCTGGCCCTTCTTGACGTGGTCGCCCTCCTTGACGGCCAGGTTGACGATCTGGCCCATGACCAGGGCCGACATGTCGACCTTGTTGCGCGCCTGGATCTTGCCGTTGGCGGTGACCTTGGAGACCAGGTCCACCTTCTCGACCTTGGCCGTGGTCACCCGGGGGAGGTCCTTGTCGCGGCCCCGGATCGCGGCGGTCAGAGCCCCCACGACGACCACCGCCGCCCCGATGCCCAGGATGATTTTGGTCTTCTTCGACATGGACTCAACCTCCGGCCTGCACAGCCTTTCCGAAGTACCTTTTTCTACGGACGGGGCCCCCGAAAGTTCCGATGGGCGCAGACCATTGAAAACGCGGGGCGTTTTCGTTAGCCTCACGCCCCCTGCGCCCATAGCTCAATTGGATAGAGCGTCTGACTACGGATCAGGAGGTTGGGGGTTCGACTCCCTCTGGGCGCACCAACTCTAATAGATCGGACGCGGCGCCCCGCCGCCCATCATCAGCCGGACCGAGCGCCGCGTCCGCACCATCGACTCCTCTCCAGCCGCGACAGCGGGGGGAGAGGCAGGGTGAGGGGGGCGAATGTCCTGCGATAGCCTGCCCCGGTGACGTTTTCCCCCGCCGACGCGGCGTTCATGCAGGAGGCCCTCGCCTTCGCCCGGATCGCCTACGCCGAGCAGGAGGTCCCGATCGGGGCGGTCCTCGTCCGGGACGGCCGGATGCTCGGCCGGGGCCGCAACCGCCGGGAGCGTCTTTCCGACCCCACGCACCACGCCGAGATCGAGGCGATCCGGGAGGCTTCCCGGGAGGCCGGCACGTGGCGCCTGGACGGAACGACCCTCTACACGACCGTCGAGCCTTGCGCGATGTGCGCCGGCGCCGCCGTCAACGCGCGGATCTCCCGGATCGTGTTCGGCTGCACGGACCCCAAGGCGGGGTACTGCGGGACCCTGGGAAACGTCCCCGAGGACGCGCGCCTGAACCACCGCTGCCAGGTCGAGCGCGGGCTCCTCGCCGAGGAGTCGGCCGCGCTCCTGCAACAGTTTTTCCGGGCGAAGCGCTAGCGGCTCGAGGGCTCCCTCGTGTTCCAGGGCCGGGATTCCCAGACCACCGCGGCCCGACTCCCGCATCTTCATGCGGTTCCGGCCCGCGGCGGGGCGCTCTAGGATCGAGCGGCCCGAGGAGGTTCGCCATGGGAGTTCCGCGCCGCTGCCCTTCGGCCCTGCTGCTCATGCTCGCAGCGTCAGTCTCCGCGAGGGCGCAATCTGCCCCGAACACCTACGGCACGCTCCAGGAATCCTACGTGCACATTCCCGCAATCGCCTTCCAGGGATTGAATCCGGGCGACGCCGCACACACCACCGGCATCGGCGGGATCTCGGGGTTCGTCACACGGTACGGCTCGGGCGACTCGTCCCTCGCGGCGCCTCTCACGCTGCCGTCCGGCGCCTTGATTACCTCGATCAAGTTTCAGTACTGCGACCTCAACCAGGCCTCCAACCGGTCCTTTCTCGTGCTCGCCGTGTCGAACTTCGAGGGTTACGTGATCGCGACCTCGCCGTTCATCTACTCAGAGTACGGCGGCTGCTCCGAGACTTACACGGACGTCGCGGCGGACGGCCTCGTCGTGGACAACAACATGTACGCGTATCACCTCGCCTTCTACAACAACATCGGAGACGGGACCGAGGCGATTGCCGGGGTCGTGATCGGATACCGGCTCCAGGTGAGCCCTGCTCCCGCGGTGCCGCACTTCACCGATGTGCCGACCGACCACCCCTATTTCCAGTTCATCGAGGCGCTCTATACCTCGGGCATCACGGGAGGTTGCGGCGGCGGAAACTACTGTCCCAACAATCCCGTCACACGCGGGCAGATGGCGGTCTTCCTCGCCAAGGCGCTGGGACTGCACTTTCCGTGATTCAGGAGGAGGTCGGGGGTTCGCGTCGCGACCTCCGCCTGGCGTCCAGGCTCCATGGACCCGCTCCGTGCGCCGCGATCAACAGAAAGATGAAGCAGTACAGCACGGCCATCTCGCCGTGATTCTGGGCCGGCCAGAACCCGCCCGGCTGGTGAAATCGGAAGTAGGCGTAGGCCATCTCGCCCGCCAGCACGAAGGCGACCGGGCGCGTGCAGAGGCCGACGATCACCAGGAACCCGCCGAAGAACTCGAGGACGCCGCCGAACCACGCCAGCGTGAAAGCGGAAGCCGAGGCGCCGTCGGGAGGCATGCCGCCGAACCAGGCGAAGAGCTTCTGGCCACCGTGCTGCAGGAAGAGCAGCCCCGCGACCACGCGGAGGAGAAACAGAGCGACTTCTCGGGCTCGGGACATCGACGCCTCCTCGTCACTTCCGCTCACGGACTTGCCGAGGACCCGGCCGGCTGAGCGCCCGACCCGGGCTCGCGGAATGGGCCCGGCAATAGTAACGTCCGACCGCTGCCGCCGCCGCCGCTTCGCCCAACTGACAAGCGCACGCGAATCGGCTAGGATTCGCGCTCCCAACCGCCCGGAGAGGTGCTGGAGTGGTTGATCAGGCCGGTCTCGAAAACCGGTGAGCCCGAAAGGGTTCCGTGGGTTCGAATCCCACCCTCTCCGCCATCGAATTCGATGCGCCGAGAACCGGTGGGATTCGAACCGGTGGGTTCGAGCCGACCACCACCGCCCGGCCGCAGGCCGGCGGCGATCCCACCCTCTCCGCCATGAACCGTCCCTATGAATGGGCCTCCTAAACCGCGGGTCGGGGATTCCGTAATAATCGGCAACCCTATGGACACCGCGATCGGCCTGACCAACGTCTCGAAGTCGTTCGGCAAGTTTCGAGCCGTCGACGCTCTTTCGCTCGCGGTTCCGCGCGGGGCCATGTTCGGGCTTCTCGGTCCCAACGGCGCCGGCAAGACCACGACGATCCGGATGATCATGAACATCACGGCGCCGGACTCCGGCGAGATCCGGATCCTCGGGAACCCGATGGACCGGGAGACGCAGAACCGGATCGGGTACCTCCCGGAGGAGCGCGGCCTCTACCGGAAGATGAAGGTCATCGACCACCTCTACTTCCTCGCGGCGATCAAAGAGGTCGGACGCGAAGAGGCGCGCCGCCGCATCACCGACTGGCTCGACAAGATGGAGCTGCGCCCCTGGCTCAACAAGAAGGTCGACGAGCTCTCCAAGGGCATGCAGCAGAAAATCCAGTTCATCGCGACGATCGTCCACGACCCGGACATCCTGATCCTCGACGAGCCGTTCTCGGGCCTGGACCCCATCAACGTCGCGTTGATGCGCGAGTACTTCCTCGAGTTCCGCGCGCGCGGCAAGACGATCGTCTTCTGCACCCACGTCCTCGAGCAGGCCGAGAAGCTCTGCGACGAGATCTGCCTGATGGCCCGGTCGAAGAAGGTGCTCGAGGGCTCGATGAAGGAGCTGAAGCGGCGCTACTCCCAGGACCTGCTGCGCGTCGCGATGGACGCGTCGCTCGAGGAAGTGCGGACGCTGCCGGGCGTCGCGTCGGCCAAGGCCGTCGACGGCACGTTCGTCCTCGGGCTCACGCCCGGCACCGACCGGCGCGAATTCCTGAAGCGCACGCTCGAGCGCTTCCGCATCGACGCTTTCTCGCAGAAGGAACCGGAGCTCGAAGAGATCTACATCGACGCCGTCCGCAGCGCCGGCATCGAAGACCGCACGATCGAGTGAGGACCCGATGAACTGGAAGAAGACCTTCGCCGTCGTCCGGCGCGAGTACGTGGAGCGCGTGCGCACCAAGGCGTTCTGGATCGCGACGCTCCTGATCCCGATCCTGTTTCTCGCCTACATCGGGATCCAGATCTCGATCTCGAAGAAGACCGGCGGCGAGCGCCAGCTCGTCGTGGTCGACATGACCGGCAAGCTCTACCAGCCCCTCGCCAAAGAGCTCGCCGACACCGAGGCCAAGCAGCGCAAGGAAGGCTCGAGCTCCAAGGGACCCCACTGGTCGCTGACGGAACGCCCCTTCAACGGCAACCTCGACGCCACGAAGGAAGATCTCCGCAAGGAGGTCCTCGCCAAGAAGATCAACGGCTACCTGATCCTCGAGCCCGCCAAGCTCGAGAAGGAAGAGGTCGAGTACTACTCGACGACGGTCTCGGACTTCATCGCGCTTTCCCAGCTCCAGTCGGCGATCGGCCGGATCTGGATGCGGCAGAAGATGGCCGCGCGAGGTCTGCCGGCCGACCTCGCCAAGGAGCTCGAGACGCGCATCGACTTGAAGCCGTTCAAGGTGACCGAGAAGGGGACGGCCGAGGAGAAGGGCGCCGGCATCATCGCCGCGCTCATCCTGCTCGTCCTGATGTACTCGACGTTCTTCATGTACGGCTACCAGGTGATGCGCGGCACGATCGAGGAGAAGTCGAACCGCATCGTCGAGATCATCGTCGCCTCGGTGAGACCGACCGAGCTCATGGCCGGCAAGATCCTCGGCATCGGCCTCGTCGGGCTGACGCAGTATTTCGTCTGGTCGCTCGTCGCGATGAACCTGTCGCTGCCCGTGTTCGCGGGCATCCTCACGTCGAGCGACATGGGGATGCCGCGCATCCCGATCTCGCTGCTCGGCTACTTCATGCTGTTCTTCCTGCTCGGATACTTCCTCTATGCCAGCGTCTACACGATGATCTCGGCGCCCTTCAACACCGACCAGGAGGCGCAGCAGCTGGCGATGATCCCGATGACGCTGATCCTCGGCGGTCTCGCGGTCTATCCGGGCGTCATGAACAACCCGAGCGGCGGGATGGCGCTCTTCTTCTCGCTCTTCCCGTTCACGGCGTCGCTGATCATGTTCCTGCGGACGGCCGTTTCGGAGCCGCCGGTGTGGCAGATCCTGCTGTCGGTCGCGATCATGATCACCACGACCGCGGGCCTCGCCTGGTTCGCCGGCCGGATCTACCGGGTGGGGATCCTCATGTACGGCAAGAAACCGACCATCCCGGAGATCCTCCGCTGGGCCCGGTATTCGCCCGGAAAAGCGCCCCAACCGGCCGTCAAACAGGCCTCCTAGGCCAGGGGACGGACGCCCTGCGGCACGGCGAGAATGCCGTCCGAGGGCCGCATTCACGGGGGGTTCAGGGTCTGTTAGATCCTCGTGAAGTGACGTCCGAATCATTGAACGCCCGTCCTGACTGGGATATACAAGCCGACATCGCAGGAGGAGAGAGTCATGCGTGCTCGCACCTTCCACGTCCTCACCCAGGTTTGCCTCGTCGGGATCCTCGCCGTCCTCGTCGGATGCACAACGAACGTCGAGGTGAAGAAAGCCCGGACCACACTCGAAGCCGCCCGAAGTGCCGGGAAGGCCACGCAGTGCCCCGACGACTTCAAGGCCGTCGAGGACATGGTGACCCAGGCGGAACACATGTGTCAGAACTGCAAGTACGACCAGGCCGACTCGCTGGCCGCCGCGGCGGTCGCCAAGGCGAACGGGCTCTGCCCGCCGCCGAAGCCCACGCCGCCTCCCGCCGAGATCCGCACGGTCCCGGCGCCGCCCGCCGCTCCGACGGCCTCGATGGCCGCCGGGCCGACTTCGATCGAGTCGGGCGCGTGCTCGGCCCTGACCTGGGCGACGGCCAACGCCAGCAGCGTCTCGATCGACAACGGCATTGGCAGCGTCTCCGCGAGCGGATCGAAGCAGGTCTGCCCGACGAGCACGACGACGTACTCGCTCAGCGCCAGCGGACCTGGCGGCTCGACCAGCGCGTCGGCGACCGTGAACGTGACCGCGAAGGGGAAGGCTCCGGCGGGACCGACGCCGACCGACAAGCTGACCATCCACGTCAATTTCGACACGAACAAGTCGGACATCCGGAAGTCGGACCTCGCCGATCTGCAGAAGGCGGAGGCGTTCGTCAAGAAGTACTCGACGTGCAAGATCGAAATCGACGGCTACACCGATTCGACCGGCGGCCCGAAGATCAACGATCCGCTCTCGCAGCGGCGCGCCGACGCGGTCCAGAAGTGGCTCGTCGACCACGGCGCGACGTCGGCCGACCACATCACGACGAAGGGCAACGGAGCGTCCAACCCGATCGCCGACAACAAGACGGCGAAGGGCCGCGCGGAGAATCGCCGCGCGGAAATCCTGGTCTTCTGCCAGTAGGCGGAAGCTCCCCCTCACCCTCGCCCTCTCCCCCCTCACGGGGGGAGAGGGTTTTTCGTTTCGGGCGCGCCGCGCGCGTAATCCTCGCGTTTGCCCGCCGCCCCGGCCCTGTGCTGACCTTCGCGCCCCGTTCGGCCCCTTCGTCTAGCGGTCAACGCATTCGCGCGGCGTTTCTCGCCGCGACACGCGGCCCTCTCAAGGCCGCCGCCGCTAACGCGGCGGGCGCGCTTCGCGCGCAAATCCTCGCGTTTGCCCGCCGCCGGGGCCGTGTGCTAACTTTCGCGCCCCGTTCGGCCCCTTCGTCTAACGAACTTCTCGCAGCGCGCGGCGTGCCGCCGCGACACGCGGCCCTCTCAAGGCCGCCGCCGCTGGCGCGGCGGACGCGCTCCGCGCGCAAATCCTCGCGTTTGCCCGCCCCCGCAGCCCTGTGCTAACTTTCGCGCCCCGTTCGGCCCCTTCGTCTAACGGTTAGGACGCGGCCCTCTCAAGGCCGAAGTACGGGTTCGATTCCCGTAGGGGCTACCAGATCCCGCCGGCCCTGTAATTCACACGCCGCGTCCTGCGGACGCAGCCCTCTCAAGGCGGCTCCTATCAGCGCGCCCTTTCGGGCGCGACACGGGTTCGATTCCCGTAGGGGCTACCAGTTCTCCCGGCCCTGTAATCCACAGGCCGCGTCCTGCGGACGCAGCCCTCTCAAGGCGGCTTGCCTTCGAGCGCGCCCTTTCGGGCGCGACACGGGTTCGTTCGATTCCCGTAGGGGCTACCAGATCCCGCCGGCTCAGCACCTACCCGCTTTACCGCCCTCCGCCGCTCCGGGCCAACTCGCGCAGGGCCCACGCCAGGAGCTCGTTGAAGACCTCGGGCTGCTCGAGCATGAGGTAATGCCCCGTTCCCTTCACTATCGCCGCCTGGTAGCTGGGGACATACTTGCGGTTGCCCTCCAAGTTGGTGGGGAACAGGTCGGAGCTGATGGCGCAGATGGGGGCCTTGATCTCGCGCAGCGCCGGCAGCGGGTCGTAGGCCATGCTGGAGCGGGCGACGGCCACGCCAATCTCCTGCGGCCCCGACAGCACCGTTTCCAGCACGCGCGCTTTGACGGGCTCGGGTGTGCTCGCCGAGAAGAAGTATTGCGACACGATCGCGGTGGTCGTGGCCTTGTAGTCGGCCTGCAGCGCCGACACGTATTTCTCTACCTCCTCGGCCGGGAGCCTCTGCTCGAAGTCCACCCAACTGTCCACCAGCACCAGGCCGGCCACCCGGCCCGGCATACGGCGCGCGGCCTCCAGGACCGCCGGCCCGCCAAGTGAGTGGCCGATGAGCACCACCCGCTTCAAGCCCAGCGCCTCGACCACGGACGCCACGTCCTGGCCAAAAGCGGCCATCGTCCAGTCCTTGCGCCCGCCTCCGCTCTGGCCGTGGCCGGCCAGGTCGAGCGCGACGACGCGGTGTTGGGCGGAGAAGTAGGCCATCTGCCCGTCCCAGAAGCCCCGATTGCAGCCCCCGCAGTGGACGAACACCAGCGTCGGATCGCCCTTGCCGGCCGAGTCGTAGCGGATGGGGACCCCGTCGGGCGAGGTGGCGGTGCCGGAAACGCCCCCCTGGGAGCCGGCCTTGGCCGGCGGCGACAGCGCCACGAGGGCGACGGCCAGGCAGAATGTCGTCTTCATCGCTCCTCCTTCGCCTCAGTGAGGGCTCTTCGATCGGATGCTCACTTTCTTCTCCTTGGAAAGCGCGTCCATGACAGCCGTCCCGGCCGTGCCGCGTCCTTAGGGAGTTGTTAGGATTTTCCTAAATCTGATGGCCGGCAGTGAGACATTTCATTTCGACGAGTTCACGCTCGACGTGCGAGAGCGGCGTTTGCTGCGCGGGACGGAAGCCGTTCGCTTGCCACCGAAGGCCTACGATGTGCTGGTTGCGTTGGTGCAGCAGCCGGGCCATCTGGTCACGAAGGACGAATTGCTGACGCGCCTCTGGCCCGGGACCTTCGTCGAAGAAGGCAGTCTCAACGTTTGCGTGTCGGCGCTGCGCAAGGCGCTTGGAGAGGACGCCCGCCGGCCGACCTACATCGAAACGGTGGCGCGGTCCGGGTATCGATTCATCGCTGCAGTTCGATGCGATCCGGCCGGCGAGAAGGCATCCGTACCGAGTGCGAGGGCGCGGCCCGTCGAACTTTACGAGCTTGTCGGCCGCGGCCGGTCTCACCTGTTGTCTGACTCGTTCTTGGAACTGCCTGCTGCCGTGGACGCCTTTCGCTCCGCGGTCGAGATCGATCCGACCTACGCACCGGCACACGCCGGGCTGGCGCGCGCACGGTGCGTGCTGGCAGCGTCTCACGCTGTGCCGCACCAGGAAGCATTTGCAGAGGCGAAGGCGTCTGCCTTACGCGCGCTGGCGATGGACAGCGCCTCGGCGGACGCGCAAGTTGCCCTTGGCACCGTCCTTTTTCTCAGCGAGTGGGATTGGACTGCGGCGGAGCGCAGCCTGCAACGTGCGCTCGAAATCAACCCGGATCATACCGAGGCGCTCCTGCAGTATGGGTCGCTCCAGGAAGCGCTCGGGCGGCTCGACGATGGGCTGCGATGCAAGCAACAGGCGCTCGCGCGCGATCCGCGATCGCCCGGCGTTCTGGTACAGATCGCCATCTCGTATTGGCACCAGCGGAAGTACGACGACGCGCTTGTCTGGGCCCAGCGAGCGATTGACGTCAACCCGAAGCATGCGCAGGCGTGCCAATTCATGAGTTACGTCTACTTGAAGATCGGGGACATCGATCGATTCGCGGCCTTGGCCGTCCGCATGTCTATCGAGTTCGGATTCCCGAAAGAGTGGGTGGCCGTCATGAGGCAGGTCACCGCGGCGGCGCAGCAGGTGTACGCGACTGCCGGCCTCTCCGGGTTGAACCGATTCTGGGTGGAACAAATCCCGAACCCGCAGCTGGACTTCGACGTGTTGCTGAAGATGCCTTTCTTCCGAGCCAGAATTTATGGGGCAGCAGGCCGGCTCGATGAAGCGTTCGACTGCCTGGATCAGGCCGTCGCGCAGCGCGACCCCGCACTGGTTCACCTGGCGGTCGCACCGGATTGGGATGGTCTGCGCGATGATCCGCGATTTGACGATCGCCTGAAAAAAATGGGCCTGCCGTGCGAGTTTGCGCGAATTCTACGCCCTGATCCGTTGCCGGGCAGTCGTTGACGCCATCGGACGGAGGTGCTCACAGGGCGCGAAGTCTCGGTTCCACCGCATCATTCTTCGCGAGGCTGACGCCACCGTAGCCCTTGCGAGATCAGCAGTCTCGCAAGTGCTCTTGCTGCACTCTTGAGCTCGTCGGGGTTCGCCGGAATACCCGTATGGGCTACCAGTTCAACCCCCGTTCCAAGTCTCGCGCGTCCTCTGGACGCAGCCCTCTCAGGCGAGCTTGACGAACGACATCGGGTCGGTCCACTGGCCGCGCTCGTAGAGGAAGCGCACCGCCTTGTCCACGACGATCTGACCGTCTTCGGGCGAGAGGCCGATCTGCGCCCGTTCGAGAGGCCTGGGCGTGGGGCCCTCGAAGTTGATTCCCGAAACGTAGTAGCCCGAGCCGTGGCACGGACACTTGAATTTGTTCTGGGCCGGCAGCCAGTTGGGAGTGCAGCCGAGGTGGGTGCAGGTCGCGACGAGCGCGTAGATCGCGTCGGTGCTCCGAACGATCCAGACGCCGTACTTCTCCTTCCACCGCTCGTCGACGCCCGGCGAATAGCTGGCCGGATCGCCCGCTTTGAACCGGGTCGGCGGCTCGAACAGGACGTTGGGGAACATGAACCGGATGGTCGCCGTCAGCCCGGCCGCGGTCGCCGCGGCGAACCCGAGCCACGCGAGGCCGATCCACCGCAGGGTGGAGCGGCGCGTGACTCCGTCGACCTCGAGCAGCGGCTCCGTGAGCATACCCAGCTTCCTCGCCCGCCGTCCTCGGACCGGCGCGGCCTCGAGAGGCCTCCGCGAGGCCTCACGAGAATAAATATCGTATCGCGATATGTTATTCCTGTCGAGGAGGACGCCCAATGCCAAGAATTCGCACGGCGCCGCTGGCTCTGGGGTTGGGACTGACGTGGGGACTGGGAGTCATGCTCCTCGGCTGGATCGCGGCCAGCGGATGGGGCGCCCGGGTCGTCGATCTCCTGTCGAGCGTCTACCTTGGCTACGCCGCGACCTTTCTGGGCGGCCTGATCGGTGGACTCTGGGCGTTCGCCGACGCCTTCGTCGCCGGCGCGCTCTTCGCCTTCTTCTACAACGCGCTCTCCGGGCGACAGGCCGCCGAACGGCACCTGTCGGTCCGGCCGGAGCCGGTCGCCCGATGACCCGGCGCGACCTCGACGGAGGAAACTGGGACCCGCGACAGTGGCGCCGCGTTCGGGAGTTCGGCTGGTTCCGGCAGCATGAGGCCGAGTTGATCGCCGAGGCTCGCCGAAAGCGCCTGGAAGCCGAGAACCAGCGCCGAGCCGAGGCGATTCGCTCGCGGCGCTACGAGTGCCCGAACTGTCACCGGATGGCGACGCTCCACTCGCTCGGGGAAGTCGACTTCGGCCGCTGTGACGCCTGCGGCTGGATCTTCGTGGACCGGGTCGGCCTCGAGCGCCGGCTCTCGGACGCTCGCCCGGCTGCGGACCGCTCGCCGGCGTCGAACGCCTGAGAGGGCGCGGCATTCGCCGCCGGGGCGCCCGGGCCCGGCACCGCATCCTCGCCGACCGGCCCCCGGAGAGACTTCCCCCTTGCATCCTGCCCGTCCGCGCGTTATATACTGAACCGTATGGTTCAGTATTCGCAAGCGCGCCTCGATGCCGCCTTCGACGCGCTCTCCGTGGCCACCCGCCGCGGCGTTCTGGAGCGGCTCGGCCGTTCCGACGCTTCGATCACGGACCTTGCCGAGAAATTCCACATGACCCTCACGGGCATGAAGAAGCACGTCGGCGTCCTGGAGCAGGCCGGGCTCGTCACCACGAAGAAGGTCGGGCGCGTGCGGACCTGCAGGATCGGCCCGCGCCGATTGGAGGAAGAGACGGCCTGGATCGAGAGATACCGCCAGCTCTGGGACGCGCGCTTCGACGGGCTGGACGAGGTCGTCGAGGATTTGAAACGGAAGGAGAAAGCGAATGGACGCAAGAAAGGGTGAGGCCACGCCGATGAAGAACCGCACGACTGTAGAACGAAGGGGTGAGCGCGAAGTCGTCGTCACGCGATCCTTCGACGCCCCGGCCCGCCTCGTGTTCGAAGCCTGGTCGAAGCCCGACCTCTTCCAGCGCTGGTGGGTGCCGAGGTCGATGGGCATGACGCTGCGTTCCTGCGAGATGGACGTGCGCACCGGCGGCAAGTACCGCCTCAGCTTCGGCGACGGCATGGATTTCTTCGGCCGCTACCTCGAAGTGACTCCGCCGTCGCGCATCGTCTGGACCAATGACGAAGGCGGCGAGAATGGATCGGTCACCACGGTGACGCTCGAGGAAAAGAACGGCAGGACGCTGCTCGTCATGAGCGAGCTCTACCCCTCGAAGGAAGCGCTCGACGCCGCCGGCACCGGGGCCCAGGAAGCGCTGCACGAGACGTTCCCGCAACTGGACGAGCTTCTCGTCGCGCTGGGCGCGGGCGTGGGGCCGTCGTGAGCTCGTCGTCCTTGCCGCGACTCAGCCGATCCGCTGCACCCACTGCCTCCGCCAGGCCGGCGCCTCGAACGGATCCGCGAAGTACTGCGTCTCGTGGACGACCTTCCCGTCGCGGAACTCCATGAGGCTCACGGTGAATGCCGACCGTCCCTGATAGACGATCGTGTACTCGGTGACCCAGAGATCGCCTTCTCCGAGAATCCGCCTGACCTCGAAGCCCGACGGCTTTCCGGGGTGGTGGCTCCGCAGGGCCTGAAGATTTCTTCGGCCGAGGATGCGCTCGCCGGACTGGGGGTAGTCGCAAACGGCGTCGTCGGCGTAAATGTCGTGCTCCGCGTCGGCGTCGCCGGCCGCCGACGCGCGCCAGTGCTCGGCCAGGGCGTCACGGATCTGCTGCTCCGCCGTCGACGGTTCGGGGGCCGTCGTCTTCATGGTCATCGCCCTCCGGAAAGGACACCGGCCGAGCCGGCCGCCCCCTCCCGGGGCGCGAGGGCGCCGACGGTGACTCCGTCGTAGCGGAACACGAACGGGTGGCCCTCCGGACACTCCACGATTCCCATGCGTCCCGCCTTCGAATCGTGCTCGATCTCGACCGTGACCCGGCGGGCGCATCGGGGACAGCGCACCGGCCAGCGGCTCGGAAAATCGTCGGTCATGGAGCCTCCCTTCAGGATGAGGGCGTCGCCTGCCGAATCCCTCGATGAGTAAACGGCCGCCGCCGCCGCGGCGTTTCGAGATCGTGCGGGAATGGCCCTCGAAAGCGGTGTGTTCGGGCGCGTGAAACGACAAAGGAGTCCGCGCATGACGCTCCTCGCCGCTCTCGCGCTCCTCTTCGGCGCCGGAGCCGTGCCACCCGAGCCGACCCCGGGGCCCGCGCCGACGGCGGTCTCGCCGGCTCCGACGCCGATCGAGATGATCGACCTCCGCATGGTGAGGATGAAGATCTCGGCCGGCGACCTCTACAGCGCGGAGTCGATCCTCGAGTACCACCGCGCTCAGAAGGGCGAGGACGCCGAGTACGTCCTCGCGCTCGCCTGGCTCGCCCGCGGGGCCGTCGTCCTCGGCGACACGAAGGCGGCCGCAAGGTACGCGAAAGCGGCCCGCCAGATCGCTCTCGCCCGGCTCGGGACGCCGCCCGTCTACGACGGGAACTCGGAGGCTCTCTACGCGCTCGGAAGCTCGATCGAGGTCGAGGCGCAACTGCTCGCCGCCGCCGGAAAAAAGGCCGAGGCCGTTCGCCTCCTGGAGGACGAGTCGCGCGCGCTCGAGAAGGCGCCGTACAACATCCGCGCGCGTCTCTGGAAGCGGCGCAACCAGATCGAGCTCGTCGGCGAGAAGGCGCCGGACTTCCGCGCCGAGGACCACGTCGGCGGCGAGTTCCAGGGCCTCGCGTCCCTGTCGGGGAAGCCGGTCGTGCTCTTCCTGTGGTGGGAGTCGTGCGGCGACTGCCGCATGGAGGCGCCGGCGCTGAAGAAGACCATCGAGAGGTTCACGCCGCGCGGCGTCGCGTTCGTCGCCCCGACTCGGTACTACGGCGACGATCACTCCGCGGAGAAGGCGAAGATCGAGAAGGCCTGGACCGAGGTCTACCAGCTGCCCGGCTCGGTGTCCGCACCCATCAGCGACCAGGCGATGCTGCGCTACGGCGTCTCGGCAACGCCGACGTTCGTCTTCATCGACCGTCAGGGTGTGGTCCGCGCTTACTTCCCGTTCAGAATGAGTGAAGAGCGCCTGGACGAGCAGATCGAGTCGCTGCTGCGCTGACAGAGCCGGGACGGGCGATTCGGCAGCCCGGCCGATGCAACCGGCCGAGAGGCGGCCCAGCTCGCATTGGCTGTGTTTTCAATGACTTAGCCGCCCCACACCCACCGGCCGGAGCAAAAACACCGTGTCGGTGTGCCACACCTTGCATAGAATCCGCCGGACGCGCCCCTCGAGGGCGACCCAGCTTCCATTTTGAAGAGAAGGAGTAGGAGGAAAAATGACCAGATCTCGGTCCATCCTGGTGGTCCTCGCAGCGTGCCTGATGCTCGCGTTCGCGGGCGTCGCGACGGCGCAGTACTCGGTGGTGGCCGTCATGCCCGACGGTACGGTCGTCCTGCGCGGGCCCCAGGGCGTTCGTTCGTACTCGGTTCCGGGCGGCACGATGTTCAGCGTGGATGGCAAGTCCGTCGGCGCGGCCGACCTCAAGCCCGGCATGAGTGTCAATGGCAAGGAGTCGGGCATCGACAAGTGGAAGGCAACGGACGTCATGGTCCACGAGGAGCTCAACGCCGAGGTCGTCGCGGCCGCCGGCAACTCGCTCCTGATCAAGGGCTCGAAGGGCGTCGAGAAGTACGAGTGGAAGGAAGCGAGCGAGATCACGATCGTCAAGGACGGCAAAGTCGTGGACGCGTCGGCCATCCACGTCGGTGACCGCATCACGGGCATGATCGTGCAGAAGGCGGCGCCGGGCATGAAGGCCGCTCCGGCGGCGGCTCCGGCGGCGGACACCTCGGCGGCCGACGCGGCGGCGAAGAAGGCCGCGGCCGACAAGGCGGCGGCCGACGCGGCGGCTGCCAGGAAGGCGGCGGCCGACAAGGCCGCGGCCGACGCGGCGGCCAAGAAGGCGGCAGCCGACAAGGCCGCGGCGGACCAGGCCGCGGCGGACAAGGCGGCGGCCGACAAGGCTGCGGCGGACGCGGCGGCAGCGGGCAAGCACAAGAAGCTCCCGAAGACGGCGAGCGAGGTCCCGGCGGCGGGTCTGGCGGGCGCCCTGTCGCTCGCGCTCGCGGCGGGCCTGACGGCGATCCGCAAGGCGCGCGCCTCGAAGTAGTCGCGAACCCGTTTCTTTCTCGGGGCGCCTGCCGCGAGGCGGGCGCCCTTTTTTCTTTGGCCGCTAGGCGTGCGTGATCATGAGCAGCCAGCCGTCCGGATCCTTCAGTCGGAATTCACCCCGCGGCGCGTAGAACGGAAACGCGATCGGCCCCGGGTCGAGTCCGGCGCGGACGCACTCGGCATGCGCCGCGGCGACGTCGTCGCCGTAGACGTAGAAGAGCGCGGCTTTCTCCTCGGGCACGGGCGCCGCGCTCGCGCTCGTGACCATCAGCGCGGCTCCGCGGGACTCGAGCCATGCCCACGACGGCGCCGCCGCTCCGTCCGGCACGAACGTGTTGCGGACCGCGAAGCCGAGGGCCTCGTAGAAGCGGATCGAGCGCGCGACGTCGGCGACGCGCGCCATCGGCACCAGGGCGCGGGCGGCAATTCCCATGACGTCCTCCCGTGTCGCGCGATGATAGAACTGCGGCGACCAGGAGGACTCATGAAGCTGCGTCCGCTCGCCGTGCTCGCGCTCGCCGTCTCGGTGGCGGCCGGCTGCCGTCCGTCCGACCGCGAGGCTCGCCGCGCGAAGGAGGAGGCGGTCCGAGCCGCGCGCGACGCGGCGGAGGCCGGGCGGAAGGCGGCCGAGGCGGCGAAGGAAGCCGCGGGCGCCGCGTCCGACGCCGCGCGCCAGGTCGGCGACGCGGCGAAGGAAGCCGGGCACGCCGCGGGCGACGCCGCCCGCGATGCCGGCCAGGCCGCGGCGCAGGCGGGCGCGAAAGCGGCGGATGCGGCCCGGGACGCCGCCGCGGCGGCTTCCGACGCCGCGCGGAAGGCGGCCGACGACGTCTCCGGCGCCGTGACGCCGAGGCGCTAGGCACCGGTCCCGCTGGTTTAGTCTTTCTCGCATGCCACGGACGAAGATCGTCTGCACGATCGGACCCTCCTCCGCCGCGCCGGACGTCCTCCGGCGTCTGGCCGGCGCCGGCATGGACGTGGCGCGGCTCAACTTCTCCCACGGCTCGCACGCCGACCACGCCGCCGTCATCGGCGCCCTCCGGCGGATCGCCGAGGAGTCGCGGCGGCCGATCGCGATCCTCCAGGACCTCGCGGGCCTGAAGATCCGCCTCGGCGAGATCGCGGGCGGACCCGTCCGTCTCTCTCCAGGCGACCCGTTCACGCTCACGACGCGATCCGTCGCCGGGGACTCGGGCGGCGCCTCCGTCGGTTTCCCGGAGCTCCCGCGCTTCGTGCGCCCGGGCGACCGGCTGCTCCTCGCCGACGGCGAAGTCGAGCTCGCCGCCGAAGCGGTGGGCGACACGGACGTCCGTTGTCGGGTGGTCTCCGGAGGCGCGCTGTCCTCGCACAAGGGGATCAGCCTGCCGTCGCGCACGATCACCGGCTCCTCGCTGACGGCGAAAGACCGGGAGGACCTCGCTTTCGGCATCGCGCAGGGCGTGGACTACGTCGCCCTTTCGTTCGTGCGGTCGGGCGCGGATGTGCGCGAGGCTCGCGCGTTCGTGCAAAGCCGCGGCACGCCGATCCCGATCGTCGCCAAGATCGAGAAGCACGAGGCCATCGGCTCGATCGACGAGATCCTGGCCGAGGCCGACGGCCTCATGGTCGCTCGCGGCGACCTCGGCGTCGAGACGCCGCTCGAGCACGTCCCGCTGCTGCAGAAGATGCTGATCGAGAAAGCCAACCGCGCCGGCAAGCCCGTGATCACCGCGACGCAGATGCTCCTGTCGATGGTCGAGAGCCCCCGGCCGACCCGCGCCGAGGTCGGCGACGTCGCCAACGCGATCCTGGACGGCACGGACGCCTTGATGCTGTCGGAGGAAACGGCGTCGGGACGCTATCCGGTCGAAGCCGTCGCCACCATGCGGCGGATCGCGGAGGACACCGAGGCCGCGTTCCCCTTCGCGCAATGGATGCGGCGCTTCGAGGACGAGAGCCTTCAGAGCCTGCCGCAGGCCGTCGCTGGCGCGGCCTGCGAGCTCGCCGAGCACGTCGGCGCCTCCGTCATCGTCGCCTGGACCGAATCCGGCGAAACGGCGCGGCTGGTCGCGAGCCACCGGCCGCGCCGGCCGATTCTCGCGCTCTCGACCGTGCCGGCCGCGGCCCGGCGCCTCGCGCTGGTGTGGGGCGTCATCCCGAAGCTCGTCGAAAAAGTCGGCAGCGCCGATGCGATGCTCGAGGCCGCCCCGGAAATCGCCGTCGCCGCGGGCCTGCTGCGCCCGGGCGAGCGCGCCGTCATCACGGCGGGCATCCCGATGGGTGTGGCCGGCAGCACGAACCTGATCAAGGCGGCCGTCGCCCCGTGAAGAAGCCCCGGCCGCGCCGGCGCCGCAGCAAGACGCACAACCTCGTCTACGCCGTCTTCTTCTTCGTCGTCGGCATCATCGGCGTGCTGATTCCGGTGATGCCGCAGGTCCCGTTCTTCGTGATGAGCGCACTCTTCCTGTCGCTCGTGTTCCCGAAGGTGCGGCGGAAGCTGCGCCGCTGGCGCCTCAAGTACCCGAAACTCGACGCGAGCTACAAGAAGTGGCGCTCGCGCGGCCGGCGCAAGCGGCAGCAAGCCATCCGCCAGTGGCGGCAGGGGTCAACGCTGAAAAGCTGAACTCGAGGCGACAGGGGTCAACGCTGAAAAGCTGAATTCGAGAGCTCGGAGCCAGCCCTTCTCACCCGGGCCCTCTCCCCGACGGGGGCGGGGGAGCACGAAACTCCGGCGACCTCTCAGTCCATCTGCCGGCGCAGCACCGTCGGGATGTCGAAGTCGTCGCGGGAGGAGGCGTTCGGGCCGAAACCGCCGGAGTCGTCGCCGCGCAGGAACGGCGGGCGCAGCGTCTTGTTCGCGATCGTCATCGGCTTGGGCTCTTCTTCGATCTCGGCGAGGTCGCGCTCGAGGCGGTCGAAGCCGGTCGCGATGACCGTGACCTTCACGTTGCCGGCCATCCGCTCGTCGTGGACGCAGCCGAACAGGATCTCCGCCTCGGGGTCGGCCGCCTGCTGGATGATCTGCGCGGCCTCGGTCACCTCGAAGAGCGTCAGGTCGGCGCCGCCCGTGATGTTGATGAGCACGCCGCGCGCGCCTTCGATCGAGGCGTCCTCGAGCAGCGGCGACGAGATCGCCGCCTGGGCCGCGTGGACCGCGCGGTTCTCGCCGTCGGCGATGGCCGTTCCCATCAGCGCGCGTCCCATGTCCGACATGATCTTCCGGACGTCGGCGAAGTCGAGGTTGATCTCGCCCGGGCAGTTGATCAGGTCCGAGATGCCCTGGATCGCCTGGCGGAGCACGTCGTCGGCGATCTTGAAGGAGTCCTGGAGGGGGGTGTTGCGCTCGACGAAGGCGAGCAGGCGCTGATTCGGGATCGTGATGAGCGTGTCGACGTGGTCGCGCAGCTCGCGCGACGCGCGCTCGGCCTGCCGCATGCGCTTCTTGCCCTCGAACTCGAAAGGCTTCGTCACGACCGCGACGGCGAGCGCCCCCGCTTCCGCCGCGAGCTTGGCGATGATCGGACCGGCGCCCGAGCCGGTGCCGCCGCCGAGGCCCATCGCGAGGAAGACCATGTCCGCGCCGGCCACGGCGTGGGCGAGCTTGTCCTGATCCTCGAGCGCGGCGTTCCTTCCGACGTCGGGATCCGCGCCCGCGCCGAGGCCCTTGGTCAGCCGCGAGCCGATCTGCAGCTTGTTCGGCGCGGCGCACTTGCGCAGCGCCTGCAGGTCCGTGTTGCAGGCGAAGTACTCGACGCCTTTGACCCCGGCGGCGATCATGCGGTTGACCGCGTTCGAGCCGCCTCCCCCGACGCCGATGACCCTGATCGTGGCCGGCGACGCGTCGCCCCCGTCCAGCTCGATGGAAAGCTTCGGGTTGTCGTCGTCCATAAACTCGATCATGGGCCCTTCCCTCCGTCGCCGCGTCTTTTTCGATGCCATCAGAAGAAGTCCCGGATGAATCGGGAAACCGAGTTGGCCGCCTGAAAGAACGCCCGAGCCCGGCGCCGGGCGGGCTTGTAGCGGTGACCGTACAACAGAAGGCCCGTCGCTGTCGCCCACTCCGGACGCGAGACGACGTCGACGAGTCCGCCCACGCCCGACGGGACGCCCCGGCGTACCGGACCCTCGAAGATCCCCTCGGCGATCTCGACGACCCCTTCGAGCTCCGAGCCTCCCCCCGTCAGCACCACGCCCGAGCGAATCTCCTTGTCGAGCCCGAGCCGCTGGATGTCCTCGTGGATCAGGCCGAGCAGCTCCTCGGCCCGGGGTTGCAGGATGTCGGCCAGCGTCGAGCGCGGGCAGAGCTTGGGCGCCCGGCCGCCCACCATGGGCACCTCGACCATCTCGTCTTCGGAGACCGCCGACCGCAGGGCGCAGCCGTGTTTCTTCTTCAGCCGCTCGGCGTCGGTGATGGGGGCGCGCAGGACGACGGCGAGGTCGTTGGTGAAATGGTCGCCGCCGATGGGGATGACCGCCGTGTGGACGATCGTGCCCTTCTGGTAGACCGCGACCTCCGTCGTGCCGCCGCCGATGTCGACGAGGCAGATGCCGAGCTCCTTCTCGTCCGGCGTCAGGACGGCTTCCGCGGCCGCGAACTGCTCGAGGACGAGCTGGACGACCTCGATGCCCGCCTTGTTCATGCAGGTGACGATGTTCTGGGTGACCGCGACGGGCGCCGTCACCACGTGGACGTCGACCTCGAGGCGGCTCCCGATCATGCCGAGCGGGTCGGCCACACCGTCCTGGCCGTCGACCGCGAAGTCCCGCGGGACGACGTGCACAACCTCATGATCCTGAGGGATTTGCACGCCGCGTGCCGCGTCGATCACCCGGGCGACGTCCTCCTTGGTGATCTCCCGGTCCTTGCCCGCGACGGCCACGACCCCCCGGCTGTTGAAGGAGCGGACCTGCGAGCCTGAAATCCCGACCCAGGCGCGCGAGATCTGGACGCCGGCCATGATCTCGGCTTCCTCGGCGGCCCGCTTGATCGCCTCGATCGTGGCGTCGACGTTGATGATGTTGCCCTTGCGGGTGCCCCGGTTGGCCGACGAGCCCTTCCCGATGACGTCCAGGGCTGCGCCCGCGTTCTGCTCGCCGATCAGGATGCAGACCTTGGAGGTGCCGATGTCGCAGGCGACCAGGAAGTTCTCGGGCTTGGCCATCAGGACCTGCCGACCTCGCTCATCAGAGACGGTTCCCCGCGCCGTACGCGCCGACGAGAATGATGCGATCGGCAAACCGTAGGTCGATGGCCCGTGCCTCCCACCCGCGACTCTCCACGAAACCGCGCGCCTCGAGAAGCGCGCCAATCTTGGCCGGCGCGTCAGCCCGGAGCACGCGAACCGGCTTTCGAAAGATCGCATCCATCATACCGAATCCGCCGTCGGGGAGCGAAGCGATTTCCGAGAGCGCGGCGACGTAGTCGGGCCGCGCCGCGCGCAGCTCTTCGATCAACGCGACGGCTTCGGGCAGCGCGCGCCGCTCGCCCGTCAAGATCACGTACTCGGTGCGGTCGCGCCGCGGGTCGTACGACGCGATGAGATTCCCGCCCGCGCCGACCCACCAGAAACCGGTCTCGTCGCGATAGAGCGCGAGCGCCCGCCGCTCGGTCACGCGCACCGTCAGGCCGTCCGGGAATCGCTTGGAGAGCGTGACGCGCTCGACCCAGGGGTGGCCGGAAAGGCGGACCGCCATCGGCGCGAGGTCGAGGGCGATCAGGTTCTTCCCGGTCCAGCCGGCGACGACCTCGAGGATCTCCTCGGTGCGCGCGCGCGTGTTGCCCGTGACCTCGAAACGGCGCAGGGCGAAACGCGGGCCCGACGCGAAGCGTGCGAGGCCGACGACGAGGGCGATCGACAGCACGGCGCCGATGATCAGCCGCAGCGTGAACGGCCTCTTCTTGCGCCGCGGCGCCACCGCCGCCCGGCGCAGGAACGGCGATTCCTTCTTATCGGTTCCCGGCACGCCTCAGGTACTCCTCGCCGAACTTGACGACGTCCCCCGCTCCGAGGGTCAGGAGCAGGTCGCCCGGCGACAGCGCCCGCTCCAGAGCGTCGACAACTTCTCTTTTTTCAGCGACATACAGGACTTCGGCGCTGCCGGCGCGGCGCGTCGCTTCCGCCACGACGCCACCCGTCACGCCCGGAATCGGGGCCTCGCGCGACGGGTAGACGTCCATCACGACGACGAGGTCGGCGGCCGCCAGGGCCTGCCCGAACTCGCGGGTGAAGTCGCGCGTGCGCGAGTAGAGGTGGGGCTGGAAGAGCGCCACGAGGCGGCGTTCCGGATGGACCTGGCGCGCCGCCGCCAGCGTCGCCCGGATCTCGGTCGGATGGTGGGCGTAGTCGTCGACGACGAGCACTCCCCCGCGCTCCCCTTTCGGCTCGAAACGCCGCACCACGCCCGTGAACGATCCGACGGCGCGCGCGATCGTCTCGAAGGGGATCAGGAGCTCGCGCCCGGCCGCGATGGCCGCGAGCGCATTGGCGACATTGTGGCGGCCGGGCAGCCGGAGCCGCACGGCGCCGAGCCGTCCCTGTTCCGCGTCCCAGACCTCGAAGCACGTCGCCGCCGCGTCCAGCTTCACGTCCCGCGCGGTCAGGTCCGCCCCGGGCGACTCGCCGTACGTGACGATGCGGCGTTTGATCCGCGGAAGGATGCTCGTCACACCCGGGTCGTCCGCGCAGGCGATGACCGCGCCGAAGAACGGCACGCGGTTGGCGAAGGCCGCGAACGCGTCGCGGATCTCGTCGAGGTTCCGATAGGTGTCGAGGTGGTCCGCCTCGACGTTGGTGATCACCGCCACGACCGGCGTGAGCTCGAGGAACGAGCGGTCGAACTCGTCGGCCTCCGCCACGAGGTACTCGCCCTTGCCCAGGCGCGCGTTCGTGCCGAGGATGTGGACCTGGCCGCCGACGACGATCGTCGGGTCGAAGCCCGCCTCGGTCAGCACCATGCCCGTCAGCGACGTCGTCGTGGTCTTCCCATGCGTGCCGGCGATCGCCACGCCCTGTTTGAGGCGCATGATCTCGCCGAGCATCTCGGCGCGCCGGATGACGGGAATCCCGCGCGTCCGTGCGGCGGCGACCTCGGCGTTGGACTCGGCCACGGCCGAGGAGATCACGACGAGGTCGGCGCTCTCGACGTGGGCCGGGTCGTGGCCGACCGCGATCTTCGCGCCGAGGCGCTCGAGCCGCTCGGTGACGTCGGTGCGGACGAGGTCACAGCCCGAGATCTCGAGCGGCGTGGCCTGCAGGAGGATCTCGGCGATCCCGCTCATGCCCACGCCTCCGGCGCCGACGAAGTGGATCCGCCGCAGTCGCAGGAACCTCACCGCGCCGCCTCCGCTTCGAACAGCAGGCGCACGAGGTCGCGCGCGGCATCCGGTTTGGCGAGCGCCTTCGCGTTCTGTCCCATCTGAACGAGCTTGGCACGGTCCGTCAACTGGGCCGTCACGCCGCCGGCGAGGTTTTCCGCCGTCAGGTCTTTCTCCTCCATCACCGCGGCCGCGCCGGCCTTGTAGAGCGCGCGGGCGTTCTCGGCCTGGTGGCCGCCGGCGGCGGCCGCGAACGGCACGAGGATCGAGGGGCGGCCCGCCGCCGCGAGCTCGGCCACCGTCATCGCTCCCGCGCGGCAGAGCACCAGGTCGGCCCACGCCATCTGCTCGTGGAGCTTCGACAGGAACGGCACGAGGGTCCAGTTCGCGGGCATCCGGGGGTAGCGCTGCCGCGTGGCCGCGAGGTCCTTCTCGCCCGTCTGGTGCACGACCTCGATCCCCGTTTTCTCGAGCAGGACCGCCGCGCGCGCCATCGCGCGATTGATCACGCGCGAGCCCTGGCTGCCGCCGAAGACGAGGAGCCGGCGCGTCGCGGCCGCCGCGTCGACCGGCGCGATCTCGAAGAACTCGCGGCGCACGGGCGTTCCCGTGACGACGCCGGCGCGCTTGAAGTGCGGGTTCGCGGCCGCGAGCCCCACCGCCGTTCGCGTCGCGAATCGGTTGAGAAAGCGATTCGAGACGCCGGGGCCGGCGTTGGACTCGTGGATGAGCGTCGGAACCCCGAGGGAGCGCGCGGCCGTCAGCACCGGGACCGTGACGTAGCCGCCAACGCCGACGACGGCCCGGGCCCGAAGGCGCTTCAAGAGCGCGCGCGCCTGGAAGAAACCCCTGGGCAGACGCGACAGCGACTGCATCTGCTTCGTCAGGGTCTTCCCGACGAATCCCGAGGCGTCGACGAGCTCGAGCGGGTAGCCCGCGGCCGTGACGATCTTCGACTCCAGGCCCTGCGCGGTGCCGACGAAGACGACCTCGGCGGTCGGCCGCTGCGCGCGGATCTCGTCGGCGAGCGCAATGCCGGGAATGATGTGGCCTCCCGTGCCTCCCGCCGCGATCACGTAGGTGCCGAGGTCGCTCGTCATCCCCGTTCCGGGACCTCGTGCTGCGACACGTTCAGGATCAGGCCGCCGGCGATCCACGACGCGATCAGCGACGAGCCGCCGTAGGAGACGAACGGAAGCGGAATCCCCTTGGTCGGGACGAGCGCGAGAACGACCGACAGGTTGATCGCGGCCTGGACCACGATCATCGCCGTCGCCCCCGCGGCGAGAAACGAGGCGAACGCGTCCGGGGCACGCCGCGCGGCGCGCAGGCCGCGCCAGGCGACGACGCCGAATCCTGCGACGAGCGCCAGCGCGCCGACGAAGCCGAGCTCCTCGCCCACGATCGCGAAGATGAAGTCGGTGTGCGGGAACGGGAGGAAGAAGAGCTTCTGCCGGCTGCCGCCGAGGCCGTTGCCGAACCAGCCGCCCGCGCCGACGGCGATCAGCGACTGGATCGCCTGGAATCCCCGGCCGAGCGGGTCCGCCTCGGGGTGCAGGAACGCGAGGATCCGGGCGCGGCGGTAGTCCGCCGTCAGGAGCAGCGCGGCGAGGACCGGCACCATCGCCAGGGCGCCGAAGAGGAACCACCGTGCCCGCGCGCCCGCGAGCCACAGCAGGACGGCGCAGAGAACCACGTAGCACGCGGCCGTCCCGAGGTCGGGCTGGAGCACGACGACGCCCGCCGCGACCCCGGCGAAGACGACCGAGGGCAGGAGCGCCCGCTCCGCGTCGCCCGCCTTCTCCGACTTGCGCGCGAGCTGGTGCGCGAGCAGCACGACGAGCGCCACCTTCAGGAGCTCGGCCGGCTGGAGCTGAGTCACGCCGAGGGGAATCCATCGTCGCGCGCCGTTGATCGGCGGCCGGAAGAGCGCGAAGACGGCGAGCAACAGAGTGAACGCATACGCGCCGTAGACGACCCACGGGTTCGCGAGCTTCCGGTAGTCCGTGCGATAGACCGCGAACGCCGCGAGGCCGCCGAGAACGAGCGCGGCGATCTGCTTGACGAGGTAGCGGTAGGGATTGCCGGAGGTCTCGCCGGCCGACACCGCGGAGGCGCTGTAGATCATGACGCACCCGAAGAGGGAGAGCGCCACCAGCGCGATGAACAGGATCTTGTCCGAGGCGAGCTTACGGGCCATGACGTTCCTCCGCAGCCTTGCGGGCGAGCGCCGCGAAGTGGCGGCCCCGCTCCTCGAAGTTCTTGTACTGATCGAACGACGCGCACGCCGGCGACAGCAGGACGGTGTCGCCGGCCCGGGCCAGCCGCGCGGCGCGCGCGACCGCTTCGCCCATGGTGCCGCACGACTCGAGGCGCGAGACGCCCTCGAGCGCCCGCTCGATCGCCGGCGCGGCCTCGCCGATCGTCAGCACCGCGCGCGCCGTCGTCCGAACGGCCTGGCGCAGCGCCGCGAAGTCGCCGTGCTTGTCGCGGCCGCCCAGGATCAGGAGCACGCTCGCCGGGGCGCGCCCCTCGAGCGACTTGGCGGTGGCGTCCACGTTCGTGCCTTTGGAGTCGTCCACCCAGCGCACGCCGCGCGCCTCGGCGACGAGCTGTGTGCGGTGCGGCAGGCCCTCGAAACGGGTCAGCGCGGCGACGATCGCCTCGGCCGGCGCGGCCAGGCACTCGGCCGCCGCGAGCGCCGCCAGAGCGTTCTCGAGGTTGTGGGCGCCGGGCAGCGCGAGACGGTCCGCGGCGACGACCGCGTGCTTGGGCGCCGCCACGTCGGAAAGGAGCTTGCCCGCGTCGACCCAGGCGGCCGCGTCGGCCCCCTTCGGGCGGGCACCGCGCGAAAAGAGAATCCGCCGGGCCCGCGTCGCGACACCGCGCGCCGTCGCGTCGTCGGCGTTGACGACGGCGAAGTCGCCCGGTTCCTGTTTCTCGAAGAGGCGCGCCTTGGCGGCGGCGTAGGCCGCGAAGTCGGCGTACCGGTCGAGGTGATCGGGCGTGACGTTGGTCAGGACGGCGACGTGCGGCCGGAAACGCTCGATCGCCTCGAGCTGGAACGAGGAGACCTCGCAGACGAAGTCGCGCGGGGACGCGTCGCCGAGGAAGCCCGAGAGCGGCGCGCCGATGTTGCCCGCGAGAACCGCGGGCCGGCCGGCGCGCTGCAGGATCTCGGCGATCCAGCTCGTCGTCGTCGACTTGCCGTTGGTGCCGGTCACCGCGACCCAGCGGTGACGCCCGGGCGCCTCGGCCTCCGCGATGCGATACGCGACTTCGATCTCCGCGAGGACCGGCAGCCCGCGCCGCCGCGCCGCGCCCACCGTGGCCTCGTCGAGCGGCACGCCCGGCGAAACGGCGAGCCAGTCGGCGCCTTCGAGAAACTCGGGCGACGGGCCGCCGAAGAAGAACCGGATCCCCCGTGCCCTCAGCGCCTCGAGGCCCTCGAACTCGGCCTCGGGCCGGCGGTCCCCGACGGCCACGGAGGTCCCGCGGACCGCGAGCGCCTCGGCCAGCGCCCGCCCGCTCCGCGCGAAGCCGAGCACGGCGACCTTCTTCGGGAGGACGCTCGTCGCCGTCATCGCAGCTTCAGCGTCGAGAGCCCGACCACGGCGAACAGAATCGCGACGATCCAGAAGCGGATGATCACGCGCGACTCGGCCCAGCCGGCGAGCTCGAAGTGATGGTGCAGCGGCGCCATCCTGAAGATGCGCCGGCCCGTCGTCTTGAAGGACGCGACCTGGAGGATCACCGAGAGCGCCTCGAGGACGAAGAGGCCGCCCACGATCGCGAGCAGCACTTCCTGCTTCGTCATGACGGCGACCGCGGCGATCGCCGCGCCGAGCGGCAGCGCCCCGACGTCGCCCATGAAGACGTCGGCGGGATGGCAGTTGAACCAGAGAAAGCCGAGCGACGCGCCGACGAGCGCGCCGCAGAACACGGCGAGCTCGCCCGACTGCGGGATGAACGGGATCTGGAGATAGCGCGCGGTCACGGCGTTGCCCGTGACGTAGGCGAGCACCGCGTAGGTTCCCGCCGCGATACCGACGGCGCCGATCGCGAGGCCGTCGAGCCCGTCGGTCAGGTTCACCGCATTCGAGGAGCCGACGACGACGAGCGCCACGAACGGGATGTAGAAGACGCCCATCGGAATCAGGAGCCTCTTCAGGAACGGGAACGTGATGACCGTCGAGAAGGCGCCGTGGCTCGCCCACTGCGTGATCGCCCACCCGATCGCCAGGGCGACGAGAAACTGGGGCACGAGCTTGCCGCGGCCCGTCAGCCCGAGGCTGCGGCGCTTGGTGACCTTCGTCCAGTCGTCCGCGAACCCGACCGCGCCCACGCCGGCGAGCGTCGCGAGCGCGATCCACACGAAGCGGTTCGACAGATCCATCCAGAGAAGCGTGGCCGACGCGACGGCGAGAAGAATCAAGAGCCCGCCCATCGTCGGCGTGCCGGCCTTCGCGAGGTGGGTGCGCGGCCCTTCCTCGCGGATGGACTGGCCGATCTGGGCGCGCCGCAGCCAGCGGATCATCGCCGGCCCGAGCACGAGCGCCACGGCGAGCGCCGTCACCGCCGACATCGCGGACCGGAACGTGATGTACCGGAAGACGTTGAACGCGGGAACCCTCGCCGCGAGCGGGAAGAGGAGCCAGTAGAGCAACCGACCCTCCCTATCCTTCCCCGGCGAGCCGGTCGACCGCGCGGTCGAGCCCGACGCTGCGCGACGCCTTGAAGAGAACCGCGTCGCCGGAGGCGAGGATTCCCGCGAGCGCGTCGGCGGCCTCGTCGGCGGACCCGACCAGGCGCACCGCGCTCGGCGAGAGACCCGCTGCGACGGCGGCTTCGGCGAGGGCGCGCGCCCGGGGACCGACGCCGACGAGAAGGTCCACGCGCGCCGCCGCCGCGCCGACCTCACGGTGGAGCCGCTCCTCCTCCGGGCCGAGCTCGAGCATGTCGCCGAGCACCGCGATCCGACGCCGCGCGGGAAGTCCGGCGAGCGTCTCGAGCGCCGCGCGCATCGACGCGGGGTTCGCGTTGTAGGCGTCGTCGTAGAGGAGCGCTCCCGACGCGTGGCGCTTGAGCTCGCCGCGGTGGGCGGCCGGCGTCAGCGTCTCGGAGGCCGCCGCGCACTCCGAGGGCGGAACCCCGACGGCGTAGCCGATCGCGGCCGCCGCGAGGAAGTTCGAAACCTGGTGCGACCCGGGCAGCGGCAGGCGCACGGGCGCCTCGCCTTCCGGCGTCGCGAGCACAAAACGGCTGCCCGCTCCTTCCGGCGCGACGTCGCGCGCGGTGACGTCGGCGCCGGCGCCGCGCCCGAAGCGCACGACTCGGCCGCGGTGGCGCGCCGCGATCGCCGCGACCCGCGGGTCGTCGGCATTGGCGACGAACGTTCCTCCCGGCTCGAGGCCCTCGAGGATCTCCGCCTTGGCGTCGGCGATCGCCTCGACCGACGCGAAATACTGCAGGTGCCCCGCGGCCACGAGAAGGATCGCGGCGACGGCCGGCTGAAAGGCGCGCGAGAGCGTCGCGAGGTTCCCCGGCTCCGACATCCCCATCTCGCCGACCATCCATTCCGGCCGGCGCGGGAGGTTCATCACGGACATGGGGAACCCGATCTGGCTGTTCTGGCTCCCGGGCGTCTTCTCGACGCGAAAGCGCCGCGCGAGGATCGCGGCGGTGAAGTCCTTCGTCGTGGTCTTCCCCGCCGACCCCGTGATCGCCGCGAGGCGGAAGCCCGCGGCCTGCTTCGCCGCCGCCCCGAGCCGCAGCAGGGCCGCCTCGGGCTGCGGCGCGAGGACCGCCGGGAACTCCGGCGGCAGCGCGGCGGGGCGCCGCTCGCCGAGAAGCGCCTTCGCGCCGCGCGCCATCGCGTCGCGCGCGTAGTCGTGTCCGTCCACGCGGGCGCCGCGGATCGCGACGAAGAGGTCGCCCGGCCGGACCTGCCGCGAATCGACGGCCACGCCCGACAGCTCGGCGGCGCCTTCGGCGCGCGCGCCGGCGGCGGCGGCGACGTCGGCGAGCGAGAAGTTCACCGCCGCCCCGCGAGCTCGGCGGCGACCCGGCGGTCGTCGAAGGGAAACGCGGTCGCGCCGACGACCTGGGTGGTCTCGTGTCCCTTCCCGGCGATGACGACGACGGTGCCGGGGTTGGCGAGGTCGAGCGCCTGCCGGATCGCCTCGCGGCGGTCGACGATCTTCAGATACTTGGTGGCGAGCGACGCGACGAGGCCCTGCTCGACCTCGCGGAGGATCGCCTCGGGGTCCTCGGAGCGCGGGTTGTCGGAGGTCGCGACGGCGATGTCGGCGAGGCGGCCCGCGATCTCGCCCATCGGGGCGCGCTTGCCGCGGTCGCGGTCGCCGCCGCAGCCGAAGACGAGCACGATCTTGCGGTCCGTCAGCTCGCGCACGGCCGACAGCAGCCGCTCGAGCGCGTCCGGCGTGTGCGCGTAGTCCACGACGATCGGGTACGACTGCCCCGCCTCGACCCGCTCGAGCCTGCCGGGCACGTTCGTCACGCCCGCCACGGCCGCGGCCACGTCGGACGCCGGGACGCCGAGGCAGAGGGCCGCCGTCGCGGCGCCGGCGAGGTTCGAAGCCTGGAACCGCCCGAGCAGCGGCGAAACGATCCGCATCGATCCGCGCGCCGAGGCGAGCTCGAAGGAGACGCCCGAGAGATCGCAGCGCACGTCGACCGCGCGGAAGTCGGCGTCGCCGCCCGAGGCCGAAAAGCTCGCGAGCGGCGCGGCGGCTTCGCCGAGGAGCCGCCGGCCGTACGGGTCGTCCGCGTTGACGACGCCGAAGGCGCCGGGCTTGCGCAGGGCGAAGAGCCGGCGCTTGGCGAGAAAGTACGACTCCATGTCGCCGTGGAAGTCGAGGTGATCCCGCGTCAGGTTCGTGAAGACGACGACGTCGAAGCGGCAGCCGTCGATGCGCTCGAGCGAGAGCGCGTGGGAGGAGACTTCCATGGCCGCCGCGCGCGCCCCGTCCTCGACCATTTCGGCGAGGAGACGCTGGATCACCGGCGCTTCCGGCGTCGTCCGGTCCGCCTCGATCGTGCGGCGCGGCGTGCGATAGCCGATCGTACCGAGGAACCCGGCGCTGCCGTAGCGCTTCGCGAGGATCGCCTCGAGGAGCTGCGCGGTCGAGGTCTTGCCGTTGGTCCCCGTCACGCCGGCGAGGACGAGCTTCTCGGCCGGGTCGCCGTTCAAGCGCGCCGACGCCAGGGCCAACGCCCGCCGCGGCGCGTCGACCGCGAGCCACGGGACCGAGACGCCCGACGGAGCCGGACGGTCCGACACGACGGCGACGGCGCCGCGCTCGACGGCCTCCGGAACGTGCGCCAGCCCGTCGGCCTTGTCGCCGCGCAGCGCGAAGAAGAGGTCGCCCGGCTCGACCTGTCGGGAATCGCTCGTCGCCCGGACGACCTCGAGCCTCCCCGCGGGGGGAACGATCTCGGCGCCCGGAAGGACGGCGGCGAGGTCCATCAATTTCACGGGGCCGACGGAGGCGGTGCCATCTCCTCCGCGCGACGCCCGCCCGCCCGGGAAGGCGCCGCTGTCTCGTCGGCGAGAAACAGGGTGTGCACCGAGCCCGGCCGGATGGGCGAGCCGGCCGGAGGATCCTGAGCGACGACCAGTCCGGTTCCCTGGAGACGGGCGAGCACGCCCAGACGCGCGAAGACCTCGAGGGCCTGGCGGGCGGACAGCCCGATCAGGCTCGGCGTGCGCGCGTCGGCGTCGGGCGCGCCCGGGCCGCCGCGGCGCGAAGCCGGGACGACGCCCGCGGCGTATTGCGGCGGCCGAGCCGGCGCCGCCTCGGCGAGCACGGCCACGGGCACGCGCTGCTCGCGGGGCGCGACCCGGAGGATGCCGAGGGCCTGGGACATCACGCGCGAGAACAGGGGCGCCGCCACGTCGGCCGCATAGTACTTGCCCTGCGGCTCCTCGAGGACGACGACGGCCACACAGCGCGGCGAATCGGCCGGCGCAAAGCCCACGAAGTTCGGCACGTGGTGTCCGGGCATGTAGCCGCCCATGCCGGCCTTCTGCGCGGTGCCGGTCTTCCCCGCGACCGAGAAGCCCGGGATCGCGGCCTTGCCGGAGTTGCCGCGCTCGACGACGCCGACCATGATGTTCGCCAGCGACCGGGCGGTCGATTCCGAGATGACACGGACGGGCTCGGCGGACGCCACGGCGCGGACCGTGCCGCCCGGCTCGACGATCTTCGTCACGACGTGGGGCTGCACGAGCTTTCCGCCGTTGGCGATGACGGCGCCGATGCGCGCCAGCTGCAGCGCGTTCAACGAGACCTCCTGGCCCATCGAAATCTCGGCGTTCGAGAGCGCCGACCACCGCGGGAGCGGCCGGAAGATGCCGGAGTTCTCGCCGGGCAAGTCCACGGCGGTCGGCTGCCCGACGCCGAAGGAGCGCGCTCCGTCGTAGAGGCGGCGGGCCCCGAGGCGCAGGCCGACGCGGATGATGCCGATGTTCGAAGAGTGCTCGAGGACGCCGCCGAGGGTCAGCGCCCCGTACCGGTGATGGTCGGCCTCCTGGATCGTCGTGTTGGCCACGCGGATCGTGCCGTCGCCGGTGTCGATGATCTCGTCGAGCGACACGACGCCCGAGTCGACGGCGAGGGCGCCCGTGACGATCTTGAAGGTCGAGCCGGGCTCGTAGGTGTCGGCGATCGCGTGGTTGCGGCGCAACTCGGCCGGCGTGCGCGCGAAGTCATTCGGGTCGAAGTCGGGCCACGAGGCCATCGCGAGGATCTCGCCGTTCCACGGATCGAGGACGACGACGCTTCCGGATTTGGCGTGATGCTCGAGCATCGCCGCGACGAGCTCGTGCTCGGCCGCGAACTGCACGCCCGAGTCGAGCGACAGGACGAGCGACGCGCCTTCCTCCGCCGTCCGGCTGCTCGCGGTCTCGGCTTCCCCGTAGCGGCTGCGGCGCGCGTCGGTCAGCGCGACGATCTCGCCGGGCTTCCCGCGAATCGCCTTGTCGTAGTAGTGCTCGAGGCCCGCGAGGCCCGCGTCGTCCGTGCCGACGTAGCCGAGCAGCGAAGAGGCGAGACGGCCCTTCGGGTAGAACCGTTTCGGCTCCGCCACCAGGTGAATGCCCGCGAGCTTCAAGGCGCGAACCTTTTCGCCGGCCGCCGCGTCGATCTGGCGGCGGACCCAGACGAATCCGCGCTCGGACTTGAGCTTCTCGAGGACGTCCGCGGGCGTCATGCCGACGACCGTCGAGAGCGCCTGCGCCGTGGCGCGCGGGTTCTCGACGTCGTCCGGAATCGCGTAGACCGACGCGGCCTCGACCGAAACCGCGAGCTCGCGGCCGTCGCGGTCGAGGATCGAGCCGCGCGAACCCTTGATCTCGATGCGCCGTTCCTGCTGCCTCTGGGCCCGCGCGCGGTAGCGCGAGCCCTGCGCGATCTGTATCTGCGCGAGCCGCGCGACGACGACCGCCGCCCAGAGGACGAGGAAGAGCGCGAAGAACCGCGTGCGTCCGCGGCGGACGGCGTTCACTTCGTCTTGCCTCCGGCGGGCGCCTCGACGTACTGCACCTGGCCGGGGTGTGGCGGCCGCAGACCCTTGTGCTGCGCGAGCGCCGCGACGCGGTCCGGCGCGGACGCCCGGCCGAGCTCGGCCCGCAGCCGCCGGTTCTCCTCGCCGAGGTCCGCGAGCGTGGCTTGCCGCGCCTCGCGGAGATAGCCGACGCGGACCGTCTCGACGTGGAGCGCGGCGTACCCGAGCAGCGCGCACGCGGCCGGCAGTCCCGCGAGCACGAACGTCGCGAGCTCGCGGCCGCGGCGGCGGTCGCGCTCCCGCGTCAGGTGCAGGTTCTCGACGCGCTTGGACTGGGCGTACAGGGTGCTCACGGGGTTCGTGGGTTCCTCGTCAGACGGCGATCTTCTCGGCGGCGCGCAGGCGGGCGCTCCGGGAACGGGGATTGCGCTCGACTTCGGCCGGCGTGGGCCGGATCGGACGCCGCGTCAGAACCTCGAGCGCCTTGCGCGCGCCGCAGGTGCAGGCCGGAAGACGCGGCGGGCAAAGGCACACGCCCGAGTCGCGGCGGAAGGCCTCCTTGACGATCCGATCCTCGAGCGAGTGATACGAGATGACCGCGAGACGGCCGCCCTGCTGCAGGCGGGCGACGGCCGCCGCGAGAAACCGGGCGAGCGCGACGAGCTCCTGGTTGACCTCGATTCGAAGCGCCTGGAAGACCCGGGTGGCCGGATCGATCTTTTCGCGGCCGCCCTTCTGCTCCGCGACGACCTTCGCCAGCTGCCGGGTCGTCGCAATGGGACCCCGGGCCCGTTCCGCCACGATTCCCCGCGCGATCTTTGCCGCCATTCGCTCCTCCCCAAAATCACGGAAGATCCGTGTCAGTTCCTCCAACGAAGCCGTGGCCACGACGTCGGCCGCGCTTCGCCCGCTGCTTCCCATCCGCATGTCGAGAGGCCCGTCGCGCCGGAACGAGAACCCCCGCTCCGCGCGGTCGAGCTGCATCGAGGAGACGCCGAGGTCCGCCAGGACGCCCGAGGGCGCCGGGAATCCCGAGAGCGCCTCCGCGAGATCGCCGAAGTCCCCCTGCCGGAATTCGACGCGGTCGCCGAACCGGACCAGCCGTTCGCGCGCGATCGCGAGCGCGTCGGCATCGCGGTCGAGCGCGAGCAACCGCAGCTCGGGGCCGCGCTCGAGCAGGGCTTCGGCGTGGCCGCCCGCGCCGACCGTCGCGTCCACGAAGAAGCCGCCGCGCTCGGGCGCGAGCAGGCGGACGACTTCGTCGCGGAGGACGGGGACGTGCGGTTCAATCGGCGTTCCCTCGGCTCACGCTCACAGCAGCAGCTTCGACAGCTCGTCGTAGTCCTCGGGACCGAATTCCTCGGTCTCGAGCTTCTTGGCGAGACCCCCGCGGTCGGAGACCACGAGGTGATCGATGTTCCCCGTCACGACGACGTCGGCCGGCAGCTTCGCGGAGTCGCGCAGGATCTGCGGCACGAGCACGCGCCCCTGCCCGTCGATCGCCGCGTCCTGACCGTAGAAATTGACGCGCTCGAGAAATTTGTTTTTCGCGCGATGAATCGCGGGAAGCTCCGCGAGCTTTTCCTCGAGAGCGCGCCAGATCGGCAACGGGTACAGAAGAAAGTTGCGCCCGTGAAGCGACGTCACGAAGAGGTCGCGTCCGAACGCCTCTTCGATCTGCTGACGGAAGAGATTCGGCACCTTCAGCCGGCCCTTCTCGTCGAGTCGGGCCGGCGCGCTTCCACGAAAGCGATCCATCCTTCAGATGTCGTCCCGTAATGAGTTCCGGGACCACTTTCTCCCACTTTTAGCCAGATTTGGCCACTGGGCGGATGTTAGGAGTGCCGTGCTTTATTAGTCAAGAAAAGAAGTTTGCCTAAAAAAATTAGGAGCGCAAAAGAGGCGTAAGTATGACCTTACGGACAGGACGCCTCTCTGCACAACAGATTGTGCGGAGGCACCTGCGTGAACCGTGCCCGTGGCGCTTTCTCGATCCGCGAGGCGTCAGTTCCAGTCGGAGCCGTCGCCCTCGTGCCAGTCGTTCGTGAGCTCCAACCACATGGCGAGGCCACGATAGGCGCCGAACCTCGCGAAGCGGCGGGCGATCGCCCGGTCGACCGTCTTCGCCGGGCCGGGATGGAGCTTCCGGAACTTCTTGCGCACCCACGAGTCGATGGCGAGGAACTCGTGCCGCCCCAGGATGCGCAGCAATCCCTCGGCCGCGTAGGGTCCGAAGCCGTGCTCGGCGAGAATCGCCGCGCGCACGTCGGCCGCCGGTGTCTCGCGCCGCTCCCACGCCGCGACGTCGAGCCTTCCCGACGCGACGCGGCGCGCGAGCTTCGAGAGCGCGCCCGCGCGATAGCCGCAGCGCACGCGATCGCGCAGAGTCCGCGGCGAGAGGCGGGCGATCGCCGCGGCGTCCGGAAACGCGGTGCCGCCGTCGCCGGCGAGCGCCACGAGGCGCACGACCATCCCACGCGTCGCCGCCCACGAGCAGTTGGTCGTCAGCAGCATCTTGACGGCGTCTTCGAAGACGGTGGGTGCCCGCAGCATCCGGCCGCCGCCGCGCTCGAGTCCGCGGGCGAGGTCGGGCTCCGCGGCGAGCATGGCGCCGAACGGGGCGAGGTCGACGTCGAGCGAGAACACGCGCCGCGCGATCCGTTCGACGGCCGCGCGGCTCCCCCGCCGCGCCGAAACCTCGAGGCGCCCGCCGCGGGCCGTGAACGACACGGCGGCGGGCCCCGGCAGGGAGGACGTCAGCGTGCCGCGCTCGGCGTCGTAGGCGAAGGGCGGCAGGTCGTACCAGCCGTGCGACCGCACGACCGCGTCGAAAGAGAACCCCGGGGGCAGCGGGATTTCGAAGCGCAACGGCTCGCGCTTAGGTCGGCTTCTTCTCGTCGAGCTTCGCGAGCTCGGGGACGTAGATCTTGACGAAGGCGTCGCGGCGGAGCTTGTCCATGTATTCGCCGAAGCGCTTCTCGTAGAGGTCGTCCTGAATGCGCTTGCGCAGGTCGTCCTTGACCTCCGAGAACGGCTTGTAGCCGGAGGCCTTGCGATCGGTCACGCGGAAGAGGTGGATCGAGTCCGGCAGCAGCGCGGGCGCCGGATACTCCTCCGGAGGCGTCACGAAGATGACCGCGTCGAGGGCCTCCACGAGCTCGCCCTTGGAGACGGTGCCGAGCTCGCCGCCCTTGTCGCGGGTGCTGCCTTCGGAGTTCTCCTTCGCGAGCTCGCCGAACGACGCGCCGCCCTTGACCTTGACGCGGATCTCTTCGACCTTCTCGACCGCTTTCTGACGCCCCTCCCCGTCGCTCGGCAGGAACCGGATCACGATCTCGGCGACGTGCGCCGACTCGGGCACCGCGTAGAACTGCTCTTTCTTGCGCTCGTACTCGAGGCGGAGCTGGTCGTCCGTGAGCTGGAGCTGCGAGGCGACGTCGCGGCCGACCACCTTCTGCAGCGTGATGCTCTGGCGCATCTGCCGGCGCAGTTCTTCGCGCGTCATGCCCGACTCGGAGAGCGCCTTGTCGAAGTCCGCGTCGCTCGTCAGCTTGTACTGCTCCTTGATCCGGGCGACGGCGGCGTCGACCTCTTCCTCGGTGGCGCTCACGGACATTTCCTTGGCGCGTTCCTCGAGGAGCTTCTCCTTGATCAGGTCCTCGAGGACGTTGCGCTCGAGCTCCGCCGCGTCGGTCGGGTGGTTGGGCGCGCGGGCGGCGATGGCCAGCCGCTTGTCGTACTCGGACTGCGTGATGAGGCGGTCGTTGACCCGAACGACGATTTGCTCGACGAGCTCGGCGGCCGGCAGCGCGGGAGCGGCGAGCCCCGCGGCGATCAACAGGACGGTCGGCTTCCGCATGGAGGACAAAATTAACACCGTTCGGCCCCGGGAATTCCTCGGCGAAGGGCTCACGCCACCCGCCGCTCGAGCGACGGCAGCAGCGCCAGGAGCCCCTCGAGCAGCGCGTCTCCTTCCGGGGACGGCACCGTGAGGACCCGAGCCGGCGAAAGGCTCGCGCCCGGGGTCCGGGCGACCAGACCGAGCAGGCGCTCGCCGTCCACGGCGGCGTCCTCCGCGAAGCGCAGGTGCACCCGGCCGGCCTGTCGCGTGATCGCCGTGACGCCCAGGCGCTCGGCCCGGGTCCGCAGCCGCGCGTACTCGACGAGGCGCTTCACCTGCGGCGGCGGGTCGCCGAACCGGTCGGCGATCTCCCGCGTGGTCTCCGCGAGCGCCGCGTCGTCGCCGGCGCGGGCGATCTTCTTGTAGATCATCATCCGCCAGTTCTCGTCCTCGACGTACGCGGGCGGGATCGCGAGATCGAGGCCGAGCGACAACGTGACGGCGCGCTCCGGCAGCGGTTCCTCGCCGCGCATCTCGCGGATCGCTTCCTCGAGGAGCGAGAGGTAGGTCTCGAAGCCGACGGCGGCAATGTGGCCCGACTGCTCGCCCCCCAGCATGTTGCCGGAGCCGCGGATCTCGAGGTCGCGCGCCGCGATGCGGAAGCCGGCGCCGAGGTCGCAGAACTCGCGGATCGAGGCCAGGCGCTGGCGCGCGACGTCCGACAGGGCCGCCGTCTCGGACACGAGCAGGTAGGCGTAGGCCGGCTTGTCGCTCCGGCCCACTCGGCCGCGGAGCTGGTAGAGCTGCGCGAGGCCGAACGTGTCCGCTCGGTCGATCAGGATCGTGTTGGCCGAAGGAATGTCGAGGCCGTTCTCGACGATCGCCGTCGCGAGCAGGACGTCGGCGTCGCGCGACACGAAACGGAGCATCGCCTTCTCGAGCTCGGCCTCCGGCATCTGGCCGTGCGCCGCGGTGACGCGCACCGAGGGCAGCAGCTCCTCGATCTCGCGCTTGACCCGGCCGATCGACTCGACGCGGTTGTGCACGAAGAACACCTGGCCGCCCCGGGCGATCTCCGCTTCGATCGCCTCACGAATGATCTCGGGCCGCGACGGGACCACCTGCGTCTCGATCGCCAGCCGGTCGCGGGGCGGCGTCTCGATGATCGACAGGTCGCGCAGGCCGGACAGCGACAGGTGCAGGGAGCGCGGGATCGGCGTCGCCGACATCGCGAGCACGTCGATCGAAGCCTTCCACTCCTTGAGGCGCTCCTTCTGGGCCACGCCGAAACGCTGCTCCTCGTCCACGATGAGGAGCCCCAGGTCGCGAAACGCGAGATCGCGGCCCAGCATGCGGTGCGTGGCGATCAGGATGTCGACCGATCCCTCCGCGACGCGCGCGACGACGTCCTTCTGCTCCTGGCGCGACCGGAAACGCGACAAGAGCTCGATCGAAACGGGGAAGGCGGCGAAGCGGCGCCGGAACGTCCGGAAGTGCTGGTCCGCCAGGATCGTCGTCGGCGCGAGCACGGCCACCTGCTTGCCGTCGAGGACCGCCTTCATCGCGGCGCGCATCGCGACCTCGGTCTTGCCGTAGCCCACGTCGCCGCAGAGAAGGCGGTCCATCGGCTTCGCCGACTGCATGTCGCGTTTGACGTCCGCGATCGCCTGCACCTGGTCGGGCGTCTCGACGTACTCGAAGGCGTCTTCGAACTCCTTCTGCCACGGCGAGTCCTTGGAGAACGCGAAGCCCTCGGCGAGACTCCTCCGCGCGTAGAGCTTCAGGAGCTGGTCCGTCATGTCGCGCATCGCCTTGCGGACCGACGCCTTGCGGCGCGCCCAGCCGGCGCCGCCCAGCCGGTCGAGGGCCGGCTCGACGCCCTCCACACCCGCGTACTTCTGGACGAGGTCGAGGCGCTCGACGGGCAGGAGCAGCGCCTTGCCCTCGGCGTACTCGATCTCCATGAACTCGCGTTCTTCGCCTTCGACGGGAACGCGCTTCAAGCCCCGGAAGCGGCCGATGCCGTAGTCGGCGTGCACGACCGCGTCGCCGAGCTTCAGGTCGCGCAGGTCCGACAGGAAAGCCTCCGCCGGCCGCCGGCGCGAGGCCGACGCGCGGCGTTCCTCTCCGAAGATCTCCTCCTCGGCGTAGAGGGCGAGGCGCGGCTCGCGGAGCCGGAACCCGGCCGAGATCTCCGCGGGAATCGTCACGACCGCGCCCGGACCGCGCTCGGAGGAGACGTGGAAGCCGTACTCGACGGCGAGCCGCTTCAGGTTCTCGGCGCCGCCGGTCGGCCGCGTCGCCACGAAGACTTCCTCGCCCGACGCGAGGGCGCGCGTCAGGTCCGCCGCCGCCTCCGCCGCCCGTCCCGCGTGGCCGGCGATCGCCTCGGCCGGCAGCCGGAGCTCGACGGCCCCTTCGACGCCGAGGCCCAGCCGGTCGAACCGAAGCGCGGCCGCGGCCAGACGCTCCCGGATGCGCTCGGCCGGATGCGTCAGCTCCTCGGGGGCGAACGCGTCGCGGTCCGGATCCCGGTCCGCCGCGAGGCGCTCCGCAAACGCCGCAATCTCCTCCTCGATCGACGCGGGTTCGACGAGCAGGACGAGGGCATCCCCCGCGTGGTCGAGCCAGCCGGCCGGCATCGGCACCACCCCCGGCGCGAACACGCTGCGCTCGGCCTCCGACGGCGGACGGCCGATGCGCTCGGTCATCAGGCGCCGCGCCTCGTCGGACTCCTCGGACGCCGCGAACGGCGGCAGCGCCACCGCCTCGAGCCTCTCCCGCGAGCGCTGCGTGTCGGGGTCGAAGAGGCGCAGCGACGCGATCCGGTCGCCGTCGAGCTCGACCCGCACGGCGAGCTCCCGGTCCGGCGGGAACACGTCGAAGAGGCCGCCGCGCACCGCGAGGTCGCCCGCCTCGACGACGAGGTCGCCCCGGCGGTACCCGCGCCGCGTCAGGCGTTCGACGAGCGAGGACAGGGAGACGTCGTCGCCGACCGAGAGGCGGAGCACGATGTCGGAAAACCGCGACGGCTCGGGCAGGCGGGTGAACAGCGAGCGCGCCGGCAGCACGGCGGCCTCGAGCGCCCGCCCGGCGAGCGCCGTCAGGAGCGCGAACTCGTCCTTGCGTGCCTTGAGCGACGCGGGGATTCGCTGGTAGGGCGTCAGCGTCGGCGCCGGCGCGTGGAACGTCCGCGACAGGCCGGCCGCGGCGAGGTCTGCGAGGAAACGTTCGGCGTCCCTTTCGTTGCCCGCGACGGCGACGAGCGGCCGGCCGAGGTCGGCCCCGAGGGCTGCCGCGACGATCGCCGGCAGGGCGCCGACGCCGCCGGAAACGACCAGACGGTCTTCTCCCGCCCGGACCCTCGCGAGGAGGTCCGCGTAGGAAGGCAGTCCGCGAGCCAGATCCGTGAGCACGAAAAACCCCGAGCGGTCGGCTGTCAGCTCCCGGCCGTCAGCCGGAAATCGAGCCGATACTCTATCGGCTGGAGGCCCCGGCCAGGGGCGATTTCTCGCGCAGCCTCACGACCGCCCGGGCGGCGGTTTCGGCGGCGAAATCGACTTCTTCTTCCGTGGTTCCGCGCCCGAGCCCGAAGCGGATCGAGGCGTGCGCGAGATCCGCCGGCACGCCGATCGCCGTCAGGACGTGGGACGGCTCGAGGGAGGCGGACGTGCAGGCCGAGCCCGTCGACACCGCGAGGTCCTTCATGCCGACGACGAGCGCTTCCCCGTCGACGCCGGCGAACGACACGTTGAGATTTCCCGGAAGACGCCTCTCCGGAGTTCCCGCGCGCACGTTCCCATCCGCGTCGAGCTCCGGCAGCGGCGGCCCGTTGACGCCGACACCCGACAGCGTCGCGGTCAGCCCCGCGTGGAGCCGATCCCGCAGCCGGCGCAGGCGGCGGCTCTCCTCGGCCATCTCGGCGACGGCAATCCCGGCGGCGCGCGCCAGACCGACGATGCCCGGCACGTTCAGCGTTCCCGACCGCACGCCGCGCTCCTGCCCGCCGCCATGGAAGAGCGGCTCGAGCCGGACGCGCGGATTCCGCCCGCGCACGTATAGGGCGCCGACTCCCTTCGGGCCGTAGATCTTGTGCGCGGACACCGAGGCCAGGTCGACGTTGAGCGCCCCGACGTCGAACGGAATCTTGCCGAAGCCCTGCACGGCGTCCGTGTGGAAGAGCACGCCGCGCTCGCGGCAAACCCCGCCGATCGCCGCGACGTCGTGGATCGTGCCGATTTCGTTGTTGGCGGTCATGAGCGACACGAGGACCGTGCGGTCGGTCAGCGCGGCGCGCACCGCTTCGGGGGCGATCGCGCCCGTCCCCTTTTCCGGAGCGAGGACCGTCACGGCGAACCCTTCCTTCTCGAGCCGCCGGCACGCGTCGAGGACGGCGGGGTGCTCCGTCGCGGCCGTGACGACCTGCGCGCCGGTACCCGCGTGGAGGCGGGCGACGCCGAAGACGGCGAGGTTGTCGGCCTCCGTCGCGCCGCTGGTGAAGACGATCTCCTTCGGCGAGGCGCCGAGCGCCGCCGCCAGAGACTCGCGGGCGGCGTCGACCGCGGCCTCGGCCTCCCAGCCGAAAATGTGGCCGCGCGAGGACGGGTTGCCGAAGGAGCGCGTGAAGTAAGGCGTCATCGCCTCGAGCACGCGCGGGTCCACCGGCGTCGTCGCGTGATGGTCGAGATAGACGGGCAGGTGCATGGCCGGCCCTAATTATGGTCCGCGGCGGCGTCGGGGTTCGAGCCCGTCGGAGGGCCCTCCGGATCACTGAAGGCTGAACGCCTTGACCATGAACGCCGCCATCTGGCCGCGCGTGTTCGGGTTGGCAGGGCAGTAGTTGCCGCCGCCGCAGCCGCCGGTGATGCCCTCGTTGGCGAGTTGCTCGATCCAGTCGGCGTAGGTGGAGGGACAGGGGACGTCGGTGAACATGCCGGCGCAGTGCGGCGGGGCGTACGCGGAGCCATGCTCCCCTTTCAGGAGGAAGACAGCCATCTGGTCGCGTCGCACGGGGGTCTGCGGACAGAAGTTGCCGCCGCCGCACCCGCCGGTGATTCCCTCGGCCGCCATCGCCTCGATCCAGTCCGCGAACGTCGAGGGACAGGGAACGTCCGCGAAGGCGCCATGGCAGGGCGCCGGCGTGAAGCACAGCCCGTGCTTCCCCTTGAGGATGAAAACCGCCATCTGCTGGCGCAGCGTGTCGTCGTTGACGCCGTAGAGTCCCCCGCCAACGCCCGCCGTGATGCCGTTGGAGACGAGAGTCGTCACGAAGGTGTAGAACTGCTGACCGTTCGGCACGTCGAGGAAGTCCGCGACGAACGCCTTGAGGAGGGTCCCGGTCGTGTTGTCGGTGTTCGTGACGACGAGATCGTTCGCCGTTCCGGGAGCCAGCGCGGGAGACGCGGCCGAGATCGAGATGTATGAATTCACCGAAACGCCCGTCGCAGAAATGCCTCCGAGCTTCACGTCCGCTCCCGCGAGAAAGTTCGTGCCGGCCACCGTCAAGGCCGTTCCGCCCGCCGCTGGCCCCGACTTCGGGCTGACGGAAAACGGCAGCCGCTGCGAGAACTCGGACGTGTCGCCGGTGGGATCGGTCGCGGTCACCGAGATCCTCGAGCCCGACACCACGGCCGGAAGCGTCGAGACCGTGAAGGGGGCGTTGCCGGAGTCATCGGTCGTGACCTGCGAGGAGCCCAGGTAGGTTTCGCCCTGCACGTAGTCCCGCGGGAAGTTGGAGCAGGCGGGGTTGGAATAGAAGTCGAGGGCGAAGGTCGTGTTGGGCGTCGAGTTCAGCAGCCCGGACACGGTCGTGTTCCCCGCCCCATACGCCACGGACACGAGCACCGGGAAGTCCTGCCGGTCGTTGGGGCCGGTGTCTCCGTCGTCGAGGTCGTTGGCGGTCGGCGTGGACGACCCGCTGGAGAGCGTGATCCCGAGCGCCGCGTTGTCGTGGATCGCATTGCCCCGGATCGTGTTGTTCGGGCCCGCCGCGACGGCGACGCCCTGGCCGCCGTTGTACGCGATGATGTTGGCGCCCGGTCCTCCCGGGCTCGACGTGCCGATCAGGTTCGGCGACGCTCCCGTCGACGCGATCTCGATACCGTGGCTTCCATTGGGAAGCGGCGCGAGGTGGGAATCGTCCACGCCGACGGCGTTCCCCTGGATCGTCGCCCCGTCGGCGTTGACGCTCATGCCGATCGTGAGATTGCCGGAGACGAGATTCCCCTCGCCGACTCCGGTTCCGCCGATCACCAGCCCGGCGCCGGGGCTCGAGATGCCGATGCCCACGTTGTTGGGCATCGCGGCCGTGCCGTTGACGTCCGTCCCGATGACATTGCCCTGGATCGTCACGTCGACGGCGAAGAAGCCGGCGTCGAGGCCGTCGCCGGTGTTGGCCGAGATCAGGTTCCCCGTGCCGGCGCCGCCGACCAGGACGCCCGATCCGTTGCCGCCCGCGATGACGACCCCGGTGGCGTTCGGCAGCGGGACGGTGCCCGTGACGTCCGTCCCGATGTAGTTGTTCTGGATCGTGCCTCCCGTGAAGGACCCGATGAAGATGCCGTCGCTCTGGTTGCCGGAGATGATGTTGCGATCCGCGGCCACGGGCCCGCCGATCAGGAAGGTCGACCCCGCCAGCGAAACGCCGGTGAAATTCGGGGTGGCGGTCGTCCCCGCGGCGTCGACGCCGATGTGGCAGGCCTGGACCGTTATCGAGGTGCTCTCGTCGGAAGTGATCGCGATGCCGCAGTGGCCGATGGTCAACCCCTTGACGCCGCCCCCCGAACCGAAGAACTGAAACGCGATCTGGCTCGTGTCGGAGCAGGCGATCGCGATGAGCGGCGAGCCCGCGTAGCCAGGCTGCGTCGTTCCGTCGACGGTCAGTCCGCCGCTCGCGACGTTCGGGCCGGGGAGACTGCTCGCGAGCGCGATCGTCTGGACGCCGGAACCGGGGATGGCGAACGCGACGGTGTGGGGTCCCGTCCCGCCGGCGTTGGCGTCCAGGATCGCCTGGCGCAGCGAGCCCGCGCCGGAGTCGCTGGTGTTGACGACCGTGTAGGTGGTCGAGAGCGCGACCGCGCTCCAAACGAGCGCGAGGGCGAAGGCGAGCGCGAAACGCGCGGCGCGGCGACCGCTGTCGACCATGAGATCCTCCCTCGAGCCGGCGAAGAGTCTCGCCCGGCGCTACAATGAGTATCGTGTCGAGCCTGCCTCGCCCCGTTGAGGGTTCATTCAGGTTCTCTTCGGCGCCGCCGCGCGTGCGCCTCGTCCACGCCTTCGACCGGCCGTACGAGAACGTCGTCGCGACGGCCCGCACCTGCTACTCCGCCAAGGGGATCGTGACGGAGGACCAGGCCTCCGCCCGGCCCGACCGGCGCGACGCGATCGCCCGGTCCATCTACGAGGCCGGGCACCACACGACCTTTCAGCACGCCCACTTTCAGTTCTCCCTCGAGAACGTCTCGCGGCAGTTCCTGTGGTCGTTTCTCCACGCGCACCCGTTCTACAACTCCGAGCAGGTCTCCCAGCGCTACGTGGAAGTCAGCCGCGGCAACTACGCGGTGCCGCCGATGGGGCCGGCGGAGCGCGACCTCTACGAGAGGACCGCGCGGCGCCAGCAGGAGGCCTACGCGAGGCTGACGGAGCTCCTGACGCCGCTCGCCGAGGAGCGCTACTTCGGACTCTTCCCGGGACGGACGCGCGGCGACGGCCGGACGCGCTTTGCCGGATCGGTCAAGAAACGCGCGCAGGAGATCGCCCGCTACGTGCTTCCGGTCGCGACGTTTTCCTACCTGTACCACACGATCTCGGGCATCACCCTCTTCCGCTACTGGCGCCTGTGCGAGGCGATGGACGCGCCGGCCGAGCAGCGCGAGGTCGTCGGCCAGATGGTCGCCGAGGTCCTGCGCCACGATCCGCTCTACGAGTCCGTCCTCCAGGAGCCGCTGCCGCTCGAAGAGACGCCCGAGTACGCCGCCTTTCAGAACCTCCCGCGCGCGAAGAGCTCCGGGCGCGCGTTCCGCGAGGAGTTCGACCGCGAGCTTTCCGGCCGCGTCTCGCGTCTCGTGGACTGGAAGACCAACAACGAGGAGGTCCTGGCCTCGGCCGTTCGCGAGATTCTCGGCGCGCCGAAGACGGCGCTCTCGGACGACGACGCGATCCGTCTCGTCCTCGACCCGTCGCAGAACCGCGCCCTGGGCGAGACGCTGACGCTGACGACCCACGGGAAGCTCTCGCGCGCGCTCTTCCACCCGGCGTACACGTTCCGCAAGAAGCTGTCGCACACCGCCGACAGCCAGGACCAGCGCCACCGGATGACGCCCGCCTCGCGGCCGGCGCTTCCCGCGTATCTCTCCGACGAGCCCGACTACGTCGTCCCGATGCTCGTCGCCGACGTGCCCGAGGCCGACGCGCTCTACCGGTCGACGATGGAGGAGACCTGGGCCGCCATCGGCGAGCTGCGCGGCCGCGGCGTCTCGGACGAATTCGCCGCGTACCTGCTGCCCAACGCCGTCGCGATCCGCTTCACCGAGTCGGCCGACCTCCTCAACCTGCACCACAAGTGCGCGATGCGCCTCTGCTACAACGCCCAGGAGGAGATCTGGCGCGCGTCGCTCGACGAAGCGCTGCAGATCCGCGAGGTCAATCCCAGGATCGGTCCGTGGCTCCTGCCCCCGTGCACGCTGCGGCACCATGCCGGCGTGCGGCCCGTCTGTCCCGAGGGCGACCGCTTCTGCGGCGTGGTCGTCTGGAAGC
>DATJXB010000216.1:0-21095 GCA_035500755.1 Thermoanaerobaculia bacterium | reverse complement strand
GTCTTGGAGTGCGGTTCCGACCGTTCGTCCCTGAGGATCACCCCAACGCGGCGGCCGCCCTCGAGGTATCAAAGTGGGCCCGTTTTGCTCTCCGCGCTTGGATTGCAGCTGCAACTGTCATGCTCTGCATGCTCATAGCTGGGCGACTTGGCTGGCTGAGCTAAACCCCTGACCAGGAGGAGCCCTGCTGGATGCCGGGAATACGGCACGTGGAGAAGGCCAGCAGCCTTCCGCTGGCTTCCTCGCCTCGTCGGTCGTATCGCCCGGTCGTCGTCTCAGAAACATGGTCTGCCAGGCGTCGGGTCGTGCTCAGATCGGCCCCGGCATCGAGCAAGTAAGAGACGAATTGCAAATGATGGAGAACCGGGTTTTTCAAGCACGCCCGCCACGCTCGCAACCCTTTGGCCGCGCCTCGTGTTTCCTGAACCGACCATGAACGCCTTTACGCTCTTCGAGACGGCGATCGGGACCTGCGCCCTCGCGTGGGGCGAGCGCGGCGTGAACCATGCGTGGCTGCCGGAGTCGGACGCCGAGGCGCTTCGGCGGCGGATCGCGCGGCGCTTGCCGGACGCGCGCGAGGGCGCGCCGACGCCGGAAGTCCGGGACGCGATCGGCCGGATTGTCGAGCTGCTGGCGGGGACGCCCGCCGACCTCTCGAAGGTGCGTCTCGACCTCGACGGCGTCCCCGAGTTCTACCGCCGCGTCTACGCGATCGCCCGGGAGATCCCGCCGGGCCGGACGCTCACCTATGGCGAGATCGCGAAACGCCTCGGCGATCCGACGCAGGCGCGCGCCGTGGGACAGGCTCTCGGCGCCAACCCGCTGCCGATTCTCGTCCCGTGTCACCGCGTGCTCGCGGCGAACGGGCGCACCGGCGGCTTCTCGGCGCCGGGAGGCGTGACGACGAAGCTGCGGATGCTCGAGATCGAGGGCGCCCGCGCAAACGCGATCCCCACGCTGTTCGACTGAACCGCGGGCTCCGCCTCGAGCGCCGGCGCCGGCGCGCGGGGAGACTTACTTCCGGTTCTCCTGGATCCGCCGCGCGACGGCCGTGACGAGCCGCCGCGGCGTGACGCGAAGCGCCTGGACGAGGACCTTGTTGGCGACGCCCGGGATGACGAGACGCTGCCCGCGCATCAGGCCCCGATACCCGGCGAGCGCGGCGGCCGGCGCGTCGACGACGAGCGGTCCCGTGAAGAGCGCCGTCTTCTCCACGCCGGCGCGCTTCTGGAACTCGGTCGCGATCGGCCCCGGGCACAGCGTCGTCACGGTCACGCCGGTGCCGGCCGTCTCGTTGGCCAGGGCCTCGGAGAACGAGAGGACGAACGCCTTCGACGCGTAGTAGACCGCCATCAGCGGGCCCGGCTGGAAGGCGGCGGTCGAGGCGAGGTTCAGGATCCGGCCGCGGCGCCGCTCGAGCATTCCTGGCAGCAGCCGCCGGGTCAGCTCCACGAGCGCGGCCACGTTGACCTGGATCATCTCGAGGGCGTTTTCGAGAGGCGTCTCGGCGAAGGGCCCGTGCGCGCCGAAGCCCGCGTCGTTGACGAGGACGTCGATCACCAGGCCGCGCGTCTCGAGCTCCCGGACGATCTCGCCGGGCGCCTCCCGACGCGCGAGGTCCGCGGGAAGCGCCGTGGCGCGCACGCCGAATTCCTCGGCGAGGCCGCGCGCAACGTTCTCGAGCCGGTCCTTGCGCCGGGCGACGAGGACGACGTCGTGACGGCCGCGGGCGAGCAGGGTCGCCAGCTCCAATCCCAGGCCGCTCGAAGCGCCGGTGACGAGGGCCGTGGGCATGCGGGACCGCCCGAATCCGGACGCGCGCGGGCTACGGCGCGGCGGCGCGGCGGGGCTCGGGCGCCGGCGACGCGGGGACGGCGGCCGCGGCGCGGCCGATCGGCTTCGGCCGGACCACGTAGGTCCACGCGTTGGCGAGCTCGGCCTTCCACCAGCGCAACAGGCCGTGGAAGAGCATCACCCACATCGCGCTGCGCGTCGAGAAGCCGACGAACCGGGGCCGCCGGCCCGCGTTGTGGTTGCCGTAGATGCCGAGCGCCATCTTGCGCTTCGCGATCGCGGTCAGGCGCCGGTTGTAGAAGCGGATCGGGTAATAGCCCATCTCGGCGCCGTCCTGGAAGAACGGCGGCACGCCGAGCCGCTCGTGCGACCAGCGGTAGAGCGGCATGATCATCGCGAAGTAGTAGAGCGCGGTGTCGAGGACGAACGCCGTCGTCATGGTGTCGTAGTCGCCCATGACGTAGTACTTGTCCTTGTAGATCGCGTCGTAGAAGTACTTGAAGAACCGGTCGTAACGGCGATTGTGGTCGGCGTACTTCTCGGCCATGGCCTCGGGCGGAGCGCCGGCGAAGTCTTCGAGGATCAGCCGCGTCCGGGACCAGACCGACATCGACATCTGGTCGAGGCCCGGGGAATAGAACGGGTCGAGGAACCCGCCGGCATCGCCCACGCAGGTCCAGCCCGGGCCGATGAACCTGTCGACGAAGTAGGGCAGATGCGCGTAGTAGCGGCAGTCGCCCTCGATCGGCGTGGCGCCCACGAGCAGCTCGCGGGACAGCGGGTTACCGTCGAGGAATCGGGTCAGCTTGTCGAGCGGCGTGGTGCCCTCGGGCGTCAGCAGCCGCTTGTCCCAGACCAGGCCGACGCTCATCTCGCCGTCGTGGAGCGGAATGAACCAGATCCAGTAACCCCAGCCGGTGAAGTGGTTGGTCGCGGCGCGCCGCGGAGCGATCACGGCCCGCTGCCACGGGTCGCCCGCGTCCGGCCCCGCGCAGTCCACACCGTCCATGTCCTTGACGTTCCGGTAGCGAACCCAGATCGCGGCGATCGGATGCGAGTCGATCGGCGTCACGCCGCCGCGCTTGCGCGCGAGCATCGCCTGCCGTCCGGTCGCGTCCACGAGCCAGCGGCAGGAGACGGTGGCGGTCGTGCCGTCGGCCTTCTCGACGGTCAGCGTGTTCGGAGCCAGACCTTCGCCGAGCGTCCAGCCCGTGACCTTCGCGGGCCGCCAGACCTCGCTGCCTTCTTCGCGCGCGACCTCGAGCAAGTGGGTGTCGAGCTTGGCGCGGTCGAGCTGGAACGAGGGCGTGCGCGCCATCTGCGTGGGTCCGGTCTCGGAGGCCTCCCGCAGGCACGTCACGTCGTCGTTGACGAACCAGTAGCGGAACGCCTGCTTCGGCAGCTGCTCGCGCGAGAGGTAGGTCCACTGCTTGAGGACGCGCGTCAGGAAATAGGCCGAGACCTCGACGGTCGACTCGCCGACCTTCCAGTCGAACTTCTCCGTCTTCTCGACGACGAGGATCCGCAGTTTCGGGTTGCCGCGCTTCAGGACGGTCGCCGTCGAGGCGCCGGCGACGGCGCCGCCGACGATGACGACGTCGTAGGTGAGCGGGCCGGCGGCCGCGCGGGCGTCCATCACGGCGAGTCTACCGCCGCCCGCCTTCAAAATCCCGGAGTCCCCGTTCCTCGTCGACCACGATCGTGCGGTCGACCGCCGCGACCGCGCCGAGGTCCTGTTTCTTCCCGGAGGGCCAGAGCACGGTCAGGCCGTCGAGGCGCGTCGCCGGACCGAGGCCGAGGTGGACGATCGGGCTGCCCGTCGAGAGGTAGCCGCTCTCGTTGACGTTCTGCGTCACGAGGCGCCGGCCGCCCGGAAGGACCGCGGTGATCTCGCAGCCGATGCCGTCGCGGTTGTCGCGCCCCGGCGTGCCCTCGAGGCGCAGACGGAGGAAGTGCTCGGCGGGCTTGCGCGAGCCGAGGAAGAGCGCCTCGGGCGCCCCGACGGAGCGCACGTAGACGTCGAGGGCGCCGTCGCCGTTGGCGTCGAACGCGACGGCGGCCCGGCCGTTGGACTCGAGGTCGAGGCCGTCGAGAAACGCGCGGTCCTCGAAGAGCGGCGCCCCGGCCGCCGCGCCGCCGCGGTTGTGGAAGTACCGGTCGCGTTCGATGCCGGCCACGCCCGCGCCCTTGCGGTCGAACGTCTTCGTGCCGGCGACGTAGTCGTCCCAGTACGCGAGCGTCTCCCACCAGAACTCGAGCTCGACGTCGCGGTCGCGGCCGTCGCCCCAGAGGCCGTTGGTCGCGTAGACGTCCGGCCAGCCGTCGTCGTCGAGGTCGGCCGCGATCGCGCTCCAGTTCCAGCCGGCGTGCTGCGCTCCCGAGCGGGCCGTCGCGTCCTCGAACGTGTGGTCGGGCTTCTGGAGGAGCAGCGAGTTCCCGGACGCCATTTCCTCGCACCAGCGGATCGCGAACGGCAGGAAGAGCCGTCCGGCCAGGCCGACCGGAATCGACGGGTATTCGTGGATGAAGTACCACTGCGTGTCGGTGCCCGTCGTGTAGACGTCGGGACGGCCGTCGCCGTCGAAGTCGGCCCAGGCGCCGGACATGCCATAGGCGCGCGCGAGCGTGCCCGTCTTCTTCGCGACGTCCTCGAAGCGGCGGCCGTCGGCGTTGCGGTAGAGGTTCTTCAGGCCGAAGTCGTTCGTCGCCATCAGGTCCACGCGGCCGTCCTGGTCGTAGTCCTGGAAGAGCGCCGAAAGCGTCCAGCGCGTCATGCCCGAGAGGCCCCAGGCCTTCGTCGCGTCGGTGAAGTGGCCGTGGCCGTCGTTGACGTAGAGGAAGTTCTCGAGGCCGTCGTTGGCGTCGAAAGGCGGATCGGGCATCTTGGCGTAGTAGTCGCCCGTGACCGCGACGAAGAGGTCGAGGTCGCCGTCGCCGTCGACGTCGGCGAACGCGGCCGAGCGCGCGTTGCCGGGGACGGCGATGCCCGAGGCCGCGGTCGTCTCCTCGAAGGTGCCGTCGCCGCTGTTGTGGAAGAGCCGAGCCGGGCCGAACGCGTTCGTCACGAAGAGGTCCGGGTAGCCGTCGCCGTCCACGTCCCCGGCGGCGACGCCGGTCGCGGCGATGCCTTCGGTCGCGGATTTCGCGAGGCCGGCGCGCTCGGTGACGTCGGTGAAGCGGCCGTGGCCGTCGTTGCGGTACAGGATCGACCGGACGCCGTCGGCGACGAACAGGTCTTCGAAGCCGTCGTGGTCGAAGTCGAGCACCGCGACGCCGGAGCCGGGCCAGAGGTCCGAGAGCAGGTGGTTGACCAGCTTCAGCGGCGGATCGTGCCGCGGCGCGCCGAGGCCCGCCTCGGCGGTCGCGTCGTGGAAGCGCGGCGACGCCTCGGTGCGGTTCCAGAGCGGCGCTTCGAACGCGACCGTGACGCGGGATCCCGAGGCGTCCTTCTCCTCGACGACGCGCGCTCCCGCGGCCCGCTCGACGCGCACGCCGCCGCTGCCGAAGCCGCCGGCCGTGAACACGACGCGGCCGGACGTCTTCTCGCGGCCCGCGGCCGTTTCGTGCACGGGCTTCTCGACGCGGTAGTCGACGTAGGCGAGCCGGTCGAGCCCGTCCCACGCCCAGGCGCGGAGCGCCGCGACTCCGGGCGGATCGGCCGGCAGCGGCTCGCGGCTGCGGAGCGACCGTCGGATCTGCTCGCACCCGTCGCGCCAGCGCGCGAGCCGGTCCATCCACGGGCGGTACTCGGCGCGCAGCCGCTCGATCGACGCGTTTCGGTAGAGCCACCAGCCGCCGAGGAACGCGGCGGCGGCGATCGAGACGAGGAGGACCTTGCGCACCGCCGCGGATGCTACCGCGAGCGGAGGATCTGGCGGAGAGGACGGGATTCGAACCCGTGGTAGAGGTTTAGGCCCCTACGGCGGTTTAGCAAACCGCTGGTTTCAGCCACTCACCCACCTCTCCGCGAGTGGTCAGAGGAGCGATGTTAGTAGATTGCCTGACTGGAAGGAACCAGCCCTTGCCCACCGCTCCCCTTGGGGGAGCGGGTCTTCGCTCCTGGTGTCGCGGAGCGGCCCGTCTACGGGCAGGTGAACGCGCTCGTGTCCTGGATCGGGGCGAAGGCGGTGCCCTGGGGGTTCGTGTAGACCTTGACCGTGCCCTTGACGACGTCCTGGACGGTCAGCGACACGAGGACGTTGGTCAGGCCGCTCGCGAACACCCAGCGGTGGGCGTTGTTGCTGCAGCCCTCGAGGACCTTGACGATGAGCTCGACGTTGGAGCTGTCGAAGAACCAGAAGTCGCCGGTGTCGCCGGTCAGCGTCATGGCGTGCCCGACGCCGCTCGTCCCGTCGGACCGCGTCCAGGTGGCGCGGACTCGGAAGCGCGCGTTGTCGAGGCACAGCGTGACGGGGTCCACGACGCACGTCACGGGCCCGACCGACAGCGCGAGCTGGTAGACGCCGAGCGAGGTCCCCGCGTAGAGGCGGTCGCCTCCCGAGGACAGCCCCAGCGTCGAGGCGCCGTTCTGGGGCAGCTGCAGGTCCGACCACGTCGCGCCACCGTCGCCGCTGGCGAAGACGCCGCCCCTGGGGAGGAAGCCCGCGAGGTAGTCGGCGCTGGCGTAGACGCGCGCGGGGTTGTTGGGATCGAACAGGACGTCGCTGACCGAGACGCCGGTCAGGCTGGCGGCGGTCCAGGACGCGCCGCCGTTGGCGCTCGTGTAGATGCCGCCGCACTGGAACCCGGTCGCGCCGGTCAGGCCGGTCCCGGCGACGAAGGCGCTCGGGTTCGACGGGTTGACGCGCAGCGCGTTCAAGCCGGCGCAGGCGGCCGGAGCGCTGCCGGCCGACGTCCAAGTGGCGCCGGCGTTGGCGCTGCGGAAGATCTTCGTCGGCCCGTACGCGACGAGCAGACCCGCGGGTCCGGAGGCGAGGCGCGTGGGCTCGGTGAACGGATTCGGAAGCGGCTGCCACGTCCGGCCCGCGTCGATCGTGCCGTACAGGCTCGTGCCGCAGGCGACGAAGGCCGCGCCCGCCGCGGCTCCCGGGGCGAACGACGGGATGCAGTAGCCGGAAATCGCCTGCCCGAGGAGCCACGAGCCCCCGGAGTTGTTGGAGTAGTAAATGTTGGTCGCGCCGACGCTGGCCGGAGCTCCGGCGTAGAGCGTCGCGGCGTTGCCGGGGTCGACGAGGAGGTCGGCATAGAACTCGCCCGACGCCGCCTGGACGACGCCGCTCCAGTGGCTGCCGCCGTCCGTGCTCCGGAAGATGGCGCTCTGGCCGGCCGTCGCGTCGGCCGAAGCCGCGTAGACGGTCTGGTCGTCGGCGGGTGTGGAGATCGCGCTGACCTGGAAGAGCGGCGGCCCGAAGGATTCCCAGCCGATGCTCTGCGAGAGCGCCGCGGCGGGAAGAAGCGCGAGGAGACCGGCCAATCGAGCGGCGTGGCGCATCGGATTGCATTGTACGGGTTCGCCGCGGTTTGGCGCCGGCGAGTTACGATGGCGTCATGTCGGCGAGCCTCGGGGTGCGCGTCCGTCGCTATTGGGTCGCGGGAATCCTCGTTCTCGCGCCGACCGCGCTGACGCTCTGGGTCGTCTGGAGCCTCTTCAACTTCTTCGACAACATTCTCGGCGCCCAGCTGCGCGCGCGCGGCATCTCGGTCGTCGGCCTCGGCTTCGTGCTGTTGAACGTGCTGCTCCTCGTGCTCGGCTTCGTCGCCGCGAACTTCCTGGGCAAGCGGGCGTTTGCGATGTGGGACCGGCTGATGCACCGCGTGCCGCTGATCAACAAGATCTACGCGACGCTGCGTCAGATCGCCGAGCTCCTCCTCGGGCCGACCCGGATGGGCTCTTTCGGCCGTGTGGCGATCGTCGAGTTCCCGTCGCCCGGGACGTGGGGCCTCGGCTTCGTGACCTCGACCGTGGACGGCGAGGCGAGCGCGAAGACCGGCCGCAAGGTCTGCAGCCTCTTCATCCCGAGCGCCGTGAACCCGACGACCGGCTTCCTGCTCGTCGTCCCGCAGGAGAAGGTGACCTACCTCGACATGACGCCGGAGCAGGCGATGAAGATGATCGTCTCGGCCGGCGCCCTCGTCCCGCCCGTCCCGCCGGCCTGAGTCAGCGCGCCGCCGGCGCGGCCTTGCGCGCGGTCAGCAGCAGCTGCTCGCTCGCGAGCATCGCGGGACGCGTCATCCAGGAGAAGAGGTCGTCCTCGCCGCGGGCGTGCGCGTCGCCCGAGCGGTGCCGGCGTGTCTCGATTCGCGTCGAGAGCCACACGAACGGGTAGAGCAGCAGCAGCCAGGCGTGCTTCGCCTTGAAGAGGGTGAAGTCGAGGCGCGTGACCTCGAGGCCCGCCTGGTGGAGCAGCGTGTGGAGAAGAGGGAAGTCGATCGGGTTGATGTGGTACGCGTACAGGTCGTCGGCGCCGAGGTCCCAGCCGACGCGGCGCCGGATGAGCTTGTGCGTGCCGGTGAAGAGAAAGTGCCAGCGCGAGTGCAGGCGCGCGACGTTCGGCGTCGAGAGGATCAGGTGTCCGGACGGGGCGAGGACGCGGCCGATCTCGCCGATCACGGGAATTTCCGTCGTGAGGTGCTCGGCCACCTCGCAGAGGATGACGAGGTCGAACGCCGCGTCGCCGTAGGGCAGCGGCCGCGTCAGGTCGACGTCGGGGTCGATCGCGACGCCGTCGGCGGGAAGCGGCCCGGCCGCGCCCGCGAGCTTGTAGTCGTCGGCGCGGAAATGCGTGCCGCGCACGGTGCAGCCGTCGCGCGCGAGCGCCGCCGCGATTTCGCCGCGCCCGGCGGAGAGGTCCAGGACACGGAGCTTCGGATACCCCGGGAGGCGCCGCGCCGCGCGGAGGACGGCCTCGAAGACGTGCGGTTGCGGCACTCGCCTAACCGGCGCGCCGGATCTCGGTCTGGCCGCGCATGTAGGGCCGGAGGACCTCCGGGATCGCGACCGAACCGTCGGCGCGCTGGTAGTTCTCGAGGATCGCGACGAGTGTCCGGCCGATCGGCAGGCCCGAGCCGTTGAGCGTGTGGACGAACTCGGGCTTCTCGCCCTCGGCCCTTCGGAACCGGATCGACGCGCGCCGCGCCTGGAAGGCGTCGAAGTTCGAGCAGGAGGAGATCTCCTTGTAGGCGTTCATGCCGGGGAGCCACACCTCGAGGTCGTAGGTCTTCGCCGACCCGAAGCCCAGGTCGCCCGAGCACAGCGAGACGACGCGGTAGGGGAGCTCGAGCCGCCGGAGGAGCTCCTCGTTGTGCGCCGTGAGCGCCTCGAGCGCGGCCGGCGAGTCCTCCGGACGCACGAGCATCACGACCTCGACCTTGTCGAACTGGTGCTGGCGGATCATGCCGCGCGTGTCGCGGCCCGCGGCGCCCGCCTCCGAGCGAAAGCACGGCGTGTACGCGGCGTAGCAAAGCGGCAGCTCCGAGGCCGCGAGCACTTCGTCGCGATGGAGGTTCGTGACCGGCACCTCCGCCGTCGGGATGAGGTAGTAGCCGTTCGTCGTCTGAAAGAGGTCGGCCGCGAACTTCGGCAGCTGTCCCGTGCCGAAGAGCGACTCGGCGTTGGCGAGAAACGGCGGCAGGACCTCGCGGTATCCCTGCTCGTCCACGTGGACGTCGAGAAAGAACTGGATGAGCGCCCGCGACAGGCGCGCCGCGGCGCCCGAGAGCACCGTGAAGCGCGCGCCGGCGAGCTTGGCGCCGCGCTCGAAGTCGAGGATGCCGAGCGCCGGGCCGAGGTCCCAGTGGGCCTGCGGCGCAAAGCCGAAGTCGCGCGGCGTGCCCCACGTCCGCTCGACGCGGTTGGCCGATTCGTCCCGCCCGCGCGGTACCGTCGCGTCGGGGACGTTCGGGATGCCCGTCTCGACGGCCGTGAGCATCTTGTCGGCCTCGTCGACGCTCTGCTCGAGGGCCTTGATCTCCTCTTTGAGCCCCTTCATTTCGGCGAGCGCTTCGGGCGACGGCTTGCCGGCCACCGAGGTCAGCTCGTTGCGCCGCCGGCGCTTCTCTTCGAGCCTCGTGACGGCGTCGCGCCGCTCGCGGTCGAGCCGCACGAAGTCCTCGAGTCCGGTGCCGTCGAAGCGCTCGGGCAGCTCCTCGAGGAGGCGCGCCGCGTGCTCCCGCAGAAAGTCGCGTGGTAGCATCGTCGCGCGATTTCATATCGCGCGCGCCGATCGAGTCAACCGTTTGAGCGGGGCCCCGCACCTTCCCGACGTGGACGCCGTCGTGGTCAACCGCGACGGCGGGGGCGCGCTGTTCCGGGCTCTGGCGTCGCTCGAGCGGCAGTCCGGCGTCTCCCTTTCCGTGGTCGTCGTGGACAACGCCTCCGACGAGAGCGAGCGCGCGCGGATCGCCCGCGAGGCGCCGGCGGCGCGGGTCATCGGGTTTTCGCGCAACCTGGGGTTCGCCGGCGGCGCCAACGAGGGCATCGCGCGCACGCGCGCGCCGCTCGTCCTGCTGCTCAACAACGACGCCGTGCTCGAGCCGTCCTACGTGGCGCGGCTGGCCGCGCGGCTGGAGCTCGACGCGAGGCTCGCCGGGGCCCAAGGGCTCGTCCTTTCCGAGGACGGGCGTCGCGTCGACTCGGCCGGCTTCGAGTGGAACGCGCGCGGCGAAGCCGTCCCCGTGCTCGCCGAGGCGGACGTGACAGCGGCGCCGCGCGAGCCCTTCGAGGTGCCCGGCCTGTCGGCGACGGCGGCGCTCTACCGGCGGGAGGCGCTCGACGCCGTCGCCCGCGGCGGGTCGGTCTTCGACGACGCCTTCTTCGCCTACTACGAGGACGTGGACCTCTCGCTGCGCCTGGCCCGCGCGGGCTGGCGGTTCGTGTGCGACCCCGGGGCCGTCGCGCGGCACGAAGGATCGCGGACCGGACGGCGCACGCCGTTCCGGCGCGCGCTGTGGACGACGCGCAACCGGTGGCGCGTCCTCTTTCGCCACTTCCGGGCGAGCTGGCTCGCGGGGCGCTTCCCGTCGCTGCTGCGCGCGGACCTCGCCCACGCGCGGGCGGCGGGCTGGAGCGGCGCGGCGCTCCCGCTGCTCGTGTGGCCGAGGATTCCCTGGATGGCCTGGCGCGCGCGGCGGGAGGCGGGGCGTCTCTCGGCCTGGCCGGGCCGATGATCCGCGAGATCACGGCGGTCCTCGTCTCCTGGCAGGACGCGGCGGACGCCCTCGAGGCCGCGGCGGCGCTCGCCCGGGCGCGCGCGCTCGTGCCGCCGGGCGGCGTCGCCGTCTCGCTCGTCGTCGTCGACAACGGCGGCGGCCTGTCGCCGGCCTCGGTGCACGAGCGCTTTCCCGGCGCGGCGGTCCTCGTCAACGCCGAGAACCGCGGCTACGGCCCCGCCGCGAACCAGGGCGCCGCCGCCGCGGCGGGCGACGTCGTCCTCTTCCTCAATCCCGACGCGCGCGTCGAGGGCGAGCCGTTCACGCCGCTCGCGCGGCTCTTCGACGAGGACCCGCGCGTCGTCGCGGCGGCGCCGCGTCTGGTCGAGATGGACGGCGCGACGCCGCCGCTCGGCCGGCTCGTTCTCGCGCCTCCCGGCCGCGAGGACCAGGCGACCTTCCAGCTGCGCGCGCTGCCGACACTCGCCGGCGACGCGAGCGAGCTGCTGCTCCTCGACCACTGGCGCCCCAACCATGCGGGCCGCCGCCGCCGGCGCTACGCCGACGAGGATCGCGAGCGCGGTTTCGCCGTGGAGCAGGCGGCCGCCGCGGCGCTCGCCGTGCGGCGCGACGCGTTCGTGCGGATCGGCGGCTTCGACGAGCGCTACGTGCCCGCGTGGTACGAGGACGTGGATCTGTGCGCGCGCCTGCTCGCGGAAGGGGCGATCGTGTACGCGCCCGAGGCGCGAGTGCGCCATCGGGGCGGCGAGTCGGCGGCGCGACTCGGCTACGCGAAGTTCCTGCCGGTCCTCTACGGAAACGCGCTGCGGTATCGCGCCTTGCACTACGGCCCGGCCGCGCGCGCGGCCTACCGGCTGCTCCTCGCGGCGGGGATGACCCTGCGCCTCCTGCTCCTGCCGTTTCGCCGCGACGTGCCGCGCGAGCGAACCGACGCCGCGCGCGCTTACGTCCGTGTCCTGGGGCTGGCCGTGGGGCTCTCGCGTGGCGCCTGACGTCTCGATCGTCGTCGTCTCGAAGGACAGCGGCGGAGACCTTCCGGTCTCTCTCGCCTCGGCGGTCGCGCAGCGCGGCGCTGCGTGCGAGGTCCTGCAGGTCGACAACGCGTCGGCGGACGCCTCGCGCGAGGCGGCGGCGGCGTTCGGCGGCGCGGTGCGGCTGCTCGCGCTGCCCGAGAACCGCGGGTACGCCGCCGCGATGAACGCGGGGATCGAGGCGTCGTCGGGGCGCTACGTGCTCGCCCTGAACCCGGACTGCCGGCTCGAGCCCGATTTCGCGGCGGTCCTGACGCGCCGGCTCGACGCCGGCGGCGCCGCCGACGTCGGCTCCGCGTCGGGGCGGCTCTACCGCGCCGAAGGGCCCGGCCTGGCGCGGACGAGCGTGCTCGACTCGGCGGGCATCCGTTTCACGGCCTCCGGCCGGCACTTCGATCGCGGCGCGGGGGAGAGCGCCGGCGGCCTGTACGAGAGCGAAGAGGAGATCGCCGGCTGCTCGGGCGCGGCCGGGTTCTACCGGCGCTCGGCGCTCGAGAGCGCGCGCATCGCGACGGGATACTTCGACGCGGACTTCTTCCTGTACCGCGAGGACGCCGATCTCGCGTGGCGGCTGCGCAAGCTCGGCTGGCGCTGCCTCTATGTCCCGTCGGCCGTCGCGGCGCACCGGCGGCGCAACACGCCCGAGCGGCGCCGGCAGATGTCCGCCCTGGCGAACCTTCACTCGGTCAAGAACCGGTTCCTGCTCCGGATCAACAACCAGACGGCCCGCGAGTTCTGGACGACCGCGATCCCGACGCTCTCGCGCGACGCCGTCGTGCTCGCCGCCTGCGCGACCGTCGAGCGATCGTCGCTGCCGGCGTTTTCCTGGCTGTGGCGGAACCGGAAGCGCCTCCGGGAAAAGAGACGCGAGATCCAGGCGAAGGTGGCGGCCCGGCGGGAGGCGCCCTGATGCGCCTCGGCATTCTCGGCACGCGCGGCATCCCGGCCCGGTACGGCGGCTTCGAAACTCTCGCCGAGGAGCTGTCGGCTCGCCTCGTGGCGCGCGGCCACGACGTCACCGTCTACACGCGCTCGCGGTACGCCACCCCCGGACTCTCGAGCCACCGCGGCGCGCGGATCCGCGTGCTGCCGACCATTCCGACGAAGTACCTCGACACGGTCGTGCACGGCGCGCTCTCGGGATTCGACGCCGCCTTCGAGCGCTACGACGCGGTCCTCGTCTGCAACGCGATCAACGCGGCGACGAGCTTTCTGCCGCGGCTCTCGGGCGCGACGCGCGTCGTCCTGAACGTCGACGGCCTCGAGCGCCACCGCCGCAAGTGGAGCGCGGCCGGCAAGCTCGCCTACCGCGTCTCCGAGAGGCTCTCGACGTTCCTCCCCGACGTCGTCGTGTCCGACGCCGCCGTCATCCAGGAGTACTACCGGACGCGCTACGGCATGGAATCGGTCCTGATCCCCTACGGCGGCGACCTGCCGGAGCCTTCCGGGACGGCGGCGCTCGAGCGGCTCGGTCTGACGCCGGAGCGCTACGTCCTGTACGTCTCGCGCCTCGAGCCCGAGAACAACGCCCTCGAGGTGGTGCGCGCGTACCGCGGCGTGCGCGGCGACGTCCCGCTCGTCGTCGTGGGCGACGCGCCCTACGCCGCCGGCTACATCGCCCGCCTGCGCGCGGAGGCCGACGCGCGCGTGCGCTTTCCGGGCGCGATCTACGGCGAGGGCTACCGCGAGCTGCTCGCCCGCGCGGCGGCCTACGTTCAGGCCACGGAAGTGGGCGGCACGCATCCCGCGCTCGTCGAGGCCATGGGCTACGGGCGGGTCGTCTGCTACAACGCCACGCCCGAAAACGAGGAGGTGGCCGGCGGCGCGGCGCTGCCGTTCGACGCCCGCGATCCGGCCTCGCTGGCCCGCCTCCTGCAGGGGATCCTGGACGATCCGGCGGCGCATTCCGTATGGAAAGAGCGAGCCAGGGAGCGCACACGAGAGCGATACCGCTGGGACGACGTGGTCGATCGGTACGAGGCGGTCCTTGAAGGGCGGCGCGTCCTCCCATAACATCCCTCTGGCCGGCCTCGCTCTCGCCGTCCGAAGCGTTTCATGCTGAAACAGAAAGCACGCGCCATCGCCCTCGGGGTCCTGATGACGGACCTCGCGCTGACGGCCGTGTCGCTTCCCGTCGCCTGGGCGCTGCGGCAGGGTCCGCTGCGCCGCGCTTTTCCGGCGCTTTTCCCGCTGCCGCTGTATCCGCTCGAGCAGTACCTGCTCCTGCTCTTCTTCATCCTGCCGATCTGGGGACTGCTGCTGGCGGCCTCGGGCTTCTACCGCAGCCACCGCACCCAGCCGCTCGGCGAGGAAATCTGGGCAGCCGCCCGCGTGGCCTTCGGCGGCACGGCGATCCTCGTCCTCCTGATCTTCGGCCTGCGCCTGGACTTCGTCAGCCGCTGGTTCCTCGTCCTCTTCGGGTTTCTGAACTTCCTGCTGCTGGCGACCGAGAAGACGGCGCTCCGGAGCCTGTCGCGCTTCGTGCGCTCGCGCGGCTTCAACTTCCGCACGGCGCTGCTGGTGGGGACCGGCCCGAAGGCGGCGCAGTTCGGCGAGTTCCTCGAGGCCCACCCGCACTGGGGATTCCGCGTCATCGGTTATCTCGACGACGACAACGGCGGCGAGATCGGCCTGCGCGGACGCTGGCCGTGCCTGGGCCGCATCACGGACATGGAGACGGTGCTCTCCTCCGAGGTCGTCGACGAGGTGATCTTCGTCATCGAGAAGGGCAAGCTCGGCGAGTACGAAGGCGCGCTGCTCGTCGCCGAGCGGCACGGGGTGCGCGCCCACGTGTCGATGGACATCTTCCCGCACGTCCTCGCGCGGCCCGTCCTCGAGGAGCTCGACGGGATTCCGCTGCTGAGCTTCACGACGACGCCCTCGAACCCGGCCGAGCTCGCGGCCAAGCGCGGGATCGACCTCGCCCTCGGCCTCGCGCTCTCGGTGGTCACGCTGCCGATCCAGCTCGCCGCCGCGCTCGCGATCCGGCTCACGTCGGAAGGCCCGGTCCTGTTTCGGCAGGTGCGCTGCGGCTTGAACGGCCGCCAGTTCACGCTGCTGAAGTTCCGGACGATGGAGCTCGGGGCCGCCGATCGCCTGACGGAGATCTCGCACTTGAACGAGATGACGGGCCCGGTGTTCAAGGTCCGGCGCGACCCCCGCCTGACGTCGGTCGGCAAGCTGCTGCGGCGCCTGTCGATCGACGAGCTCCCGCAGCTCTGGAACGTGATCGGCGGCGACATGAGCCTGGTCGGCCCGCGCCCGCCGCTGCCGGACGAGGTCGCGCGCTACGAGCCCTGGCAGCGCCGGCGTCTGAGCATGAAGCCCGGCCTGACGTGCCTGTGGCAGGTGTCGGGGAGAAGCGAGCTCGACTTCGACCGGTGGATGGCGCTCGACCTCAAGTACATCGACACGTGGTCGCCGATGCTCGACCTGAAGATCCTGCTCAAGACGGTGCCGGCGGTCCTTTCGGGGAGAGGAGCCCGCTAAGGGAAAAGGCAGGCGTCGCCGCCTGCCTTTCTCGACGGGACCTGGAACGCTCTACCGGTTCCCGCTCACTTCCTCGGTTCCGCCCGCCTCGGACGCCTTGTACATGTACTTGATCGAGGCCTTCGGGACGAGCAGGTTCGGGCCCGACTCCCGATTCACCTTCAGGCAGCCCTTGTCGTACCACTCGATCCAGCCGTGGAGCTTCTCCCCGTCGTTGAGGACGACGACCATGGGGGTCTTGGCCGCCATCTGCTTGAGGTAGTAGTAGCTCTCGGCGTTGGTCTGCTCCGGGGGAACCTGTTTACGCTGGGTAAAGGATCGCGTCGGATAGCGGTCGGCGAGCTCGGCCAGGTTCGGGCGGATCAGCTTGCGATTGGCCGGACCCTCGTCGTCGTTTCGGAAAGCGCCGCCTGAGGCATTTCGATTGACCACGGCTGTCTCTCTTTGTCCCGAAAAGGTGGGACGTCTTGACCGGTCAAACAGGCGTGGGCGCCGGAATATTCTGCGCTTTCTTCGGCCCTCCGGCCGAGCGGTCGGGTCCCTCGTCCTCGTACGCGAGGCAGCACATCAGCCGCCCGCACATCCCCGAGATCTTCGACGGGTTGAGCGAGAGATTCTGGTTTTTGGCCATTTTGATGGTTACGGGATGGAAGCCCTTCAGGAACGTCGAGCAACAGAGCGTCAGGCCGCACGGACCGATGCCGCCGCGCATCTTCGTTTCGTCGCGCGGCCCGACCTGGCGCATCTCGATGCGGACCGGGTGCGCGATCGCGAGGTCCGAGACGAGCTTCCGATAGTCGATCCGCGATTCGGAAGTGTAATAGACCGTGACTTTGCGGCCGTCGAACGTCTCCTCGGCCCGGATGAGCTTCATGGTCATCCGCTTGTCCGCCGCGAGCGTCCGGGCGTCCGACAGGAAGCGGGACTCGCGCTGGACCTTGGCCTGATAGGCGCTCTGGTCGGACTCGTTGGCGGCGCGGACCAGGCGCCGCGAATCGCGCAACTGACACTGCTTGAGGATCATCGGCCGGAGGTTGATGACCTCGGCATACTCGAGACCCGCGTCGCCTTCGACGATCACCCGCTGTTTGCGGGCGACCTCGAGTCCCATCGTGTCGCAGAGGAGGCTCCGGCCGTCCTCGTGCTCGTTGATCCGGATGCCGACGTATTGGCCGGGATTGTAGGCGTTTCCGATCCCGCAACCGCCGCCGCTCGAACAGCCTCCCATGGTCAAAACCCCCCGAAAACGCTCGAAGGTACCACGTTTGCCGGGGCCCGGCCCGGTCCGCCGAGCCCGGCCCCGGGATCCTCCCGGGGCCTCCCCGAGGCCTCCTGTCCGGCCGGCCGGGAGGGTCCTGACACCTGTTCTTCTTGACAGGTCGGTAGCGGGCCTATTAACGTTGCGGCGCCTTAAAGACTCGCTAAATAAGGAGCGTCACGATGAAGCGCCTAGTGCTGGTCTTCGCCTGCGTTGCGTTGGCCTCGCCGATGTTGGCCGAAAAGCCCCAGGTCTTTGCTCCCCTGGCACCGACGGCGATGGTCACGATCAACGGGAGTCCCTTGACGATCAACATCGGCGACGACACGCGCATGCAGGTCTACAACTCGAACGTGCCCGGCACGGGCCAGTTCTATCCGCCCGGTTCCTCGCTCGGCAACTCGGGAGTCTGGGTGAACGCCAACGGAACGCTCTTCGGACCGTTCCTCGGCACGACGTACACGCCGGTCTCTTTGAGCCCCGTGACGGGCACGGGCACCGCCGGCGATCCCTTCACCGTCGTCATCGTCGAGAACGCGGGGGCCGTGCTTCAGATGACGGAGACGATCACGTACGTCAACGGCGCGGCGGCGGCGAACATCTCGGTCGTGCTTGCCGCGATTCCTCCGCCGTCGGGTCCCGAGGGCGGCGGCATCCCCGTCGAAGTTTTCATCGGAGCCGATCTCTACCTCGCCGGCAACGACGCGGGATTCCCCGTCGCCGTTCCGGGTGCCTCGGCGGGGAGCCATGGGGCGGATGAGACGTGCTCGCAGCAGCTCCAGTACACCATTTCGTTCCTCGGCACGACGCCGGCCACCAATTACACCGCCAACGGTTATTCGCAGGTGTTCAGCGAAATCGCTTCCGGAACTCTTTCGAATACCGTGGCGCCTGGGTGCCTGGACGACGGCGCCGCGCTTCAGTGGAACCAGAACCTCGCCGGTCAGCCGCTCACCATCAACACCGGCGTCTCGTTCACGGGTCAGGCCGTCCCGGTCGGCGCCGCGGTGCCGGCGCTCTCGGTCGCGGGTATCGCGGCCCTCGTGGTTCTGCTCGCCGTGGTGGGTTACGTTCTCGCGAGGAAGACTTCGCTGGGGGCGTGAGGAGGAGGGCGCGGGCCTTCAGCCCGCGCGCGTCTCGCAAGGGCGGCTTCGGCCGCCCTTTTTGTTTGGGCGGGCTACGGCTCGAGGAGCCGGGCGACCGCTTCCGCGAGCGCGTCGGCGGGGGCGTCGGGAAGCGGCCGGACTCCCGGGATGTCTCCCGCGCGCGCCGACGCGTAGAGGGGCGGCGCCCCCGGGTCTTCTTCGCGGATCTCCGCCGCGGCCGCCGCGACCCCTTCCCCGAGCAGCAGCACGGCGTCGATGCGGCGATTGCGGGCGAGCTTCTCGAGCGCGTCCTCCGCTCCCGACGCGGCCACGATCTCGATGGAGGGGTGGCGGACGAGCGCCTCGCCGAGAGATGCCGCGGAGGCCCCGACGGCGAGAATCGTGATCAGGACGCCGCCTTCTCGACCCAGAGGACGGCGAGCCCGCCCGGCTTCGCCTTTTCGCGGCCGTCGGAGGTGTGGAAGAGGATCGTCCAGAGGCCGGCGGCGCCGGGCGTGAAGCGGAACGAGAAGTCGCCGCCCGGCGTGACGTGCAGGCGATCCTCGGTCGTCGCGCCGACGATCAAGTAGGACTTCATCCCTTCGGGAACGTAGGCGAGCCGGGCCTCCGGATAGGTGTACCGCGTGCGCGCGCTGGCCTGCGCCTTCGTGAGGCGGCGCGGCGTCGGCTCGAGGGCGAGCGTCACGAAGTCGAGCCGCCGGCCGGCGACGGTCCGGCCGCGGAAGAGGATCGTCTGCGGATCCTGGGCCGCGCGTTCGAGCGTCAGAACGGCCAGATGCCGCGTCATGAACTCCTGGGACATGCGGAACTGGCCGCCGCCCTGCGCCCAGCCGACGCCGACGTGGGTCGCCCCGGGATCGAGGATCGTCTTGCGATGCCCGTCGTTGGGCGGCTTTTCTCCGAGCATGGAAGCCTGGCCTTCGAGCGCGAGCGCCAGGGCCGGTTCCTGGAACGACGATCCCGTCGTCGACCAGGCGACCGAGTTCTCGGCGTCGAGCCCGAAAACGCCGGCCAGGCCCGTCCGGGCATACGGCGGCAGACCGTCCGTCAGGTAGTGGCCGCGCGTCCCCTCGCGCACCTGCTCGGCCGTGAAGACGTCGGCCACGCGCGACGCCCGCTCGTCCCACGCGACCGGGCGGAGGCCCTCGGCCGCGCGGTCGGCGTTGATCCGCTCGAAGACGGCTTTCTTGACCGGGTCCTCGGGCAGCGACGGCAGCGGGTAGGACTCCGACAGGGGGCGTTCGAGGTCGGGGGCGCGGACCGTGAAACGGGCGACCTCCGCCGGCGCCTCCATGACGGCGCAGCTGCCCGCGGCGAAGAGAAGGAGGGCGAGGGGAAGGCCCGCCGGTTTCACCGCGGGCACTCTACCGCAGGGCCCGAATCCGGTTGATTTTCGCCGGGGCTTCGGGGATTCTGGATTCGAGGGCTCCATGAGCTTTGCGATCGAAGGCGTCCACGGGCGCGAGATTCTCGACTCTCGCGGCAATCCCACGCTCGAGGTCGAGGTGCTGCTGTCGGGCGGCGCCTCGGGGCGGTTCGGCGTGCCGTCCGGCGCCTCGACGGGCACGCGCGAGGCCCTCGAGCTCCGCGACGGCGACAAGAAGCGCTACGGCGGCAAGGGCGTGCTGAAGGCGGTCGGCCACGTCAACGGCGAGATCGCCGACGAGCTCGCCGGCGCGGACGCGCGCGACCAGGGCCTGATCGACCGGGTGCTGATCGCGCTCGACGGGACCCCGAACAAGGGCCGCCTGGGCGCGAACGCCATGCTCGGCGTCTCGCTCGCCGTCGCCCGAGCCGCCGCCGAGGCGTCGGGCCTGCCACTCTACCGGTACGTGGGCGGCGCCGGGGCCGGGACGCTGCCGACGCCCCTGATGAACGTCATCAACGGCGGCGCGCACGCCGACAACAAGCTCGACCCCCAGGAGTTCATGATCTGTCCGGTCGGCTTCGCGACGTTTGCCGAGGCGCTGCGCGCGGGGGCGGAGGTCTTCCACGCGCTGAAGGCGATTCTGAAGAAGAAGGGACTCTCGACGGGTGTCGGCGACGAGGGCGGCTTCGCCCCGGACATCGCGTCGTCGAAGGAGGCCATCGAGCTGCTGCTGTCGGCGGTCGAAGCCGCGGGGTACAAGCCCGGGCGCGACGTCGTCCTCGCGCTCGACCCGGCGGCGTCGGAGTTCCACGAGGGCGGCAAGTATCGCCTCGAGGGCGAGAAGAAGACGCTGACGACCGACGGGATGATCCGCTTCTGGGCCGACCTCGCGGCGGCATATCCGATCGTGTCGATCGAGGACGGCCTCGCCGAAGGCGACTGGGAGGGGTGGAAGGCGATGACGCGCGAGCTCGGCGGCAAGCTGCTGCTCGTCGGCGACGACGTCTTCGTGACGAACCCCGAGATCCTGGCGCGCGGGATCCGCGACGGCGTCGGCAACGCCCTGCTCGTGAAGCTGAACCAGATCGGCACCCTGACCGAAACGCTCGAGGCGGTCCGGATGGCGCAGACGGCCGGCTACCGCACCGTCGTCTCGCACCGCTCGGGCGAAACGCCGGACGACACGATCGCGGACCTCGCCGTCGCCGTCAACGCGGGTCTCATCAAGACCGGGTCGCTCTCCCGCGGCGAGCGGCTGGCCAAGTACAACCGGCTGCTCGCGATCGAAGAAGACCTCGAGGCCGCCGGCGCGTATGCCGGGCGCGCCGCGTTCCCGGCGGCCGCGACGCGATGAACGCGTGAAGAAAGAAGAGCTCGACGGTCCGCGGGGTCCGAGGCCGATGACGGCCTTCCTGGTTTCGCTCGCCGTGTCCTCGGTCGTGATGGGCGTGCTCCTGCTCTCGGACCGGCGGGTGCTGGAGCTGCGCCGGGCGCGGCGCGACGTCGTCGCGCTCGACCGGCAGATCGCCGAGCGGCGGCAGGAGAACGCGGAGCTCAAGGCGGCGATCGAGGCCGCGAACCGCCACGAGTTTCCCGCCGAGAAAGTCGCCCGCGAAGAGCTGCACCTGGTCCAGCCCGACGACGTCGTCCTGCTCTATCCCGAGGGCAGCCTCACGAAGCCGAGCGCGACGCCGATTCCCGGCGGCGTGGCGCCGTCCGCCGAAGCCGCTCCGAAGCCGCGCTAGCCTCGGGCCGGCGGCCCGCGGCATAGAATCTCCCTGGAAAAATCCCGGGAGTTGCCGATGCGTGTCGGGGCGAGCCGCAGGAGTTTCCTGAAACAGGCGGTCGCGGGGGCAGTCCTCGCGCCGCTGACGCGTCGTTTCGCGAGCGGGATGGCGCCGCCGGCCGCCGCCGCCGCG
>DATJXB010000215.1:0-9102 GCA_035500755.1 Thermoanaerobaculia bacterium | reverse complement strand
TCGACAGCCCCGCGAACAGCGTCGGCCCGTGTCCCGCGAGCCTCGGGTGCACCATGAACTCGTATTCGTCGATCAACCCGAGCTCCGCCAGCGCGCGCGGGAGCGTCACGCCTCCCGTGAAGAGCGCTTTCCCGGGCTCCTGCTTGAGCCGCCGAACGGCCTCCCCCAGATCCCCGCGCACGAGCTCCGCGTTCCAGTCGACCCGGTCGAGCGTGCTCGACACGACGTACTTCTTCGCCGCGTTGATCGCGCGGGCGAAGGGCTCCGTCCACTCGGGCCTCGCCCCCGCCGGCGCCGGAGCCCGCCAACCCGCTTCCATCAGCTGGTAGGTCACGCGGCCGAAGAGGAGAGCATCGGCCCGGGCGATGGCCTCCATCGCGTGCCGATGAATCGCCTCGCTCGGGATCATCGCGCGATGATCACAGCACCCGTCCAGGGTCACGTTGATGGAGTATCGAAGGGGGCGCATGTGGGAGTGCCGCCGTTTCGAGGCAGCCTAGCAAAGTCTGTCTGACGCTACCAGTCGGACGACGCGCGAGGTTGCATCGCGCGCCGGGACTCATGCGACCACGCCGAGTTCATACGCCACCCAGAAGCACGCGGCGACGAGCGCCACGATTCCCAGGACACCCACCGCGAGCGCCGGAGCCGCACGGCGGTCGAGCGGCGGAATCGCCACAGCGGGATATCCGCGCAGGAAGAGAAGGTATCCGAGCCAGGCGAGCACGACGCCCGCCACGACGTCGACGACATAGTGCTGCTTCGTGAACAGCGTCGACACGCCGACGAGCGCGGCGCCGATACCGGCAGCGACCCCGACCCCACGGTTCACCCTGGAGCACGCCATCGCCGAAACACACGAGTGGGCAACGTGGAGAGAGGGGAAACAGTTGAACGGAGGGTCGGCGCCATACAAGAACCGCAGTCCCCAGACCGCGAATCCCGGCCCGACGACGCTCGCCGGGCGGGGCGCCGCCGTCGGGTACAGGAAGAAGCAGACGTAGGCCGTGAGCCACACCGTCAGGTAAGTCCACAACGTCCGGCGGATCAGCTCCTCCTGCCGAACGACCAACAGAGGCAAGAGGATGAGAAAGAGATAGAGGCATCCGTAGACGATTGCCCATGGAGGTTGCAAAAGAACCATCTCGTCGAGGGCGGTGCCGGGCGCGTGAAGCCGACGCCCGGGCATCATCTCCCCGATGACGATGTAGAGAGGGACGAGCAGCACCAGCGCACCCATCGAAACGACCACCGGCACCGTCAGCGGGTACGGGCGCTTCAGCGACTCCAGCGCGAGGCTCCACGCGGGCCGATCAAGGCTCGCGGCCGTTGGGGAGCTCGTCAACCGAGCCGCCTCAATCCGTGAGCGGGAAGAAAAGCTCGTTGCCGTCCGGGTCGACGACTCGAATCACGTCGTGACCCCACCACGACTTCTGCGTGGGAACGGACCGTTTGCCGGCTTGCCGAAGCAAGTCGGCGAGCCCCTCGCGCGTCAATTCGACGTAGAGGCGTCCCCGATCCTGGCGCCGGGCGTCCTGGCACAGGATGATCTCGCAGCCCGCGCGACTGACCTGGCACACCCCGCCTTTACCGTCCGCCTCGTGCCATTGCTTGAGGAAGCCGAGCTTGCCGACGTAGAAGTCCAGAGATCGCTGGACGTCGGTGACGAAGATGACAGGGCGCACGTACCACCGCGGCGGCGTCGTTTCCGCAACGAGTTGCTCCATCGCGTCAACCCCCCTGGCTGCCCCAACGATAGCGGCGTTCGGCGGTGAACGCGAGTCGCGCCGAGCGACGGGGCCCGCGCGAGGGACGATCAAGAGCTCAGCTGATCGCGCCGGCGCGTCAGGTACGCGGTCTCGGCGACGTTGCCCGCGAGCGCGATGGCTTCGTCGTACGCCGCGCGCGACTCCTCCTTCGAGCCCATCCGGCGCAGGAGCTCCGCGCGGGTCGCATGGTACGCGTGATAACCGGCCAGCGCGTCCCCGAGACGGTCGACGGCCGCGAGCCCCGCCTCCGGCCCGTCCACCTCGGCGACCGCGATCGCCCGGTTCAAGGCGACGACCGGGGACGGGTCGAGCCGCACGAGCTGGTCGTAGAGCGCGACGACCCGCGCCCAGTCGGTCTCGCCGGCATCCGGCGCGGACGTGTGCACCGCGTTGATCGCCGCGAGGATCTGGTAGCGGCCCGGGGCCACGCCGGAGGCCGCGCGCTCGCGGACCAGGCGATGGCCCTCGGAAAGCAGCGCCGCGTCCCACGCGCCGCGATCCTGCTCGGAAAGCGGGACGAGCTCGCCGCCGTCCGAGACGCGCGCCGTCCGGCGCGCCTCGGTGAGGAGCATCATCGCGAGCAGCCCGGCCACCTCGCCGTCCTCCGGCAGGAGGGAACGGATGAGGCGCGTGAGCCGGATGGCCTCCGCGGTCAGGCCGGGGCGGATGGGATCCGGATCGGGGCCGGTCGCGAGGTAGCCCTCGTTGAAGACGAGGAAGAGGACCGCGAGCACTCCGGAGACGCGCCGCGGCAGATCCTCCGCCGACGGCGTCCGATACGGGATGCGCGCCAGCCGGATCTTGGCCTTCGCGCGGCTGATCCGCTGCCCCATCGTCGTCTCCGGCACGAGAAAAGCGCGCGCGATCTCGGTCACGGTCAGGCCGCCGACGAGGCGCAGCGTCAGCGCGACACGGGCCTCCATCGCGAGCGCCGGATGGCAGCACGTGAAAATCAGCCGGAGGCGCTCGTCTTCGATCGCCTCGGGAGACTCGGGCGGATCGACGTCTTCGTACATCTGCGCCTTCTTCTGCTTGTCGTCGCGCTTGTTCTCGCGGCGGATCCAGTCGATGGCTTTGCGATGGGCGGTGGTGGTCAGCCAGGCGCCGGGGTTCGGAGGGATGCCGTCGGCCGGCCACCGCGCCACGGCGGCCGCGAAGGCCTCGGCCGCCGCGTCTTCGGCGACGTCGAGGCTGCCGAAGCGCCTGGCCACGGCGGCGACCACGCGCGCCCACTCCTCGCGGTGAGCCTGCGCGATCGCCTCGCGGACGTCGGTCACGCCGGGCCGACCAGGAACGGCCGCACCTCCACTTTCCGATGGCAGCTCTTCGACCCCTCGGCGGCGAGCACGAGCGCCGCGTCGAGGTCGGTCGCCTCGACGATCCAGAAGCCGGCGAGATACTCCGTCGATTCCACGAAAGGGCCGTCGGTGATGACGCCCTTGCCGCCGCGGTTGTCGACGACCGTCGCCGACTCCGGCGACCCGAGGCCGCCGGCGAACACCCAGTGACCGTCGGCCTGGAGCCGCTCGTTGAAGACGTCGATGGCCGCGTCCTCTCTTGGCGTCGCCCGGCCGGTGCCGTCGTCGATCACGGAAACCAGGTATTTCATCTCGGGATCACCTCCTCTATATGGGGCGCGCTCGGGCTACCCGCTCATCCATGCTACGAACAGCGCGGCCCCATTTCGACGCCCCAGGAGGCCATCACCGCTGAATCAGTCCCACGAAGAAATCCCCCAGGTCCCGGCGCACTTGCGCCATCGCCTCCGGCTCGAGAATCGGGTTGTCCCGGGGCGTCGTCAGGCGCGCCTTGTAGAACTTGTTGCGTCCCGTCGTCAGGTAAAGGATCGAGACGTACGGCTTGTCGTCGGCGGTCGTCTCGAACAGCGCCAGGTACGACTTGATGCTCGGTTTCGAGCCGAGGATCACCGTTCCGTCGCTGACGAGCTTGACCGTCGTCCAGGTCCGGGACGCGAGGACGTCGCTCTTCGCCTGCTCGAATTGCTGCAGGGCGACGACCGTGTCGATGCCGGCGGGGATGTCGCCGACGCCGCCGTTGTAGATGAAGATCGTGAGCGTCGTGCCCTCGCCCTGGTAGGTCAACGACACGCCAAGAGCCGGATCGTCGAACTTCCTCGCGGACTTGTACGGGAGCCCGCCGATCTGCTTCGGGAGGGCCGGTTTAGAGTCGCCGGCTCGGGCGACGGAGCTCGCCAGGGCCACGATCACGACCGGCGCCAGGCGCCAGGTCCGCGAGTTCAGCATCCAGGCGCCTCCTCGTCCGATCCTACTTCTTCGGCTCGAAGTCGATCGCCCGGATGAACTCGATGAACCGAGCTCGATCGGACTCCCGATAGACCGCCTTCGAGAGATGAAAATCGATCCAATAGCCATCCCGAACGAAGTACGCATGCATGTTCTTTTCTTCGAGCTTCACTCCGCCGAACGTGGGGACGAGGTACTCGACCACGGCCGCTTGACCGACCTCCGACATCGCGACGCCTTCGGCGTTCTTCAGCCTCGGCTTCTCGGCGCTCCAGGCCCGATCGCGACACTCGACGGCGGTCTTGCACTCTTTGGCCGGCTCGATCCAGAAGGACACCACCAATCCTCCGCTCCCGTTCCCCAGCATGAAATACGCCGCCGTTCCGTCCGGCTTCATGCTCTGCCGGGTGACTTCGAACGTATCGGCAGGCACTCCCATCATCCAGGGAGCCTTCGGCACCGTGAAGCCGAGGCGTTTGGCCGGAGTCGGAGCCGGCTGCTGAAGAACCAGCAGCGCCGCCAGGATCGAGCCGGCACTCAACATCGAATTCCTTTCACGCCCGAGGCGCCGTCCTTCCGAGACCGAAGTAGTCCCTGACCCGACGCGAAAAGAGATACCAGAGAATCAGAGCGACGACGGGAACGCCGATCAGGGCGCGCGGCTCGATTCCCAGAGCCGCGTTGGCGAGGTCCCCCGCGCCGTTGACGCACAGCCCGCCCACGCCGAGCCGATACCCCCACCGCTTGCCGGCGGCGAAACCGTAGGCGCACGCGACGCACGCCGCGCACACCACGGCGAGGAGCAGCAGAGCCCACGGACCCATCCGCGAGAAGGACTCGCGCGCGCGCGGGTTCAGCCTCCACATCGGCTCGAGGGGTCCCCCGGGGCCGAGCAACGAAATCGCGGAGAGCGCGCTCACGATCGCGCCGAGCGCGAACAGACACGCGAGGGCCGTCACGCCGAACGGCCGACGAACCCGCCGCACGCTCATCGGGGAGCGACGCGTCTACCTCGCGCCCACCGCGACCGTCATCGTCGGTGACGCGACCGAGACCTCGTGGCAATCCTGGCGCTGATCGCACGCCACGGGGTCGATGACCTTCACCCACGCCGTCACCCTCGCCGTGCCGGCGCGGAGACTGCTGAGCGGCACCGGCTTCGACCAGACGATCGTCTGGCCCGGCGCGAGCGTGAACCGGTCGGTGCACTGGGGACGAGCGCTGCTGGTCACGTAACCCGCGTCGTGCTCGCCCACGATCACGCTGACGCCCCAGGACGGACCGAAACATCCGCCGAACGCCGTCGACCCGTTGTTCGTGAGCGCGAACTTCGCGGTCGCCGAGGGATCGCCCTCCGTCAGGGCGCGTCCCAGGGTGACCCCCAGGCTCAGGTTCTGGCCGAAGGTCGACTTCGGCCGCGCCGGTTGGGCGGAGGCGGCGGGGGTCGCGGAGGAACAAGCGGCGATCGCCGGGATGACCAGCGCGAGGCTGGCGAGCCACCTCCACGACCGAGCCCGGCTCACCGGACCGGCCCTCCGCACCGCGCCCGGACGATGAACGAGATGCCGATCGCGACGAACGCGACGCCGACGACGTTGAAAGTGCTGCCACCCGCGACCGAGCTGTTCACAGGCACCTCCGCGCGCCGACGACTGACGGTTCCCGGACCGCGACGACCCGTGGCATCCCGCTCCGATTCAACCGAGAACCTGGGCGAGCTCGTAGAGATTGCCCCACGGATCGGCGAAGAAGGCGAGCCGGCGGCTGATGACGGGCAGATCGAACGGCTCGGTGACGATCGCCACGCCGCGGCGGCGAAGCTCATCGACGGTGGCATCGACGCTGTCGACCATGAGGCAGATGTGGTGCCAGCCGGCGAAGTTGAGACTGTCGGCGAGGTCGCGGTACGGCGGGCGCTCCACGGCGCCCGGGCCGGCGAGCAATTCGATCTTGAACGTCGAATCGACGGCCGGCGCCACGTATGCGAGCTGCAGCTCGCCGTAGGGCCACCGATGAACGATGCGGAAGTCGAGCTTCTCCGTGTACCACGCGAGCGCCCGGTCGATGTCGGGAACTCGCACGCCCGCATGATCGCCCTTCATCGACGTGAAAGGGCTCGAGGTCCTGGCAGGCGGTAGCGCGGCGGGCATGCTCACGGGCGGCTCCTTCCGGAGATGAGGGCCACGGGACACACCTCAGGCGCGCCCGGTCTTCCTCGGCCGACGCTTCGTCGACACGGACTTGATGATCATGCGGCTCGAGCGGGTGCGCGGCAACGCGACCTCGGAATGCGCGATCGCCGCCTTGATCAGCTCCCGGATGCCTCCGCGATCGAGGTCCGAGGCGGCCTCCACGGCGACGCTGCGTACCTTGCCACCGGAGCCCTCGAGAAGACCCTGAGGGTCCGGAAGGGACTTATCGAAGTACAGGCGAACTCCGCGCGGAAGGATGGCCAGGGCGACGATGGCCTCGTGTCCGCGTTCCGTGACGCCGAAGGCCACGACGAGAGAGCTCGAGTACTCGTAGACGAGCCGATGGCAGCCGGGGAAAGCGCGGCGGAGCCTGGGCAAACACCGCTTCGCCAACGCGACGGTCTCGGGCGGGAACCGCGACAGGAACTCGGAAAACTGAGCGGCGGGACTCTGCGCGCGAGCGTTCACGAAGCCGAGGCTACCTCAAGAGAGTCACGATCCATTTCCAATCTTCTCACCGCGCAACGCTCGATCGATCGTGCCCTCGTCCGGAGCCGCCGATTCCCAGCTCTCACAGCGCGGCTTCGTCGGGTCGCTCGCGACGCAAGTGCCCCGGTACACGTATTCCGGCGTCACGATCACGACCGTCAGCTTCTCCCCCGCGTCGAACGGCCGCGGTGCCGCGCCGCTCGCCGGCACTTCCTGCCGGAACCCGCCCGGGAGCTGCCCATACTCGACGTCCTCCGCGGACCGGATTCCCGGCGGCGGTGTCGAAAACTTCCAGAGCGTCGCGCCCGACGCGTCGAGGACCGCGAACGCCGTGACCCGGTGCGACCCGTCGGTCGGGTTGCCGAGAAGGTCGCGTTCGCGAGAGCAGCCGCCGGCCACCAGAGCGAGAAGGCCGAGCAGGAGCGCGAGCCGCGCCGCAAAGCTCCCTCCGGCCTGCTTGGCGGTACTCGCCGACTCCCCGGACACGACCACTCTCGTGTCCTTCATGCCGGGCCGCCTGGCGGCCGGCGCTTCCGCGAGCGGATCCGACGCGCGCGCACGTCAGACGGTTCCCCGGCCATGCAGCTCGGCCGCGATCGCCTCCGACTCGGGATCGACCTCGGCGCCGAGCTCGGGCCTGAGCCTGGCGCGAAGCAGCGACAGCGTCTCCCTGGAAGCCGGCACGAAGGAAATGGACTTCCCAAACGGCGTCGTCGACCGAAAGACGAGCTCCACGACAGGGCTGTCGCTGATCTCCCCTCCGGTGAGACCGCCCGCAAGGACGTCCGAAAACGGCACCGACACCTCGCGGCGATAGTTCGAAACGAGCAGATGGTCGCCCTCAACGGCCACGCGCTTGAGCGGTACGGCAACCGCTCCAAAGAGCATCCCTCCGGCGACGAGACAGCCGAGAGCGGCCCACTTTCCCCAGGACACCGGTTGATCTTTGACGATGTACCAGGACCACAGGTGGACATTGAACGTCGCCGTCGCTTCCCCCAGGAAGAGCGATGCGGTGAGATACGACCACAGGCCTGCCCAGAACGCCGGGACGATCCACTTGAACACAAACGTCCACGGCGACGACACGACGATCTTCATGTGACGCGCGTGTGAGGCCGCCCCACGCTCACGGCAGCTCTAGCAGACGTGTGCATAGTTCTCGGCCATCCTGTGGGCCCGCTCTCGAGATGCGGGCGTAGCACCCGCCAGGTTAGGTTCCGCGCAGGCGTAGCTCGAGAGAGGCCCGGCCGGCAGGCCCGGCAGTTTTTGTTTCACCGTGAGGCGGGCCGCCAGCCAGACGTCCGCGGCCGCCAAACCCGTCAGGCCCTTGACCAGGAAGCGGTGGGGCGTCACGGGTAACGACTCTCCGGGGCGGAGCTCCTCCGAAATCGTCTGAGGCTCCGTGTCGTTGGTCATCTGCCAACCACCCGGAATGACTCTTCCCACGCCCATCGAGATAACCACAGACGTCGCCACGCCCTCGCTTCCCAGGTCCGCGGGGATCGCGCTCCGCACCTCGCCGCTCTTGACGGTCACCACCATCGTGTCGCCGTCGCGCTCGAGCGTGCCTTCGACGCGCATCGAAAACGGGTAGGTGCTCGGTGTCGAATCCAGGACGAACGGCTCCGGCCGAGGCTCCGCGGCACTCACCGGCTCCGCTCCAAGAATCAACGAGAGGAGGAGAAGGCTTCCGATCGCTTCGACGGCGAGTTCCCTCGATCGGCGCAACGGTCGTCGCGTCAGCGGCGAGCGAGGGGCCGCCGGCGCCGAGCGAGTCCGCGGCGCAAGCACGTCAGTCGGCCGTCCCGGAGGCGGCGTTACTTTGCCCCGACGCTCACCGACGCGGTCGTCGTGTCCCAGGCGAGCTTGAGGGTGCAGCCGCTGTCCGCTTTCTCGAAGGAAATTGTGAAATTTTCGACCGGGGCGCCAGCGGATCCGGCCTTCATTTCCACGCGCGCGAGATCCTCTTTTTCGCCGGGATATGGCGTGCCCCACTCCCCGGTCTTCTTGCTGATGATGAGGGTCCACTTGTCCTTGCCGGGAATGGTGAAGAGCGTGTAGCTGCCCGCCGGAACGTGCGTGCCGCCGACCATGACGTCCCCGGTGGTGACGAAGGTCGTCGCTTCATTGGCGCCAGTGCGCCACACTTCTCCGTACTTCACGACGTCGGGGAAGACGTTCCGGCCCTTCTTGCGCGGACTGGAGTAGTCGACGGTGACCGTTTTTCCGCCGGCAAGCTCGCACTTGGCCGTCGCGGGCGGACTCGGTCGTTGGGACTTGTCCTGCTGAGCCCGCAGAGGGCTTGCGGCAACCGCAAGCAAAAGCATCACAAAACCACAGGCGATCGCAATCCTACGCATGCCAATTCCTCCCATAGAGCGACAC
>DATJXB010000214.1:0-7329 GCA_035500755.1 Thermoanaerobaculia bacterium | reverse complement strand
TTCTTCGTCTTCTCTTCCACGAGCATCAGCGTGCCGATGCCGCAGTTGGGGTGACAGCCGCACTTGAAGGAGCCGAAGTCGGCTTCGAGCCCGCCGAGGAGGTCCTTCAGGTCCGAGAACGGCCCGGCCGCCGAGAGCGGGTACCAGTCGCGCATCGGCTCGCCGATGCCGGCCTGTGTCTTCACGTCGTGGGCCAGGTGCGAGAGCGTGTAGCGCTGCCGCGTCCGCGTCTCGTCGTCGATGTCTTCGTCGCGGCCGGTGAAGGAGACCGGCTGGAACGCGACGCACGTCACCTTGTCGATGTTCTCCAGGCCGAACCGGATGATATCGCCGACCTGGTCGTTGTTGATGCCGTTGACGATGGTCACGACGAGCGTGACGTCGATGCCGTGCTTGTGCAGGTTCTCGATCGCGCGCAGCTTGACGTCGTAGAGGTTTCCCACCTTGCGGTGCTGGTTCTTCTCGTTGCCGACGCCGTCGAACTGCAGATAAGCGAACCGCAGCCCCGCCTCGGCCGCGTCGCGGGCGAACGTCTCGTCCTGAGCGAACCGGATGCCGTTGGTGGCGCACTGCACCGAGAAGTAGCCGAGCTTGCGGGCGTACCGGATCGCCGGGAGAAAGTGCGGCGACAGCGTGGGCTCCCCGCCCGAGAACTGGACCGAGAGCTGGCGCCGCGGCTTGATGGAGGCCGCGTCGTCGAGCAGCTTCTGGACTTCCTCCCACTCGAGCTCGTGCACGTAACCGACCTGGTTGGCGTCCATGAAGCACGGATCGCACATCATGTTGCAGCGATTGGTCAGGTCGATCGTCAGCACCGCGCCGCGCCCGTACTTGATGGAGGACGTGCCGTGCTCGTGCAGGCCGTCCTTCGGGATCACGAAGTCGCGGCCCGGATAGAGAGACTCGAGGCGGCGAAAAAACGCCGGGTCCGTGGACATGACGTCTTCGAAATGGCCATGGCGGGGGCAATCCTTCTTCATCAGGATGCGCCCGTTCTCCTCGACGATCGACGCCGGGATCTCACCCGGTTTGCCTTCGATGAGCACTTTCCAGTCGGCCTCGCCGGAGAGGATCTGGGACCGGACCTCGGTCACGCACCGGGGACAGAGCGAATCGGTCTGGCGAGGAAATCCGAGCGGCGGGAAGCTCTTCTCGCGCTGTTTCAAGAGCGGCGCCGGCGCCCACTTCGGCTGGAGCGTCTGCTCCGGGAAGCGTCGATCGACCGCGCGCGCCACGTTCCACAGCATGTCGGCCGCCCGCCGGATGCCGGAGTAGACCGCTCGTCTCATGTTGGCTGTCGTCCCCTTCCCTGTCCCCGATTGCATGCTCCATGCCCTGGGCAGGAGCAGACCGGGCTCCGTCCGCCGATTCTAGCCGAAATCCCCGGACGGACCGCCGCGGCGACGGGTCAGGCCAGGCGCAGCGCCGGCGCGAACCGCTCGACGGAAAACGCGGCGAGATCGCGCTCCGGTCCGCCCGTCAGGACGTCCGCGACCAGGCGCGCCGTCGCCGGTGCCAGGAGGATGCCGTTGCGGTAGTGGCCGGCCGCGAAGAAGAGGCCCGGCACGGGGCTTCTTCCGAGGACGGGCCAACCGTCGGGGGTGGACGGGCGCAAGCCCGACCAGGCCCTGACGTAGGCCGCCGACTCGATCGCCGGCATCACGCGCGCGGCCGCCGCGACGAGCCTCGCGACGGCGCCGGCCGTGACTTCCTTGCGAAAGCCCACCCTCTCGACCGTCGATCCGAGCAGCACGGTCCCGTCCGGGCGCGGCACGACGTAGACGTCGTCGGTCGCGACGATCGTCGCCAGGGGCGGCGGCGGCAGCGCGAGCTCGACGATCTGGCCGCGCACGGGCTCGACCGGAAGGGGCAGCGGCATCCGGCCGCCGAAGCCCGCCCAGGCGCCCGCCGCGTCCACCACCGCACCCGCCTCGAGCGGGCCCTCGGACGTCTCGACGCCGAGGCATCGGCCCCGGTCGACGCGGAACCCCTCGACCGTGACGCCGGTGCGCACCGACGCGCCCCGCCGCTCGGCCGCGATCCAGACCGCGCGCGTCAGCCGCCGCGGGTCGACGACGCCCTCGTCGGGAAAGAAGACCGCGTCCGCCGCGCGGGGCGACAGACGGCCGCCGGCCTCGCGCGCGAGCTCTTCGCGGCGGCGGGCGATCACGGAGAGCGAGGCCGCGCGCTGCCACGCAAACGGCGCCGCCGGATCTCCCGACGCCTCGCCCTCGAAGCGCACGTGAAGAAGCCCCGTCTTCCGGTACCCGACGTCGACGCCGGTCTCTTCGAAAAGGCCGCGCGACCATTCCGGATAGAGCCCGCGGCTTTCGACCGCGAGGTCGAAGAACGCGTCGCGCGCGCGCGCGTCGGTCTGCGGCGTGAGCATTCCGGCCGCCGCCCCCGATGCCTCGGCGCCCGGCTCGGCTCGCTCGAGCACCGTCGCGGCAATGCCCCGGGCCGCGAGCTCCGCGGCGATCGCGCAGCCGATGACCCCGCCGCCGACGACGAGCACGTCGGGGCGCGATCCCGTCATCGGAGTCGGAAGCGCCGGCCGCCGCCGAAGGCTTCTCGGGCGTAGCGGCCGACGGCCACCGCCGCGGCGTATCCGAACGCGCCGCCCAGGAGCCCGCCCAGGATCGTGCGCGTCCCGGACCGGCGCGGCAGCGCGCCGCGCAGGACGCGGACGAGCGCCTGCCGGCCGATCTCCGAGCCGAGCCCGGCGGCGAGCCCGCCGGCGATCCCCGTCGCCCGAGCCCGACCACCCTTCTCGGCGCCGTACAGGGCGGCGAGCGCGAGGACCATCCGGTTCAGGGTCACGGCCTGGTAGGCGAGGTCGGCGCCGAACGGCACCGCCCCGAAAAACGCGGCCGGCCCCGCGAGGAGACCCCCCGCCGCAGCGCACTGGAGGGCGGCGTGGCGGATCACCCGCGAGGCCAGCTCCTCCCGGGACGCGCGCGGATACCGTTCCCGGAGGCGCCGAACCTCCAGCCCGGCCCGCTCCCGGTGCGTCTCGTCGAGGACGGCCTTCGCCAGTGCCGCGTACATGCCCCAATCCTATCGCCCGTGACCTCCCTCCTGCCTGCTGCCCCCTGAGTCTGCTATCGTTCGCGCCGGATTTCGGAAAGGAGCCCGAGTGAAGAAACACACGATCATCGCTCTCATGCTCGCCTGCGCCCTCCCCATCGCGGTGGCCGCGCAGACGGCGAAAGGAAAGGGTAAGAAAGTGGCCCCCGACTACGCCAACACGATCGCCACCCTCCAGACGGACCTCGGCGACATCCAGATCAAGTTCTTCTACGACAAGGCCCCGAAGCACGTCGAGAACTTCATCGACCTGTCGCAGAAGGGGTTCTACGACGGCACGTTCTTTCACCGGGTCATTCCGGGTTTCATGATCCAGGGCGGCGACCCCAACACGAAGAAGCCCGAGACGCCGGCGACCCAGTACGGCACCGGCGGCAACGGCTCGAACAAGCTCAAGGCCGAGTTCAACGACACGCCGCACAAGCGCGGGATCGTGTCGATGGCGCGGTCCTCGGACCCGAACTCGGCGTCGTCGCAGTTCTTCATCGTGGTCAAGGACTCGAACTTCCTCGACGGTCAGTACACCGCCTTCGGCGAGGTCATCTCGGGGATGGAAATCGCCGACAAAATCGCCAACGCCCCGCGCGGCGCCAACGACCGGCCGAACCAGCCGGTCCACATCAAGAAGGTTCTCCTGTCGCAGGCCAAGAGCACGAGCTAGGTCTTCGCCTGTTCCCGCCCGACGCCGCCGGCCTCGATGAGCTCGCGCGCCGGGCGGGTGTCGCGCCGCTCGCCGTCGAGGCTCTGGCCGGGGACGTCGGGCGGCGCCGCTATTTTCGGCTCCGCCTCTCCGGCGGCCGCACGGCGATCGGCGTCCTCTATCCCGCCGAGGAGGCCGACGCGCGTCTCCGCTGGCTCGCCGCTCGAGCCGCGCTCGCCCCGGTGGCGCGGGTCCCCGCCCTCGTGGCCGACGACGGGCACGGCCACCAGATCCTCGAGGACCTCGGCACGAGCGACCTCGCCGGGCTGCTTTCGGCCGCACCGGAAACACGGGAGCTCTGGCTCGGCCGCGCCGCGGAGACCGCGGCGGCGATCGCCGCGCTTCCCGATCCCGGACTGAATCCGCCGTTCGACGCCGCGCTGTTTCGCCGCGAGCTCGACCTCGCGCGCGAAGCGGTCTTCGACCTTCTCCTCGCGCGGCCGCTGACACCGGCCGAGCGCGGCGCGCACGACGCGTGGGCGGACGCCCTCGTCGCGGAGATCCTCGAGCATCCGCGCGCGCTCTGCCATCGCGACTTTCACGGCAACAACCTGTTCACCGCGGACGACCGCGTCGCCGTCATCGACTTTCAGGATCTCCGCCTCGGCCCCGACACGTACGACCTCGCCTCGCTCCTCTGGGAACGCACGACCCTCGACTGGATGGACCCGGGGACGGCGAAGGCCGCGCTCGCCGCCTTCGCCGCGGCGCGCGGCGTGGCTGCCGAGCCGCTCGCGGCGCGGCTTCCCCGAGTCCTCCTCCAGCGCGCGTGGAAGGTCTGCGGCACCTTCGCCCGAGCCGTGTTCCACGGGAAGGGCGAGACGTACCGCCGGTACCTCCCGGGAGAGGTCGCGCTGACGCGGCGGCTGCTCGGTAACCGACGGGAAGACAGAGACTTCGCCGCGATCCTGGGGTCGCTGCCGGCCCCGGTCTGCTAAGCTTTAGCGGGCTTGCGGGAGGGCTCGAGGCCGGGACGAACCCGCGAAGGAGAAAACGGAGAAAACGATGTTCGGCTCACTCGGTCTTCCGGAGCTTCTGGTCATCCTGCTGATCGTGATCATCATCTTCGGCGCGAACAAGCTGCCCCAGCTCGGCAAAGGTTTCGGAGAGGGACTCCGAAACTTCAAGGACGCCGTCAAAGGCGACGAGAAGCCGGGCGACAAGCCGAAGAGTTAGCGGAGGGCGCTCCTGCGCCTCGGGACGGCCGCGCGCTCTCGCGCGCGGTCATTTCTTTTTGGTGATCTCCGGCGCGACACGGAATTTCTCGCGCGGCAAACGGATGTTCAGAATTCCGACTTTGTTGCGCAGCGTGTTGCGATGGATGCCGAGGGAGCTCGCGGCGCGACCGAGGTTCCCCGACGAACGCTTCACGGCACCGACGATGTACTTCTTCTCGAACTCCTTCTTCGCGAGGTCGAGAGAAATGCCGTGGGCCAGAAGCTCGTCGATGACTTCCTGGAGCTGCCCATCCAGATTCACGATGCCCTCCCCCACTTAAATCGAATACGAATCGGAGAGGGGCGCATCTTAGCAAAGGGCAAACGGGAGGGGTAGTGCGCGCGTCGCATCGGAACACGATCGATCCCGGGCGAACGCGGGTCGTTTTCGTGCCAGCGGGCGCCGCCAAAAAAAAGAAGAGGCGCCGAGCGCCTCTCCTGATTTTGTTCCGCGAAAGCGGCGCCGCCCCTACTTCACCTCGACCTGGTCGCCGATCTCGATCAGCCGGCTCGAGTCGATGACCCGAGCCATCGACCAGCGGTCGCCGACGTAGAGGATGGCCAGATCCCCCAGGTACGTCCGCGGAACCGAGACCCCCGGCGGCGGCGGCTTGTACATCCAGTAGGAGCCCTGCGGCCGCAGGCCGTAGTCCGAGCCGCTGGCGTAGCGGTAGATCGAGAGCTGGTCACCCGGCTGAAGGCCCTCGGCCATCCCCAGGTCGATCATGATGTCCGTCCCGGTGCCGATGGCGACGACGCCGTCGCGGGTCAGGACGATCCGTCCGTGGGCCTTGCCCGTCGACGGATCGCACATGGCGCAGCTCGGCAACCGGCGCCCGAGCGGGATCGGAACCGGCTCGTAAGGCTTCAGGAAGACGCCGACGGGAATGTCCGTGCAGGCCTTGGTCACCCGGACGACCGCTGTCCGGCCTTCGATGCAGACGAGAGCCGCCCGGCCCCGGTACTGGTAGAAGCGGCCCATGGGCTGGCTCGAGATCGGGTGGTAAACGACGTCCCCCGGCGTGACGAGCCAGAACTCGTCTCCCGGCTTCAACCCACGGTCGTAGCCGCTGTCGAGATACATCAGGTTGTGGTCCGTGAAGTCCGTCTGCTCGGCCTCGTTCTCGCCCCCGATGACGCTCGCCGCGAAGTGCTCGTCGTCCGGCCCGATGTAGCCGAAGCAGGAGACCTCGTCCTCGTAGCCGAGGGGCTGCGGAGCCGCCTCGGTCGTCTGCGGCGCGGTGGTCTCGATCCGGGTGATCGACTGATTCGGGGTCGCCAGACCGCCGCCCGAGAGCTCGGGGCCCTGCTGCGCTCCCAGCGTCATGGCCGTGAGGAAGACGATCAAGAGGCCAGAAATGCGAACGGGGAGACGCATGGCGACTCCTTAAGAAATACGGCGACTTGCGGTTTCTGGCCTAAAATTTACTGGCTTTGTGGCTTGCTGTCAACAACCACGGACGCCGAAGGGGGCTTTTCGCCTTTCTTTCCAATGGCTGACCTGGCCTTTCGGGCATATTCGCTCTGCGGAAACTCCTCGAGAACCTTGTTGTAGTAGGTCGCCGCCTCGCCGCTCCGCCCCAGCCGCCCGAGGGCCACGGCCTGGTAGTAGTAGAGCTTGTCCTTGGATCCGTAGTCCGGGTAGTGCTGCTCGACCTGAATGAACCGGGACAGCGCCGCCGCCGTCGACCCCTTGCGCAAGTAGAAGTACCCGACGCCGAAGTCGTGCTCGGCCAGCAGGTCGGTCAGCCGGCGGATACGCTCGCGCGCCGCCCCGGCGTAGCCCGAGTCGGGAAACTCCCGGATCAGCGCCCGATACTGCTCGATCGCCTCGCGGGTGGCGGTCTGGTCGCGGTCGGGCGACTCGTGCTCCTTGTCATAGCAGAAGGCGAACTGGTACCGCGCGTAGTCCCGGTTGGGGGCTCCGGGGTATCGGTTCAGGTAGTCGCGGTAGCGGTAGCGCGCCTCGGTGTAGGCGGCCGCGTTCTTCTGCTGGAAGTAGGAGTCCGCGACCATCAGGAGCGCCTCGCGCCCCACCGTCTCGTTCGGGTAGGTCTCGAAGACGTAGTTGAGGTACTTGCGGCCCTGGTCGTATTTCTTCTTGGCGATCAGGGCCTTGCCCTTCTCGAACAGGACTTCCTTCGGCTGCGTCAGGAGCTCCTGCGTGATCTTGTCCGGCTTCTTCGGGGCGCCGGAGCTCTTGCAGGCCTGCATGGCCAGGACGAGTCCGAGCGCGAGGACCGCGCCCGCGCGGCACAGACCCCTCATCGCGTCCCGGCCGCGGCCGCGCGCAGCCTGCCGATCGCCGCCGCCGGGTCGGGGGCG
>DATJXB010000213.1:0-4009 GCA_035500755.1 Thermoanaerobaculia bacterium | reverse complement strand
ACTGGCGGTCCGTCTCGATCCCGGGTCCAGCGGCATCCAGTCGGTCCTCGGCGACGCGCTCCTGCGTCTGCGACGCTATCCCGAGGCGCGGGAGGCCTATGATCGTGGCCTCGCGCTTGCGCCCACCGACCTCTCTTTGATCGAGACCAAGGCGATGGCCTACCTCGGCGAGGGAGACCTGGCCGGTGCCCGGGCCGTGCTCAAGGCCGCGCCCAGGGAGGTCGAGCCCACCGCGCTCGTGGCCTATCTGGCGAACTACTACGACCTCGTCTGGGTCCTCGACGAGGAACAGCGAGAGCTTCTGCTGCGGCTGACCCAGAGCGCGTTCGACGACGACCGGGGCTCCTGGGCTCTCTGCCTCGTTCAGGCCTATGCCCTGAAAGGCGATGCCGCGAACGTGCGCACTTACGCCGAGGAGGCCCGGAAGGCCTTCGAGGAGCAGCTTCGCGCAACGCCCAACGATCCGGGACGCCGCGTCGTTCTCGGCCTCGCGCTGGCGTACCTCGGCCGGAAAGAGGAGGCGATCCGTGAGGGGGAGCGCGGCGTCGCGCTCGATCCGGTCTCGAAGGACGCCCTGAACGGCCCGTACAACCAGCACCAGCTCGCGCGGATCTTCCTGCTGGTCGGCGAGCCGGAGAAGGCGCTCGATCAGCTCGAGCCGCTGCTGAAGATTCCGTACTACCTCTCGCCGGGATGGCTCAAGATCGATCCCAACTTCGACCCGCTGCGCAAGAACCCGCGGTTTCAGAAGCTGGTCGGAGGCTAGGGAGACAACTTCGCCCCAGCCCCTCTCCCTCCGGGAGCGGGGGTGCGCGAGGGGTTTGGGGAGTCCGACCGCCCGCCACCGCCGGCGCTCGTCGGCGGCTTCGCGGCCGCGGCGCTCCTGCTCGCGGCGATCGGTCTCCACGGGATCGTCGCGCACGCGGTCGCGCGCCGCCGGTACGAGATCGGGATCCGCGTGGCCCTCGGAGCCACGCCGCGCCGCGCGGACGGATCCGCTCGTCGCCTTGCGGCCGGAGTAGGCTGGATCTCGATGCGCCGCGCCCTTCCCGACCGCCTTCTCGCCGCGCTCAACGACACGGCGATCCTCCGCATCCGCTCCGGCTCCGACCACCGCTTCCTCGGCATCTGGGTCGTCGTCGTACGCGGCCGCGCGTTCGTGCGACCGTGGGACGATTCGCCGACCGGCTGGCGGCAGGCGTTCCTCGCGAATCCGAATGGCGCGATCCGCCTCGAAAAAGAAGGTCCCGAAATCCGGGTCCGCGCCCGTCCGGTCCGCGGCGAGCGCCTCTACGACGCGATCGACGACGCGTACGCCGCAAAGTACCCGACGGCCGCCAACCGCAAGTGGGTGCGCGGCTTCCACACCGCGAAGCGGCGCCGGACGACCATGGAGTTGCTGCCGGGGTGGGCGGTTCCGCGGGTGTGATAGGCTCCGCGCGTTCTCGGTTCGCTGCCTGCCAGACACGATCTGACTTACTCCGAACGAAAATTCACGAGAACGCGAAGCCCGTGCCGGCGGTTTCTTCGCCAACTTTTCTCCGGCATTTTGAGGATCCATGAAGCTCTACGTAGGCAACCTTCCATACAACATTTCCGACGACCAGCTCCAGGCCATGTTCGCCAAGTTCGGCACGCCCGACTCCGCGCGCGTGATCACGGACCGCGACACCGGCCAGTCCAAGGGCTTCGGCTTCGTCGAATTCAGCAACGACTCGGAGGCCCGCGAGGCCCTCTCGATGAACGGCACGGAGTTCGGCGGACGCGCGCTCAAGGTCAACGAGGCGCGCCCGAAGAACGAGTCCTTCGGCGGAGGCGGCGGCCGCTCCCGGTACTGATCCGGGCTCGAATCCGGTTCTTCAGGCGGGGCCAGACGGCCCCGCCTTTTTTTTGTCTTTCCTGATACGGTCGCGGAAATTTTGAAGGAGGGCTCGATGTCTTCTCGCCGCACGCTCGTCCTGGCCGCCGTGTTGTTCGCCGCCGCTTCGCTCGCCCGCGCTCAGTCGGCGCCGGCGTGGGGCACGGGCGCCCTGTCGAGCGAGGTCGTCAGCGCCTGGGACATGCAGGCCCTCGGCTCGGACGTGACCTGGAGCGGCGACGTCAACACGGGCTATCGCTACTCGACGACGCCGGGGTACTTCATGGCCGCCCTGCACCTTCCTCAGGGTGCGGTCATCCAGTACATCGAGCTCAAGGCGTGCGACAGCACGACCTTCGATTCGGTGCAGGCCGGGATCCAGAGACTGGGTAGCACCGGCGGCACGATCTTCGCCGCGGTGTCGACGGGAACCACGGAAGCGAGCGGCTGCAGCCGCTGGCGATCGGACCTTCCGGTCCCCGAAACCGTGGACACGCAGACCTACGACTACCTCGCTTTCGCCCAGAACACGGGCACGGACGGCCTGACGTCGATCGGTTCGCTCCGCGTCTACTACCAGCTGCAGGTCAGCCCGGCGCCGGCGAGCGCCACGTTCAACGACGTGGGAACGAATCATCCCTACTTCCAGTTCGTCGAAGCGCTCGCCGCGTCGGGCATCACTGCCGGCTGCGGCGGCGGCAATTTCTGCCCGGACAACCCGCTCACGCGCGGCCAGATGGCCGTGTTTCTCGCAAAGGCCCTCGGACTCCACTGGCCGGTGGCCTCGGAGTCGATGCTGAAGCGCTGACGAAGCCGCCGCAGGACGGCGTTCGTTTCCTGATACCGTCCCGGAAAACCCGCGTTTCCAAGGAGGGTTCGATGAACGCTCGACGCTGCCTCGCCGGTGTCGCGACCACACGAATCGGCCGCGCCGAGGCGTCCGACGGCGTCCTCTCGATCGGGAGCACCGGGGCGTTCGACCCGAAGCCCGCGCCGGAGGCGAGGTAACCGTGAAGAGGCTTGCCGCCGCTGCGTTCGTTTTCCTCGCGGGCGCCGTCGCGTCCGCTCTTCCCGACGCGGACGTGCCGCTGCGGCCCGTCCACACGTTCTCGATCGTCGCGCGCGATCCGGCGACGGGGGAGATGGGCGTCGCCGTCCAGTCGCACGCGTTCTCGGTCGGCTCGGGCGTGTCGTGGGCGGAAGCGGGCGTGGGGGCCGTCGCGACCCAGTCGTTCATCGACCCGGCCTACGGCCCGCTCGGCCTCGACCTGATGCGCGCGGGCAAGAGCGCTCCGGACGCGCTCCGGAGCCTGATCGCCGGCGACGACGGGCGCGACGTGCGGCAGGTCGCGATGATCGACGCCTCCGGACGCGTCGCCGCGTACACCGGCGCGAAGTGCATTCCGTCGGCCGGCGACCACGTCGGCACCGGCTACTCGGTCCAGGCCAACCTGATGGACAACGACAACATCTGGCCCGCGATGGCGAAGGCATTCGAGTCGGCGAAGGGCGATCTCGCCGAGCGGATGCTCCAGGCGCTCGAGGCCGCGCAGGCGGCGGGCGGCGACATTCGCGGGATGCAGTCGGCGGCGATCCTCGTCGTCAAAGGCGTCTCGAGCGGGAAGCCGTGGAACGACAAGGTCTTCGACCTGCGTGTCGAGGACAATCCGCAGCCGCTCGCGGAGCTGCGGCGCCTCGTCAAATTTCAGCGGGCGAACAACCTCGCCAACGACGGCGACCGTTACCTGGAGAAGAAGGACTACGCGGCCGGGCTCGAGGCGTACGCGGCCGCCGAGGCGATCCTCCCCGACTTCGCGGAGATGGTGTTCTGGCACGCGGTCGCGGTGGCGAACACGGGCAAGGTGGACGAGTCGCTGCCGATCTTCGCCAGGGCGTTTCGCATGTATCCGAAGTTCCGGGAGCTCGTCCCGCGCCTGTCGAAGGTGGGCCTCCTGCCGGACGACCCGAAGGTCATCGCGCGGATCGTCGCGGCGAAGTAGGCGGCCGAGGTAGGTGGTGGCGGGGTCAACGCTGAATTCCTGAATCGTGCCGTCAGGATTTCAGCGTTGACCCCCTTTCCAGGCAGGATTTCAGCGTTGACCCCATTCCCCAGGCAGGATTTCAGCGTTGACCCCATTCCCCTGTGAGGCG
>DATJXB010000212.1:0-5334 GCA_035500755.1 Thermoanaerobaculia bacterium | reverse complement strand
GAGGAACGACTCGACCACCGGCGCGCACTGCTCCGACTGCACCGCCACCATCCGCGGCAGGCGGCGGTGGGCGGGATCGAGCAGCCCCATCGCCGCGAGCTCGGCGAACGCCTTCCAGATCCCGACCAGGCCGGTCCCGCCGCCGGTCGGGTAGAGAATCGCGTCCGGCAGCTTCCAGCCGAAGTCCTCGGCGAGCTCGTAGCCCATGGTCTTCTTGCCCTCGACGCGGAAAGGCTCCTTCAGGGTCGAGACGTCGTGCCAGCCTTCGCGCGGCGCGCGCTCGGCGACGATCCGGCCGCAGTCGTCGATCAGGCCGTCGACGAGCGTCACGTGCGCGCCGTAGCGCTCGCACTCGATCCGGAAGACGCGCGGCGTGTCGGCCGGCATGAAGACGTGACACTCCATTCCCGCCTTCGCCGCGTACGCGGCCGCGGCGCCGCCGGCGTTTCCGGCCGTCGGCAGCGCGATCCTCCCGTAGCCGAGCTCCTTCGCCTTCGACACCGCGGCCGAGAGGCCGCGTGCCTTGAACGACCCCGTCGGGTTGGCGGACTCGTCCTTGATCCAGAGGTCGGCGAATCCCGCGTTGCCGCCGAGGCGTGTCGCGCGGAGCAGCGGCGTGCCGCCCTCGCCGAGCGTGACGACGTTCTCCGGGTCCTCGACGGGCATCATCTCGTGCCAGCGCCAGATCGAGCGCGGCCGTCCCGCGGCGGCATGGCGATCGAGACGGGCGCCGTGATAGCGCGGGAAGAGCGCGCCGCCGCAGGCCGCGCACACGTTGATCCGGCGGTCGCGCTCGTACGACGCGCCGCAGCGCGGGCACTGGAGATGCGCGAAGCGCGAGAACATCGCGAGAAGCTTATCTTCGGAAGAAGCGGAGCGGGGGGAGAGGGACGCGCGGCGGCGCGCGGAGTCGTTCGAGACGACACGAAAGGATAGCACCTTTTTTCCGTGGGAACGATCCTTGATTCTCGCGAGGAGAGAGCGATAATCGCTGCGGTCATGGAACTCTCCGATCATCTCCGCGCGATGCTCAAGGAGCTCGGTCAGGCGATCAACGAATCGATCTCGGGCTCGGGGCGCGTGCACGACTCCATCCAGAAGATTCGCGACGAGGGCTACAACCTCTACATGGTTCTGGACGCGAAGGTGGGCGTGAACAAGCGCGAAGCGAAAGCGCGCGCGCGCCGGGGCGCCACGGTCGTGGCGGCCGAGCGGGACGACGACGGCGCCGAGGTCGAGCGCGCCGCGTTCCGGATCAACCTGAAGGACCTGCGCTTCCTGAAGTCGCTCGGCATCGACCCGACGCGCAAGGTGCGCAACCGCAAGACCCCCCTCCGCAAGCCCGCGCGGTAGCCGGCGGCATAGACTCGCCCGTCATGGGTGAGCGCGATCCTCTCGGCCTGACGCCCTCCGGCTGGGAGAGCCTCGCCGAGTCCTGGGGTCTGCCGCGCTACCGGGGCCGCCAGCTCTTCGACGCGATCCACCGCCGCGGGGCGCGCGGCTACGCCGGCCTGACCGAGATCCCGGGCTCGCTGCGGGAGCGGCTGGAGCGCGAGCTGCCGATCCGGCTGCCGGAGATCGTGCGGCGCGACGCTTCGTCGGATGGCAGCGCGAAGCTGGGGCTGCGCCTCGCCGACGGCGCGCTCGTCGAGGCCGTCTTCATGCCGGGCGACGAGTCGGCCGCGCGGGTCAACGAGTTCGAGGACGCGCGCGCCGCGACGGCCTCGCCCACCGCTCCGGCCGTGCCGCGGGGCGGGACGGCGCCGACGGAGCGCTTCACGGTCTGCCTCTCGTCGCAGACGGGCTGCGCCGTGGACTGCGCGTTCTGCGTCACCGGCCGGCTCGGCGGCGGCCGCAACCTGACGGCCGGGGAGATCCTCGGCCAGCTCTATGCCGTGCTCGACGCGACGGGACGCACGGCGGAGGGACTGCGCATCGTCTTCATGGGGATGGGGGAGCCGTTCCTCAACCTCGAGGGTGTCCTGCCGGCTCTCGAGATCCTCTTCGAAATCCTGCCGCCGCGGCGCGTCACGGTCTCGACGTCCGGCATCACGCCGGCGTTCGCGACGCTCGCCGCGCTCCCGAAGCGGCCGAACCTCGCCGTCTCGCTCAACGCGGCGGACGAGGCGACGCGGGCGAAGCTGATGCCGATCACCAGGACGTACCCTCTCGAGGGGCTCCTCGCCGCGATGCGCGCCTGGCCGCTCGAGCCGCGGCGCCGGATCCTCGTCGAGTACGTGCTCATCGCGGGCGTCAACGACCGCGACGAGGACGCGGGGCATCTGGCCCGCCTGCTCCGCGACCTTTCCGTCAAGGTCAACGTCATCCCGTTGAACGAGGACCCCACGTACCTTCCCGGCTGGAAGCGTCCGGAGGAGGGGGCGATCGACCGCTTCGTGCGGCGGCTCGCGGCGGCGCACGTGACCGTGACCGTCCGCCGCAGCAAGGGGCCCGACGCGTCGGCGGCGTGCGGGCAGTTGAAGGGACGGACGACGGATCCGCGAAAGAAGACTCAGGCCGGCAGGTAGGTCGCGAAGAACTCCTGCCACTTCCGAGCGTAGGCGAGCCTGACGCTCGCGGCGGGCTCGTCGTCGTGGTGACAGTGGCCTGCGCCGGGAACGTTCCAGACCGCCGAGAGTCGGGGCAGCGCCGCCGCGAGCTCGTGCGTGAACTTCAGAGGAACCAGCCGGTCCTCCTCGCCGTGCACGAGGAGAATCGCGGCCGAAACGCGCGAGGCCGAGCGGATCGGATCGACCGCCTCGAGGCCACCGGTTCCCGGCGGGAGACCGAGCTCGGTGCGGACGTAGGAGACGGCGCGGGCGACCGCCCAGGAGCTCGTCAGCGTCAGCAGCGCTCCGGGCAGGCGCGTCGCACGCGAGAGATAGTGGCGGGCCATCTCGCGCGGCCGCGCAAACGGCGACTCGAGCCACAGGGCGCGGACGCCGGCGCGGCCGGCGGCGAATTCCAGCGCGACCGAGGAACCGGCGGAGCAGGAGTGGATCCCGAGTCGGTCGGCCTCGATGCCGAAGCCGTCGCGCGCCGCGGCGACCGTGAGGGCGAGGTCCTCCTTCTCGAGGAACCCGAGCGTGAAGATCGTCCCGCCGCTGCGGCCGTGACCGCGAAGGTCCGGGAGGAGGACGTTGTACCCGAGGCGGAGCGCGCGCAGCGCGTCCGCCTCCCACTCGCTCGCGTCGCCGCCCTTGCCGTGGAGAAAGAGAATCGTCGGCCGCGTTTCCGGAGCGCCGGGGGAGGCGAAGGTGGCGGCGAGCTCGACGGGGAGGCGCGCGCTGCCGCGGTGGCGCAGGTTCGCGACGATCGGCGCGCTCGCCTCGAGAGCGGCGAGCAGGTCCTCGTGGCGGCCGGGCGCCGGGCCGAGGCCCTGGGGCGCCACCAGGCGTCGGGCGAGGACGCGCGCGAGCGCGTACGAACCGGCGACGTAGAGCGAGGCGCCCGCGGCGGCGATCGTCGCGGCCCGGCCGAGCAGTCTTCTCATGAGGATCCCGCGGCGGGCGCTATTCGATGCCGGCCGCCTCGCGCGCCGCTTCGCCGCCGGCGCCGAGCACGCCGACGACTTCGACCGGGCCTCGCACGTAGGACTGGCAGGCGAGGCGGACCGGACGGTCCTTCCAGCGGCGGCGCACGAGCGCGAGCGGCTTGGCGAACCAGAGCGCGAGCGAGAACTTCTCGAGTTTCGTCGGCGGCGTGAGGTTCTCCTCACCCGAGAGGGGCACGACCGCGCAGGTGGCGCACATTCCCTCGCCGCCGCACCATTTCCAGAGCCGCGCCTCGGCGTCGAGGGCCGCGTCCCAGAGGCGGTATCCCTCCCAGACGTCGATCTCTTTGCCGTTGATCACGCAGCGCACGCGCTTGCGCTCGACTTTCGGGTTCGCAGCCATCGCGCGGATTATACGGTTACGGGCAAGAGGGCGTGTCCGGCGGAGCCAGGGAGGTGGCCTGGCGCCACGCCGCCGCGTCGAAGACGAGCACGACGCCGTCGACGCGGCCGCCGGGCGTGACGGGGATGGCCGCCATCGCCGGGTCGTCCGGGGAAGGCGTCATCACGGAGGTCCCCTGCCACGAGAGGAGGAACGCGTAGGCCGCGGGTGCGGGCACCGAGACGCGGAAGCGGCCGTCGCAGTCGGTCGTCGCCGCGGACGACCACGGGATGTCCTGGCCGCGCGGGATGCCGCGCACGCCGACCCCCGCGGCCGCTTTGCCGAACGGGTCCACCACGCGGCCCTCGATCACCGCGGGCGGATTCGCGGCGATTCGTCGCGTCGCGGCCGAGGGCTTCGGCGCCGTCGCGCAGGCGGACAGGAGCAGCGCGGTCGTGCCGAAGGCGATTCTCGATGCCGCGTGCCGCACCCCGTCACTATGGCATCATCGCGCCATGGCGGAAAACACAGCGACTCATCGCTTCGCGCTGCGCGCGTCGTGGTCGGGTGACGGCGCCGGCACGGGCCGCGCCACGCTCCCGGAGGGCGCGCCGATCGACTTCGCGGGCGCCACGGTCCTCGACGGCGCCGGGGGCCGCGCGAACCCCGAGACGCTTCTCCTGTCGGCGCTGTCGGCCTGCTACCTCAACACGTGGGCGATCTTCCTGAAGAAGCTCGCGATCCCGTACGCGGATCCGGCGCTCGAAGCCTCCTGCGAGGTCGGCAAAGACGAGGCCGGCGGCTTCAAGCTGCTCGGCGCGCGGCTCACGGTGAAAGTGCCCGGCGCCATCCTCGAGGCGCAGCGCGCTCAGGTGGAGAAGACCGTGGCGCTCGCCGAGAAGTACTGCATCGTCTCGAAAGCCGTGCGCGCCGCGATGCCGCTCGAGGTCTCGATCGAGGAGTCCTAACCGGGGAAGGGGTCAATCGTGCTGGCGACGGCCCGGCTCCTGGTCAAAGAGGTCGTCTTCGCTCTGCGCCGAATGCGGCGCTCGGCCGGTTCGAGCCTGGTGTGCATCCTCGGGTTGGGCCTGGCGAGCGGGAGCGTCGCGGCGGCCTTTTCGATCTTCGATCGCGTCTTTCTGAGGGCGCCCCCCTTCCCTGAGGCGGAGCGTCTCGTGACGCTGCCGAAGGGGGGAGCCATCCAGAGGTCGGGCGATCTGCCGCCGACGGTCGCTCCGTGGCTCGCGGAATGCCCCGCGCTCACGTCGGTGGGTCTCTTCAACACGGGAACCGTGAACTTTGCCTTCCGAGGCCGTGCGGTGCGCTTGCGCGCCGCTCAGGTTTCGGGCGACTTCTTCTCCACGCTCGGAGTCGGGGTGCTGCGCGGCCGCGACCTCGCCCGTTTGGACGTGCGATCCCGGCGCGAACCCGTGGTCGTCGTGTCGCAGGGCCTGTGGCG
>DATJXB010000211.1:0-2150 GCA_035500755.1 Thermoanaerobaculia bacterium | reverse complement strand
GCAGTCCGGCGACAGCCCCGCGCGGTCGTTCAGGCTCCCGTTCGCGGTGAGGCTCGACGCGTTCGAGCTCGACCTCTACCCGGGCACGCGGCAGCCCGCCATGTACCGCAGCCGGGTCGAAGTCGAGGACGCCGCGCGCCCGGCGCCGCTCCCCGCCGTGATCGAGATGAACCGGCCGCTGTCGTACGGCGGCTTCCGGTTCTTCCAGAGTAGCTACCGCACCGACGTGACGCCGCCCGCGACGATCCTTTCGGTCTCTCGAGACCCCGGCCAGCCGATCGTCTTTGCCGGGTACGTGCTTCTCGTGGCCGGGATGCTCGTCGTGTTCGCGACCCGCCTCGTCCAGTCGCACGCCTCCCGCGCTCCCGCGCCGGCCGGGTCCGCGCTGCCGACCCTGCCCGTCCTCCTCGTGCTGTCGGCCGCGGCCTCCGCGATCTGGGCCGCGCCGGCCCGTGCCGCCGATCCGATCGACGCCGCGACGCTCGAGAAGCTGCGGGCGTTGCCGGTCCAGCACGACGGCCGCGCGATGCCCTTCGACACGCAGGCGCGCGAGGCGATCTGGAACGTCACCGGCCGGACGTCCTGGGCCGGTCTCGATCCCGTCGCCGCCGTCGCGGGCTGGACCTTCGATCGCCGCCGCTGGGAACAGGAGCCGATGGTCCTCGTCGGCGGCGGCGACGTCGCGAAGGCCGCCGGGCTCCCGCCCGGCGCGCGCCGGGCGAGCTATGCAGAGATCGTCTCGTCTCCCGTCATGCGCACGACGATGCTCGCGCTCCACTCCCGAAGCGGCGACTCGAAGCCGACGGGCACGGAGGCGGCTCTTTTCAAGCTCGAGGCCCGCCTGATCCTCCTCTACCAGCACTTCAACGGCGCCGGCATCCGCTGCATCCCCGTCGCGGACCCCAGGGGGACGTGGGAGACGGCTCCGGCCCTCCGGACGCCGGCCGAGCTCGCCGGCCTCGCGGATCACGTGCGCGCCATGGCCGCGCCGCCTCACTATCCGACCGCGCGCGCTCTCGCGCGCGAGATCGCCTACAACGCGGCGCGACCGACCCGGATCGCGTGGCTCTTCCTGCTGCCGGCCGCGGTCGCGCTCGGCGCGACGCTGGGCGAGGACCGCTTCCGGCTTCGGACGGTCGGCGGCGTCCTCCTCGTTCTCGGCTTTTTCGCGATGTCGTGGGGCCTCGCGATGCGCTGGCGGGTCGCGGGGCGAGCGCCGGCTTCGGACATGTACGAGTCCATACTCTTCCTCGGCTGGGGCGTCGGGCTCTTCGGCGTCGCCGCCCTCGCCCTTCGCCAGCGGCTGCTCGTCGCGAACGCGGCGGGGCTGGGCGCCGTCGCGATGGCGCTCGCGGATCTCCTGCCGATCGACCCGTTCATCCATCCGATGCCGCCGGTCCTCTCCGGGACCCCGTGGCTCGCCATCCACGTCCCGATCATCGTCGTGAGCTACTCGGTCCTCGCGATCGCGACCGGGCTCGCGCATCTCGTCGTCGGGGTCGAGATCGTGGCCCCGGCGCGGCGCGATCTCGCCGAGCGCTGGAGCACGCTCCTGTACTGGTACCTCCACGTCGGCTCGATCCTGTTGATCGCCGGCATCCTGACGGGATCGGTCTGGGCCGCCTCGTCCTGGGGACGCTATTGGGGCTGGGATCCGAAGGAGGTCTGGTCGCTCATCGCGTTCCTCGCGTACATGGCGATCCTCCACGCCCGCTTCGACGAGCAGGTCCGCGCGTGGGGCGTCGCCGTTCTCTCGATCGCGGCGTTCTGGACGATCCTCATGACGTACCTCGGCGTCAACTTCGTCCTCGCGACGGGACTTCACGCCTACGGCTTCGGCAGCTCGAACCTCGTCCTCGTGCTCGGGTCGGTCGCGGCAGTCGAGGCCGCGTTCCTCCTCACCGGCTGGTCCGCCTTCCAAAGGGCGCGCGCCCGATGAGCCCGCGGCTCGTGCTCCCTCCGCTCCTGGCCGCCGGCCTCTTCGCCGGGGCCTCGGCCGCCGCCGACAATCCCTGCGCGGCCTCCGGCTGCCACGAGACCCTCCTTCAGGGCAGGAGCGTCCACGCGGCCGCCGAGTCCTGCGACGGCTGCCACGAGGCGACCGCGAAGCCCCACCCGCAGAAGGGGAAGAAGACCTTCAGGCTCGCGGC
>DATJXB010000210.1:0-3739 GCA_035500755.1 Thermoanaerobaculia bacterium | reverse complement strand
CCGATCAGCTGTGCGGGAGTCAGGAAGATGCCGACGCCGATGGTGTGGCCGACGACGAGGGCCGCCGCCGACCAGAGGCCGATGCGCTTCGTCGAGTCGGTCAAGTCCTCGGATTTTCCTACAGGTGGCCCGCCCGGCCGGGCGACCATGCCCACGGCGCCACTATCGGACACCGAACGCCGCCCGGCCCGATGCGTTCGCATCAGCCGGGACCCGGCACCGGCTAGAAGCGGCTGCCCGCTCCGAGGACCTCGACCGTCAGCCCGTCGTACTGGAAAGGGAAGTCGTGGCCGGCGCGGCACGTCTCGATCCCGACGCCCGGCTCGGCGTCGGCCGGGAACTCGAGGGTGACGGGGTCGCCGCAGTCGGGACACGCCAGAGACCAGACGGTGGGAGTCGTCGGTTCGATCATCGTCGCCTCCTCGGGCGCAACGTACGTCGTGCCCGTGAAGGCGATCGGTAGGGCCCGTGAGAACGCCGCGAAGCCCGGCCGCGCGCGGCGTAAAAGCTTGCGTGGCGTTGCCGCGGCGCGCCGCCGCGGCTTTACCATCGTCGTCGATGAGCCCGATCCTGCGGAGCGACGCCTAGTGCACGCCGCGGCCGGGCGCGCGTGGCTGCTGCTCGGTCTGTCGTCGCTCTTCGAGGTCGCCTGGATCGTCAGCTTGAAGCTCTTGAACGGTCCCGGCCGCCTCCTCCCGCTGCTCGGCTACCTCGTTTCGGGTCTCGGCGCGGCCGTCCTGCTCTCGCTGGCGATGAAGGCGATTCCGATGGGAACCGCCTACGCCGTCTGGATGGGCGCCTCGCTCGTCGGCGCCCTCATTCTCGACGCCGTCGTGTTCCGCGAGCCGTGGAACGCGGTGCGTCTCTTCTGCGCGCTCCTGATCGTCATCGGCACCTGCGGACTGCGCCTCGCCTCCGCGCCCTGAGCGCGAAACCCGTTCGCCGCGCGAAGACGGCGTTCACCGAGGCTTCAAGGCCGGGGCGTACCTTCAACGTCGGAGGTCACTCGATGGAAAGCCCCCGTTTCGTCCTGATCCCGTGTCGGAGCTGCCAGGCCACCACCGTCGTCATCGGCGATCGGCGCCGCCCGGTCATGTGCGCGCGCTGCCGGTCGCCGTTCGACCCCGTGTCGGCCACGTTCGGTCCGCGCGGCGAGGCGCCCGCCGAGCCGTTGAACGCGGCCGCACCGCGGCCGGAAGCCTGAGTCGAGGTTCTTCGGGCGAGAGGTTGCTATGCTCTGATCGATGAGCCGCCGGGCCCCGTTCGGACGTCCCGCGTGAGCTCTTCGGGCCTCAGCCTCGGTCACCTCACCCGATACGCCGTGGCGCGCAGCCTCTTTGCGCCCACCAGTCTGCCGCGGGCGATCGCGCGTCTGGGCTTCGTGCAGGCCGACCCGATGCGCGCGCCCGCGCGCGCCCAGGACCTGATCCTCGCGCACCGCGTCGAGGGCTATCGCGCCGGCGATCTCGAGCGCAAGTACCCGCGGCTCGCGGTCGAAGAGGCGTTCTTCGTCAACTACGGGTTTCTCCCGCGCCGAACCGTGAAGCTCCTCCATCCGCACAGCGCGCCGCGCTCGTGGAACGCCCGGATGCGGGCCCGCGCCGAGGAGGTGCTGGCGTTCGTGCGGCGGCACGGTCCCACCCGGCCCAGGGACGTGAAGGCGCACTTCGACCACGGCCGCATCCAACGGTGGGGCAGCTCCTTGAACGTCGGCAATCATCTCCTCGAGGGCCTGCACCACTGGGGACTTCTGCGCGTGGTGCGGCGAGAGGCGGGAACCCGGGTGTACGAGGCGGCCGACGAGTCGGCAGGCGAGGACGGCGTCGAAGCGCGCCTCGCGCGCGCCGGCCGGCTGCTGGACATCGCCGTCGAGCTCTACGCGCCGCTGCCGGCGGCGAGCCTCGCTTATCTCGGCGCGCTGCTGCGCTCGGGAGCGCGGGGGCTCGCGGCGGAAGTCAGGCAGGTGCAGGAGAGCGCCCGTTCGCGGTACGCCCACGCCGAAGTCGGCGGGATCACGTGGTTCTGGCCGAGAGAGGAGAACCCTGCCGCCTCCCGACACGGGGCCGGCGGCCGGCTGCGCTTTCTCACGCCGTTTGACCCGGTCGTTTGGGATCGGCGCCGCTTCCGCCTGCTCTGGGGCTGGGAGTACAAGTTCGAGGCCTACGTCGCGGCGCACCAGCGCCGCATGGGCCACTACGCGATGCCGATGCTCTGGGGCGAGCGGATGCTCGGCTGGGCCAATCTCAAAGTCGTCGGCGGCGAGCTGCGGCACGAGCTCGGCTTCTCGGGGGCGCGGCCGCGCGGCCGGGACTTTCGGCGGGCCTTGAACGAAGCGCTCGCGCGGATGCGGGAATTTCTGGGGCTGTAAGGGGCTTGGCACGGGGCTCGGATGCGTTATCGTTGGGTTTCGAGAATCGGAGAGAATAGAGGATGGCTATGTCCGCAACCACCGACGCCACGATCGAAACGATGTCGAGCCCCGTCGCCGCTCCCGCGGCGCCGGAGATCCGCTACGTCAGCAACGCCGACGAGTCCTGCCGGATGTTCGAGAGCGACTTCCGGGAGCGGCTCTCCCACATCAAGCCCTGGATTCCCCACGCGATCTTCGTCCCCGTTCTCGCGGTCAGCCTGGCGGTGGCGTTCCGGACGATGGCTCCCGGCCGCGTGGCGGCACTCTACGTCCTCGGTCTCTTTCTGTGGACCGTCGTCGAGTACGCAATCCACCGCGGCATCTTCCACACCCTGCGCCTGATCGAGGACGACACCCAGCGGATCGTGGGAACGCTCCGCCGGGACGAGCCGGTCGTGCCGAAACTGCCGACCTCGCGCCACCGGTTCTACTTCGTCGCGCACGGGGTGCACCACAACTACCCGAACGACTCGACGCGCCTCGTGCTCGCGCCGGGGGTGAGCATCCCGCTGGCCCTCTTTTTCTACGGACTCTTCCGGCTGATCTTCGGGACGGCGACGCCGGCGGCGTACGCCGGGCTCATCACCGGCTACCTCCTTTACGACACGATTCACTTCGCCGTCCATCACGCGAGCGGCCGGTCGCGCCTGCTGCGCGGGCTCAAGCGGCACCATTTCCGCCACCACTACGCAGACTCGACGCGAGACTTCGGCGTCACCTCGCCGCTCTGGGACTACATCATCGGGACGCTCGGCTCCGCGGAGACCGCCCGCCGCCGGTAGGGCATCCGCCTCCGGGAGGGGCGAAGCGCCTCGCGCCGAAGGCTCCGTTGGCGGGTGGGTGCGGCGCTACTTCATGCCGATCGACTTCGTCGCCTCCTCCAGCCGGAGCCGGTCGAGGGATGCGATGGGGAGCGCGGTGAACAGCCCGAGCCGCCGGTAGATCTCTACGGCGACGTTCTTGACCGCCCTCTTCTTCGCCTCCTCGTCGCCCTCGACCGCATCGGGATCATCGGATCCCCAATGAGCGACGATCGGCTGCCCGGGCCATACCGGGCACGACTCGCGCGCCTTGTCGCAGACCGTCACGACGAAGTCGAACTTCACGTCGCGGAACTCCTCCCACGACTTGCTCCGGGCGTCCCTCGCGTCGATGTGGTAGCCGTCGCGAAGAATTTCCAGCACGAGAGGATTCACGCGGCCCCGCGGGTGAGCCCCGGCGGAAAAGGCCTCGAAGCGAACGGGGTCGAGGCGCCGGAGGAAGTATTCGGCGAGGATGCTCCGCGCCGAGTTCCCGGTACAGAGGAAAAGAATCTTGAATCGCTTCGGC
>DATJXB010000209.1:0-44203 GCA_035500755.1 Thermoanaerobaculia bacterium | reverse complement strand
GCGCCGCACTGGGACATGAGCGCGCGCGGCGCGATCGTCGGGCTGACGCGCTACGCGACCCGCGCCCATCTCGTCCGCGCCACCCTCGAGGCGATCTGTTTCCAGTCGCGCGAGGTCGCCGACGCGATGGCGGCCGATTCCGGGCGCCCGCTCTCCGTGCTCAAGGCCGACGGCGGCGCGAGCGCCAACGACTTCCTGATGCAGCTGCAGGCCGACGTCCTCGGCGCGCCGGTCGTCCGCCCGGTCGTCCGCGAGACGACCGCGCTCGGGGCCGCCTACGCCGCCGGTCTCGCCGCCGGCGCGTTCGCGTCGACCGACGCGCTCCGGCGCCTCTGGAAGGCCGACGCCGCGTTCGAGCCGCGGTGGAGCGAGGACCGGCGCGCCTCGGCGTACCGGGACTGGCGGCGCGCCGTCGAGAGGACGCGGGGCTGGGCGGAAGAAACGCCGGGCGCCTGAACCGCCGCCTCCGGATGTAGCCTGTCGCCATGGCCAAGACCGACGCTCCGGACGCCTGGCCCGCGATCCCGCTCGCGGCCTGGACCGACACCTACGCCACGCTCCACCTCTGGACCCAGATCGTCGGCAAGATCCGGCACACCCTCTCGCCGCGACTCGCCCACTGCTGGAGCGACACGCTCTACGTGACGGCGACCGGGCTGACGACGTCGCCCATTCCCCATGGGACGCGCGTGTTCGAAATCGACTTCGACTTCGTCGACCACCGCCTGATCGTCCGCACGGCGGACGGCTCGGTCGAGACGCTGGCGCTCCAGCCGCAGTCGGTCGCCGCGTTCTACCGCCGGCTGTTCGCCGCGCTCGCGCACCTCGGCCTCGACGCGCGCATCGTCAAGAAGCCCAACGAGGTCGCCGAGCCGATCCCCTTCGACGAGGACGAGAAGCACGCGTCGTACGACGCCGACGCCGCGCACCGCTTCTGGCGCGCGCTCGTCCAGGCCGACCGCGTCTTCAAGCGCTTCCGCGCGCGTTTCCTCGGCAAGAGCAGCCCCGTTCACTTCTTCTGGGGCGCGCCGGATCTGGCGGTGACGCGCTTCTCGGGCCGGATCGCGCCGGTCCATCCCGGCGGCATCCCCAACCTGCCCGACAACGTCACCCGCGACGCCTACTCGCACGAGGTCTCGAGCGCCGGATTCTGGCCGGGCGGCGGCGCGGCCGCGGAAGCGGCGTTCTATTCCTACGCGTATCCCGCTCCGGCGGAATTCGCGCAGGCGCGCGTCGAGCCCGCGGCCGCGTTCTACAGCAAGGACCTCGGCGAGTTCCTCCTGCCGTACGAGGCCGTCCGCCTCTCCAGGGATCCCGACGAAACGCTCCTCGCCTTCCTGCAGGCGACCTACGAGGCGGCGGCGAACCTGGCCCGCTGGGACCGCGCCGCCCTCGAGCGCCGCGCGCCGTAGCGGCTTGCGCGCTCAAAGAAAAACGCCGGAGACCTCGCGGCCTCCGGCGTCGTCGATTCGGTGGGCTGCGAACTACTGCTTGTCGTAGTACGCCGTGTTGTTCAACGACGGGGCGTCGCCCGTCGTGACGACCGTGCGCGACTTGCCGTCCGGCGCCACGGTGACCTTGCCGGTGGCGACGACCTTGCCGCCCTTCTTGATCGTCATGCTGAGCGAGTGCTTGCCCGACGCGATGTACGAGCGCGAGTCGTAGTCCGCGCCCGTCACGGGGTAGTCCTTGCCGTCGAACTTGCCGGTCCACTCGGTGTGCGAGGGCTTGCCGGCGCCGTCCGTGCCGTCGGTCGTGACCTTGACCATGTTGTCGCCCGCCGGCGCGTAGACGACGGTGGTGTTCTTGGTGGCGCCGGGACTGAACTTGGACTTCGCCTCGTTCAGCTTCCAGGTGCCGAGGTTGGCGGACTCGTCTCCCGCGAGACCCAGGGCCGCGCCGGCCAGAACGAAAACCAGGGACGCCAGGATGGTGCGCGTCTTCATGATCCCTCCTCTAAATAGATGTGAAACGAAGTTTCGAAACTGCGCGGATTCTATACCCCGGCGCGGGACGGAATGCCCGGTTCTTCTCGACGCGCCCGTCAAGGCGGCATTCCGGGCGATCCGCGGGTTTGCGATAGGCTCCGGCGCAACCGGAAACGATCAACACGGAGACCCGATGCCCACGAGCAAACCGCCCAAGCCGGACCCGATGCAGGAGCTGACCCCGAGGCGCATCGCCGAATTCGCGCTCGAGGAGTCCCGCCTGTCGAACGTGACCTACCGGTTCCAGCTCGTCCCGCGCGAGCGGGTCTGGAAGAACTGGGACCGCACCGAGTTCGAGCCCAACCACTATCGCGTCGTCGGCCTCGCCGGCGTCTGCCTGGAGCGTGACGAGGTCGAGAGGGCGCACCGGATCGCGTCACGGGCGCTCGAGGAGCTCGACGGAATCCTCTTCGTCGTCGAGGAGCCGGCCGACTCGATCATCGTCCGCGGCGTCACCGGGACGATGGAGTTCGTGCGGACGCCCACGCTGTGCGCCGAGATCATGGCCGGCACCTCGGCCGCCTTCGACCGCGCGCTCGGCGCTCTCGGTGCCGCGTTCCCCGGCGAGCGCGTCGCCGGCAAGATCGTCTCGGAGGGTCGCGAGTGAGCCTCTTCGAGCACCTGGCCGGCCAGATGGCCGACCTCCGCAAGGCCGGCACCTACAAGGAAGAGCTCGTCCTGCAGTCCGCGCAGGGACCCCGCGTCAAGGTCGGCGGCCGCGAGGTCGTCATGCTGACCTCCAACAACTACCTCGGCTTCGCCAACCACCCGCGCATTCGCGAGGCGCAGAAGAAGGCGGTCGACCGCTGGGGCGCGGGCCTCGGGTCGGTCCGCTTCATCTGCGGCACGCAGGAGCTGCACAAGGAGCTCGAGGCCGAGATCGCGTCGTTCTTCGGCTGCGACGACGCGATCCTCTACATGACGTGCTGGGCCGCGAACGAGGGCCTCTTCGCCGCGGTCCTCGAAGAGGCCGACGGACTCTACTCGGACGAGCTCAACCACGCCTCGATCATCGACGGCGTGCGCCTGTCGAAGGCGAAGCGCTTCCGCGCGCCGCACGGCGACCTCGCCGCGCTCGACAAGATGTTCGCGGAGGACAAGACCTCGCGATACAAGCTCTACGTCACCGACGGCGTCTTCTCGATGGAAGGCGAAGAGGCGGACCTGCGCGAGTGCGTCCGCGTCTGCGAGAAGAACGGAGCGGTCCTCGCGGTGGACGACTCGCACGCGACGGGCATCCTCGGCCGGACCGGCCGGGGCACGGCCGAGGAGCAGGGCGTCTTCGGCAAGATCCCCGTCACGACGGGCACGCTCGGCAAGGCGATGGGCTCGGCCGCCGGCGGCTTCGTCACCGGACCGAAGGCGCTCGTCGAGACGCTCCGCCAGCGCAGCCGCACGTACCTCTTCTCGAACTCGCTGCCGCCGGCCGTCGCCGCGGGCGCGCTCGAATCGTTCCGGCTGCTGAAGGAAGACGCGTCTCCGGTCCGCAAGCTCCGGGACAACGCGGCGTACTACCGAAAGGCCTTGACCGACTCCGGATTCAAGATCCCCCACGGGACGCACCCGATCGTCCCGGTCATCGTCGGCGACACGGCGAAGGCGCTCGCGATGGGCAAGGCGCTCTTCGAGGAGGGCGTCTACGTCTCCGGCTTCGGCTTCCCCGTCGTGCCGCAGGGCCAGGCGCGCCTGCGCTGCCAGGTCTCCGCCGCGCACGAGCGCGCGGACCTCGACAAGGCCGTCGACGCGTTCAGGAAGGTGGGGAAGACGTTCGGGGTGATCTAACCGCGGGCGGGGACAAGCCCCGCCCCTGCGGTAGGGGCGGCCCTTGCGGCCGCCCGAGCCTCACGCGTCCAGCTTCTTCCGCGCGTTGCTGACCAGCAGCCAGCACAGCACCGCGAAGACGGCCGCGCAGAGGATGTCGCCGCCGGCGCCGTTCTTGAACGCCGGATAGAACTTCTGCCCGAGGTCGAGCCTCTCGATCAGCGTCGGGTTCTCCATGTGGAGCACCGAATCGCCGACGAACGCCACGAGCGCGATGAGGACCCCGCCGAGCGAGCCTCCGGCGACGAGTCCCGTCGAGTAGAGCATCCCGGAGGACAGCTCGCTCTCCTCGCCCGTGCGGTGCGTCATCTTGTCCGCGAGCGCCTTCATCATGCCGCCGATCCAGATCGGGAACGTCGTCGAGAGCGGGAGATACGCGCCCACCGCCCAGGACAGCGCGTGCGCGCCCGCCATCTGCGCCATGAACGCCAGCGCCACGCCGACGAGCACGGGCGCCCACGGCAGGTTGTTGGCGAGGAGACCCTTGATGATCGTGGCCATCAGGGTCGCCTGCGGCGCGGCGAGCTTCGGTCCACCGATGCCGTGCGGCTCGCCCATCGCGTAGGTCTTGTCGAGCAGGAAGAGCGTGCCGCCGATGACCAGCGTCGACGTCAGCACGCCGATGATGAAGCCGATCTGCTGCCGCCGCGGCGTCGCGCCCACGAGGTAGCCCGTCTTCAGGTCCTGCGACGTCGCGCCCGCGTTGGCGGCCGCGACGCAGACGATCGCGCCGACGCAGAGGGCGACGGACTGGTAGACGTCGCCGGTGCGGCCGAGCGCGACGAAGACCACGCAGGTCGCCATGATCGTCGCGATCGTCATGCCCGAGATCGGGTTCGACGACGTGCCGATGATGCCGACGATGCGCGAGGAGACCGTCACGAAGAAGAAGCCGAAGACGACGACGAGCAGGCCCATCATCAGCGAGCCCGGGAACGGGCCGTGCGGGAAGTTCGGGAGCACCGTGATGATCAGCGCGAGCACGAGCGAGCCGAAGACGACGAGGCCCATGCCGAGGTCGCGCTCGGTCCGGACCGCGTTGTCGGCCTGGCCGCCCTTGCCGAACGACTTGACCGACTCGCGGAACGCCGAGACGATCGTCGGCAGCGTCTTGATGAGCGTCATGACGCCGGCGCACGCCACGGCGCCCGCGCCGATGTAGCGCACGTAGGCGCGGTAGATCCACTCGGCGTGCGAGTGGCTCGCCATCCACGCGTCGGTGAAGCCGAGGTTCTTCAGGTCCTGGACGATCCGCCCCTCGGCGACGAAGATCGAGATCAGCGGAATCAGCGCGAGCCACGACAGGACGCCGCCCGAGGCGAGCTCGCCGGCAATGCGCGGCCCGATGATGTAGCCGAGGCCCAGGTACTCCGGCGTGACGTCGCAGTTGAGCGTCGCGTCCGGAATCTTGCCGTCCTTGCCGGTCTTGAACCACGTCGCCGTCTCGTTCCAGAGGCCGAGGATGCCGTAGAGGAACTTGTAGAACATCGCCGCGCCGACGCCCTTGAACACCATGCGCGCCAGGTCGCCGCCCTTTTCGCCGGCGATGAGGACGTCCGCGCACGCCACGCCCTCGGGGTAGCGCAGGTTGCCGTGCTCCTTGACGATCAGCGCGCGGCGCAACGGAATCATGAAGAGCACGCCCAGCGTGCCGCCGACGGCCGACAGCACGAAGATCGTGACGTACTTGAAATAGGTCGCGCCGTCGCTCAGGAAGAGCAGGGCGGGCATGGTGAACACGACGCCGGCCGCGACCGACTCGCCCGCGGAGCCGATCGTCTGCACCATGTTGTTTTCGAGGATCGTGGAATTGCCGATCTTCTTGAAGACCGCGATCGCGAGAACCGCGATCGGCACCGACGCGGAGACCGTCAGGCCGGCGCGCAGCGCGAGGTAGACCGTCGCGGCGCCGAACAGCACGCCGAAGAAGATGCCGAGGAGAACCGCCTTCAGCGTGAATTCGGGAATGTCCTGCCCGGGCGAGACGTAGGGACGAAACTCCGAGCCGGACGAGGCGTCGTGCGCCATGCAACCTCCGCTTTCGCGTCGTTCTGACGTGGTTTTCTGAGCCGGGATTATATGTTCGCGCCCCGCCGGGGCGCGTCAGACTCCTCAGGTGCCCCCGAAACCCACCGTGACCTTCCCGTTCTCGAGGATCACGGGGACGTCGCGCCCTCCGGAAAGTTGGATCATCCGGGCGAGCTCGTTCTGGTCGGCTTTGACGTTGACGTACCGGACCGAGTAGCGGCGCTTCGCGTAGTCCTCACGGGCCGCGGTCGTGTAGGGTCAGGTGTCCTTGCCGAAGATCTCGACGCGTCGGGATTCCATGGCGTCCTCCGTTCGAGGCCGATGATAGCGGCGGGCGCCGCGCCCGGGCCAGCGCGGAATCCGAGTTATTCTTTTCGGGAGCCCCATGCGCATTTTCTGCGCCGCCTCCCTCGCTCTCTCCACGGCCCTTTCGGCGGCCGCCGCGACGCTCTCGGGCACGGTGTCCCTCGTGGCGGACGGCCAGCCGCGCTCGGACGCCTCCAACGCCGTCGTCTGGCTCGAGGGAGCGCCGCGCACGGGGAAGGGCCCGTCGAAGGCGGCGATGAAGCAGGAGTCCAAGCGCTTCCAGCCGAAGGTCGTCGCCGTCGAGAAAAACGCGACCGTGGACTTCCCCAACGAAGACCCCGTCTACCACAACGTTTTTTCCGTCTCTGCCGGCAACCGGTTCGACCTCGGCCTCTACCGGAGCGGCTCGTCCAGGTCGAAGAAGTTCGAGGACGTCGGCATCGTGCGCGTGTACTGCAACATTCACCCGCAGATGGTCGGCTTCGTCGTCGTCGTCGATTCGGACCACGTCGCCATCACGGGCCCCGACGGCGCGTTCCGCTTCGACGACGTGCCTCCCGGCAGCTACGTGCTGAAGACCTGGCACGAGGAGAGCGGCGAGACGTCGCAGCCGATCGTCGTGCATGGCTCCGGCGACGCGCCGGCCTCGGTCGCTCTCGAGGTCACCGGCTTCAAGCCCGAGGCGCACAAGAACAAGTACGGCAAAGACTACCCGCCCAACGCCGCCGCCTCGACCGATGAGCGCTACTGAGGCGCCCGGCGGCGCCGCGCTCACCTCGGGCGAGCTGCGCCTGAAGGGCCTGAAGCTTCCCCCGCCCGAGCCGCCGAAGCTCTCGCTGACGATCAAGATCTTCCTGATGGCGGCGCTCCTGATCTTCATCGCCGTCGGCGGCGCCGTCGTGGTCTCCGCGATCCGGTCCCGCGCCGTGGCCGACGAGAAAATCGCCGAAGACCTGAAGAAGTCGGGCCCCGCCTGGGAATCGTTCCAGCAGACGCGCTACGCGGAGCTCCAGCGCTCGCTCGCCGTCGTCGTCAACAGCGCCGGGACGATCTCGCTCCTGACGACGCTGGCGCCCGAGACGGGCAAGCCCGACGCCGCCACGGTCTTCGACACGTTGAAGCGCGAGCAAGCCTCGGCGACGCGCGCCGACTTCCTCGTCGCGACCGACCCGAAGGGCGTCGCGCTCGCGCGCACGGACCGGCCGCTCCCCTACATGGCCGACCTCTCGGGCGTGCCGACGATCGCGGGCGCGCTCCAGGGCGACCAGACCGAAGGAATCTGGCTCTCCGGCGGCAGGCTCTACGACGTCGTCGCCGCGCCCGTGCTCGAGGGCGGCTCGCGCCTCGTCGGCGTCATCGCCGCGGGCTTCCAGGTCAACGACGAGGTCGCGCGCAACCTCGAGCAGCTCCTGAACACACAGGTCGTCTTCCTCGCCGACGCCGGAAAGCCCGGCGAGCCGGCGAAAGCGGCGCTCGCGGCCTCGACGATGGGACCGCTCGGCGCGGCCGCGCTCTCGGCGATCGAGAAGCGCGACGACCTCGTCCAGGCGGTGCTCCGCCAGGGCAAGACGATCGGCCCGCTCGCGCTCGACTTTTCCGGCGACACGTACCTGGCGTACCTGTTGCCGCTGCGCTCGTCCTCCGACCAGCTCGTCGGCGCGGCCGTGGCGCTCCGCAGCCGCGACCGCGAGCTCGCCGCCTTCCGCCAGATCCAGAAGACGCAGATCTTCGTCGGCCTCGCCGCGCTCGTCGCGGCCTTCGCGGCGTCGTTCTTCCTGGCGCGCCGCATCACGGGCCCCGTCGCGCGTCTCCTCGCCGCGACCGAGCAGGTCCGCGTCGGCAACCTCGACACGCCCGAGCTGCCGGTCGAGTCGAAAGACGAGATCGGCATCCTCGCGCGCTCCTTCCGCGCGATGCTCGAGGAGCTCAAGGAGAAGGCGGCCCTCGAACAGTACGTCGCCTCGCTGAATCTCAAGATGTCGTCCTCGGAGGCCGAGACGGCGGCGCTCTCCGCGGCGGCCGCGATCGCCGGCGGCGAGCCGCGCGTGGGCGAGGTGTTCGCCGCCCGCTACGAGATCCTCGGCGTCCTCGGCCGCGGGGGCATGGGCGTCGTCTACCGCGCCCACGACAAGGACCTCGACGACGCCGTCGCGATCAAGACGCTGCGCGGCGAAGCGCTGTCGGCGGACCCGTCGCTGCTCGACCGTTTCAAGCAGGAGATCCGCCTCGCCCGGCGCATCACCCACCCGAACATCCTGCGCACGCACGACCTCGGCGAGACCGGGGGCCTCCGGTACCTGTCGATGGAGTTCGTCCGCGGCCTGACGCTGAAGCAGCTCATCGAGTCGAGCGACGTGCTGCCGACGCCGGTCGGCCTGCGCATCGCCAAGCAGCTCTGCGCGGGCCTCGCGGCGGCGCACGAGGTCGGCGTGATTCACCGCGACATCAAGCCGCAGAACATCATCATCGAGGCGGCCGGCGGCCTGAAGATCATGGACTTCGGCATCGCCCGCCTGAAGGAGGAGCGCGGGATGACGGCCGAGGGCACCGTCGTCGGCACGCCCGACTACATGTCCCCCGAGCAGGCGCGCGGCATCGCCCTCGACTTCCGGTCCGACATCTACTCGACGGGCGTCGTCCTGTACGAGGTCTTCACGGGGACGCTCCCGTTCGAGGGCGACACGCCGCTCGCCGTCGTCCTCAAGCACATCCAGGAGAACCCGCCCTCGCCGCAGGCGCGCAACCCGAGGGTCGACCCCAAGATCTCGCAGATCGTCCTGAAGTGCATGCAGAAGGACCCGAAGGACCGTTTCCAGAGCGTCAACGACCTGTACGAGGCGCTGACGAAGGTGACGGCGTGAGCCTTGCGGGAAGGATCGGTCTGCCGGTCGCCATGCTCGCCCTGAGCGTCTCCCTGCCGTCGACGGCCCAGGAAGCGCCCCCCCGCTACTTCCAGGAGTCGGACTCGAAGCTCCACCTGGAATTCCAATGGGACGCGCTGGCGTGGTACGACAACGTCGAGCACTGGAAGTACTACCCGCCCATCGACCGCGGACGCTTCGAGTTCCGTCCCCAGGTGGATCTCGTCGTCTCGCCGACGCTGCGTTTCGGCGTGCGCGGCTCCTTCAACTACGGCACGCTGCCGAACGAGTACAACGGCTACTACGAGGACAACTGGCTCTCGCGCGCCGCCTACGTCGACCGCTACTTCGTGCAGTGGACGCCGGGCGCCTGGACGGTGCAGGGCGGTTCGTTCGCCCTTCCGGTCGCCGCGAGCCCGATGCTCTGGGACAAGTACAACATCCAGACACCCGGCGCCTCGGCCTCGTACGCGACGTCCCTGTCTCCGGAGTCGAGCCTGACGTTCACCGGCGCGGGCATCTACAGCGCGCAGCACGGCCCGGACGAGTCGATTCTCGGCGTCGGGCAGGTCCTCTGGAAGGCCGGCGACGAGAACCGCTTCGGCGTCCAGGCTTCGCTCGCGTACTGGAACATGGACATGCGCCACGTCGCCCCGGAGTACTACCGCGAAAACGAGATGACCCTCGTCGACGGCCAGCCGGCGTACCGCTCGAAGTTCGAGCTGCTCGACAGCCTGGTCCGGCTGCAGTTTCCGGTCGCCCGGCTCCCGGTGACCGTCAGCCTCGATTTCGTCCACAACTTCGGGCGCGTCGGGAACGCGGGCGCGAACGCGTGGGAGACGGGTCTCCTCGTGGGAACGGTCGGGACCCCGAGGACTTTTCGCGCTTTCGTCTTCTATCAATACATCGGCCGCGAGGCGCTCGTGGGCGCGTACAACACGGACGAGTGGTGGTGGCACACGTGGGCCAAGGGCTATCGGTTCGGCGTCGCCTACACGATCCTGCCGCTCGTCTATCTCGAGCCGGCCATGGTCGTTCAAAAGCGTCTCGACCTCGACTACTGGCTCACGCGGGTCACCGTCAGCCTCGTCAAGATGTTCTGACGGGCACATCGGCGGGCCGGGGTCGGATACAATCAGCCGGTCCATGAACAAGAGCGTGATCGCTTCCGTGGAAGACCTCTTTTTCCGCTCGAAGATCGAGGCGACCGCGCGGCACTTGAACGTGCCGGTCCGTTTCGTCGGCGCCAAAGAGCTCTCCAGGGCCTGTGGCGAAAAGGGCGTCGCGGCGGTGCTGCTCGAGCTGTCCAACGGCGGCTCGCTCGACGCCGTGCGCGAGTTGCGCCAATCGCGCGGCTCGGAGCTTCCGCTGATCGGTTTTCTCTCGCACGTGGACAAGGAGCTCGCGCGCCAGGCCGAGGCCGCCGGCGTCTCGCGCACGATGGCACGCAGCGAGTTCTCCGAGACGCTGCCCGACCTGCTCATGGACCTGCTCGCTCCCGGAACCAAGCGCGAGGTCCAGGAGGAGCCGGAGCTTCCGGACGAATAGGTGGTTCCTGGTTCGCCGGTTTTCTCGAAGCCCTGAAACCTCGAAACCCGGAAACCTCCCGCTCCCGAAGAGGCGCACAATAGTCGCGACATGCCCTCTCCGGCTCGCGCGCTCTCCTCCTGGTTCATCCGCATCCTCACCACTCCCCGCAAGCGCTACCAGCATTTCGTCGAGAACGTCCCCGCGACCCTGAAGGCCACGGTGCGGCCGGGCGACGTCATCCTCGTGGAGGGGGACCAGCGCATCTCGCAGGCGATCAAGTACCTGACGATGTCGTCCTGGTCCCACAGCGCGCTCTACGTCGGCGACGCGCTCCTGCGGCGCGACGCTTCCACCCGCGCCGACATGCAGCGCCGGTTCGGCCGCGAGGCCAAGCACCTCCTCGTCGAGGCCCTGGTCGACAAGGGCGTCGTCGTCTCGCCGCTGGTCAAGTATCTCGACCTGAACCTGCGCATCTGCCGGCCGGTGGGCCTGAAGCCCGACGACCTCGCGACGGTCCTCGACTACGTCATCGCACGCATCGGCCTCGACTACGACCGCCGCAACTTCTGGGACCTCACGCGCTACCTCCTGCCGTTCCACCTGATCCCGTCGGCACTGCGCGAGGACGCCCTGCACTTCGGCAGCGGCCGCGAGACCGAGACGATCTGCTCGTCGCTTCTGGCCGAAGCCTTCGGCAAGGTCGGCTTCCCGATCCTGCCCGTTCCCCTGCGCCGCAAACCGCACACGCTCGGGGCGCGGCTGCGCCAGCAGGTGCTCGGGCGGCCGACGCGGCGGGCGTACAGCGGCCTGCTGCGGGCGCGCCACCCGACCCTCTGCGTCCCGCGCGACTTCGACCTGTCCCCCTACTTCGAGATCGTGAAGTTCGACCCGCGCTCCGCGGCGGCCTTCGACTACCGGCGCCTGGAGTGGGAGGGCGAGCGCCGGTAGCGAGCCCCTTCGCCCGGAATAGAATCTCCCCCGATGTCCAGGAAGGAAAAGGCCGACGCGCCGAAGGACCGCTCCGGCATGACCCGCCTGGTCCGGGACCTGCTCCGTCCTTACCGCGGCTGGCTGACCATCATCTTCCTCGCGATGGTCGTCGAGACCGCGATGAGCCTCGCGGGGCCGTGGCCGCTGAAGATCGTGCTCGACAGCGTCATCGGCCACCATCCGATGCCGCACTGGGTCGCGCACCTGATCGGCCCCGGGCTCGCCGATCACAAGATGGGGCTGGCGGGGGTCGCGGCCGGTCTCATCGTGCTCATCGCCGTGATCGGCTCGGCGGCGTCCTACGTCGACAACTACTACACCGAGAGCGTCGGCCAGTACGTCGCCAACGACCTGCGCATGCGGGTCTACCACCACCTCGACCGGCTCTCGCTCGGCTACTACGACAAGCAGCAGACGGGCAACCTGCTGTCGACGATCACGACCGACATCACGACGATCCAGAACTTCGCCTCGGGCGCGACGCTCGGCATCCTCGTCGACATCCTGACGATCGTCGGGATGCTCGGACTCATGTTCTGGCTCAACTTCGACTTCACGCTCATCGCCGTGGCCGTCACGCCGTTCCTGCTGCTCTTCGTGTCGCGTTTCAAGAAGGCGGTCAAGAAGGCGACGCACGAGGTCCGGCACCGGCAGAGCGACATCGTCGCGGTCGTCCAGGAAGGCCTCGAGTCGATGCGCGTCGTCAAGGCCTATGGCCGCGAGCAGCTCGAGGAAGAGCACCTCAAGGACGCGAGCCAGGCCGCGGTCGACGCGGCGCTGAAGGCCCGCCGGATCAAGTCCCTGCTGACCCCGGTCGTCGACATCGTCGTCTCGCTGTGCACGGGGTTCGTCCTCTACCGGGGCGCCCTTCTGATCCTGGCCGAGCGGATGACGATCGGCGCCCTGACGGTCTTCCTGTCGTACCTCAACAAGTTCTTCAAGCCCGTGCAGGATCTGGCGAAGATGACCAACTCGATCGCGCAGGCGGCCGTCGCCGTCGAACGGGTCCAGACGATCCTCGCGGCCGACGAGATGATCCCGGAGAAACCCGACGCCCACGAGCCGAAGGACGTCAAGGGCGAGATCACCTTCGACAAGGTGGCCTTCGCGTACAAGCCCGATTCGCCCGTCCTGAAGGAGATCACCTTCAAGATCGAGCCCGGTCAACTCGTCGGCTTCGTCGGCGCGACCGGCGGCGGCAAGTCCACCGTCGCGAGCCTGATCCCCCGCTTCTACGACGCCAGCCAGGGGCGGGTCCTGATCGACGGGATGGACGTCAAGGACCTGAAGCTCAAGCCGCTGCGCGACAAGATCGGCCTCGTCCTGCAGGACACCGTGCTCTTCGCCGGCACGATCGCCGACAACATCGGGTACGGGCGGCCGGGGGCGACGCGCGAGGAGATCGTCGCCGCGGCCAAGCTCGCCAACGCCGACGAGTTCATCGCGAAGATGCCGAAGGGCTACGACAGCGAGGTCGGCGAGCGCGGCATGACGCTCTCGGGCGGCCAGCGCCAGCGCATCGGCATCGCCCGCGCGATCATCCGCAACTCGCCGATCCTGATCCTCGACGAGCCCACCGCCGCGCTCGACACCGAGTCGGAGAAGCTCGTCATGGAGGGCCTCGAGCGGCTGATGAAGGGCCGCACCGCCATCGCGATCGCCCACCGGCTCTCGACGATCAAGGACGCCGACAAGATCGTCGTGTTCAAGGACGGCTTCGTCCACGAGCAGGGCACGCACACCGAGCTGCTTCAGAAAAACGGCCTCTACGCCGAGCTCTACCGCATCCAGTTCCCGTCGGAAGCCCCGGCCGCGCCGGGGACCGCCAGGGCCTGACCAGGAGGAGTCGATGCCTTCCCGTTCCCTCATCGTGCTGCCCGACGACGCCGCCAAGCCGATTCTCGACGCGATCGCGGGCGCGAAGAAGTCGCTCCGGATCAAGATGTTCGTCTTCTCGGACCCGGCCCTGCTCGACGCGGTGATCGCCGCCCACGGGCGCGGCGTCAGGACCCAGGTGATGTTGAACCCCGAGCGCCGCAGCGGCGAAGAGGACAACGAGGTCACGCGGAAAAAGCTGGCGAAGGCCGGCGTGACCGTCAAGGACAGCAACCCCGCCGTCGACCTGACCCACGAGAAGTCGATGGTCGTCGACGACGCCACGGCGTTCGTCAAGTCGCTGAACTGGGCGACGAAGAACCTGACCGAGACGCGCGACTACGCCGTCGTCACCGACCACAAGCACGAAGTGGCCGAGATCGTGGAGTGTTTCGAAGCCGACTGGGAGCGCGGCAAGTTCTCCCCCGGCGCGGAAGCGCGGCTGATCTGGTGCCCGATCAACGGGCGCGACCGGATCGCCGAGTTCATCGACGGCGCCAAGCACACGCTCTTCGTCCAGAACGAGCGCTACCAGGACGCGGTCATCCTCGAGCGGCTCGTGCGCGCCGCCGAGCGCGGCGTCAAGGTTCACGTCATGGCCCGCCCGCCGCACTCCCTGAAGAAGGAGAAGCTGGTCGAAGGCGTCGGCGGCCTGCGCATCCTCGACGACGTCGGCATCAAGATCCATAAGCTCAAGGGCCTGAAGCTCCACGGCAAGATGCTCCTCGCCGACGGTGTGGTCGCGATCGTGGGCTCGATCAATCTCGCGCCGGGAAGCTTCGACAGCCGCCGCGAGCTCGCGATCGAGGTGCGCGACGACGACGTCGTGGACCGCCTGCACCAGATCGCCAGGCGCGACTGGGAGAACTCGCACCCGCTCGACCTCTCGGACGAAGGCCTGCTCGCCGACCTCGAGGACCGTGAGGAAGGCGCCGCGGAGGCGCTCGCCATCCCCGGCGGGAAGAAGAAGAAGAAGTCCAAGGGAAAGAAGGACAAGGGCAAGAAGATCAAGAAGGCCGCCAGGAAGACCGGGGCGAAAAAAGCGGCGAAAAAGAAGAAGAAGGCGAAGAAGAAGTAGCGGCGCGCGGAGCGACCCCGGCCAGCCCGGGACCGGGCCTTACGAGATGGACCGGCCGCCCGACAGGATGCCGTTGACGGCCTCGACGCGACGCTCGAGCACGCGGCGAAGCTTCCCCATCTCGGCGTCGGTGGCGGCAATGCGCACGGTGTCGCCCTGGAACTCGAAACGAAGCACCGCGTCGCGATCCTCGGGCACGAGCCCCAACATCCCCGCGCGGTAGGCGCGCATCCACTCGGGCGAGGGCTCGCCGTCCAGACGAATGCGGAAAAACGTCTTCCCGTCGGGAGCGGTCTCGCGCAGCGGCTGATCGGGAGACAACCACACGCGGTGCGTGGCCGGAGCCTCGCCGGGGCGGCGGCGCATGGGACGTCGATGCTGGGGGCGTCTCATCTGGCGGGGGATTCTTTCACGTTGAAGGCGAAACGCAAGTCACGCCCCGAACGTGCCCGCGCTCACGACCGTGAACGCCTCGGGCCGGACCCGTCGGGCGAAAGCGGCGTCGGCCTCGGCCTTGGTCACGGCCGCGACCTTCCCGGGAAACTCGTCGAGATAGGCCACGCCGAACCCGTAGTAGATGGCGGCGTCGAGCGCATGGGCGATGCCGGAATTGGAGCCGAGGTCCACTTTGAAACGGCCGATGCGCGAGCTCTTCTCTTCGGCGAGCTCCTTGTCGGTCATGCCGTCGCGAACGTACTTGCGAATCTCGTCGAGCGTCGCGTCGAGCGCGGCGTCGCGGCTCTCGGGTTTCACCGTGAGGCTCACCACGAACGGCCCCGGCACGTGTGTCGCCGAGAAGGTCGAGTGGATGCCGTAGGTCAGACCCTCGGTGTCGCGGACGCGCACGCCGAGACGCGACGTCAGCGAGGACTGGCCGAGCGCGGAGTTGGCGAGCGAGCACGGCAGGAAGTCGGCGTCGGTCCGGGTGAGGTCCGAGGGCATCGCGAGCACGACGTCGGCGTTGGCCTTGTCGGCGAGCCGCACCGTCTCGGTGCCCGCCACCGCCGGCGGCACGCCCGGCTGCGGAATCGCCGGCGCCGGGCCCGGCTTCCATGAGCCCAGTCCCGCCTCGAGCCGGTCGAGGACGCGGTCCGCCTCGACGTCGCCGACGACGACGAGCGCGAGCGACGCCGCGCCGTACCGCGCCGCGTAGAACGTCTCCAGCATCCCGGCCTCCAGCGCCTCGACGCGGGCGATCCGCTCAACACCCGTCAGCCGGTGGAGCGGATGCGACGCCGGGTAGATCCGGCGCAGCGCCGCCTCGTAGGCGCGCGCGGAGGTCTGCTCCTGCTGCTGCCGGATCGCGCCCACCAGCCGTTTCTTCTCCTTGTCGAGCTCCTCGGCCGGGAAGACCGGAGATCGCAGAACCTCGACGAGTGCGTCGACGAGAAGGTCGGCGTCGCGCGACAGGGCCGAGCCGACGATGTCCACCCCGACGGGGTCGCCCAGGTCGGAGGCGAACGACAGGCTCGCGGCCCGGCTCTCGAGGTCCTCGGCGAGCGCGAGCTTCGTGCGCTTGGCCGTCCCCTTCATCAGTTCGCCCGCGGCGACGGAGGCGACGAGGCGCCGGTCGGCCGGCGCATACAGCCGCCCTGCCTGGAGCGACCCCGAGAGCGCCAGCGTCGGATTGAATCGGTTCTCGAGCACGAAGAGCCGGGCGCCGTTTCCGAGCGTGCGCTGCTTCACGGCCTCCGCGAAGGGCCGGCGCCGGGGCGGGGCGGCCGCGGGCGCCGTCACGCTTCCTCCTCCGCCGCGCCGGCGCCGACGCCGGCCGAGGGCTTCGGCAGGTAGGTGCCGACCGTCAGGCCGTCATCGTGGAGGTACGCGAGGACGACGCGCTGCACGTCGGCCGGCGTCACGCGGCGAATCGCCACCGGATAATCCGCGTACCACTGCCAGTCCGCCACGGCGATCGCCTCCGAGAGCGACGCCGCGATCTGGTCGGTCGAGTCGCGGTCGAAGATGACCTCGGCCTCGATCTGCGTCCGGGCCTTGGCGCACTCCGCTTCCGTGACGGAGTCGGCGGCGATCCGCGCGATCTCCTGCCGGATCGTCGCCTCGACCTCGGAGGGCTCCACCCCCGGACGCACCGGGGCGAACACGGAAAACAACGCGGGATCGCGCAGCTGCCACGGCACGACGGTCATCGAGAGGGCCAGGCTCCTTTCGACGAGCGCCTGGTGCAGGCGCGACGTGATGCCCCCGCCGAGGATGTTGCCGAGGACCGCGAGCGCCGGCGTGTCCGCGTGGCGCGCGGCGACCGTCCGCCACGAGAGGCCGCACCAGGCGACCTCGCCGGCGCGGCGCACGAGGAAGCGGCGCTCCCCTTCCTGCGGCGGCTCGGTCGTGTAGACCTCCGGAATCGGCCGCGGCGAGGCCGGTATCGAGCCGAAACGGCGCTCGATCCTGGCGAGGGCTTCGGCCTCGTCGAAATCGCCGATCAGCATCGCGGTCGCGTTGTTCGGGTGGTAGAACGTGTCGTAGAACTCGCGCAGGCGCGCCGTCGAAACGCCCTCGATGTCCGCGCGCCACCCGATCGTCGGATGGTGATACGGGTGCTCCCGAAACGCCGTCGCGAAGGTCTCCTTGTAGAGCACCTGGAAGGGCGAGTTTTCGCCGCGCTCGAACTCGTTGCGCACGACCGTCATCTCGGGCACCCGGTCCTCGTCGCGCAGGTGCGCGCGGCGCATCCGCGATGCCTCGATCGCGAGTGCCGTCTCGAGCGCGTCGGAGGGGATCGTCTCGTAGTAGTTGGTCCGGTCGAACCACGTCGTCGCGTTGAAGCGCGCGCCGAGCGCCTCGAGCACCGCCGCGACCGCGGTTCCCTTCGCCCGATCGAACTCGGGCGTTCCCTTGAACATCAGGTGCTCGAGCAGGTGGGTCGCGCCCGTGTGGCCGACCGCCTCGTTGCGGCTGCCCACGTGGTAGACGACGGCGAAGGTCGCCACCGGCGCCACGCGATTCTGCAGCAGCAGGACGCGGAGGCCGTTCGCCTTCAGCCGGAATTCGCGAAAGCCGGCCTTTTCGGCGAGGAGCTCGAACGCGCCGACGGGCGCCGCGCTCAAGCCGCGATCCCGGGGCTCGGGAACCGGGGCTCGGGGCTCACCGGCCTCCCGCGACGTCCTCGGCGCCGTCGACGCCGATCACGTTGCCGCTGACCCAGGCGCCCCCGTCGCCGCAGAGCGCGACGAGCGTCTTCGCCACGTCGGCGGGCCGCGTCAGGCGTCCGGCCGGATGCATCGCCGAGACGCGCTCGATCATGGCCTCGTTGCCCGGGATCTTCCGCAGCGCGGGCGTGTCGGTGACGCCGGCCCGCAGCGCGTTGGCGGCGATCCCGTGCGGCGCGAGCTCGACCGCGATCTGGCGGATGTAGGACTCGAGGGCGGACTTGGCGGCCGACACGGCGCCGTAGGCCGGCCACACGATGTGGTCGCCGGCCGAGGTCATCGCGAAGATCCGAGCGCCCGGCGACAGCAGGCGCGCGAAGAACAGGTCCTGCGTCCAATAGACGAGGGAGCTCGCCATGACGTCGAGCGTCATCTCGATCTGGGGCTTGGCGATCGCGTTCTCGCGCGGCTCGGCGAAGAACGGTTTCAGCGTCCCGAACGCGAGCGAGTGCAGGAGCACCGACACGCGCGCCTCCGGCGGATCGCCGCCGCAGGTCTTCTGGATCGCCGCCACGACCTCGGCGCGCTTCTCGTCGTCGGCGGCGTTGACGTTGAAGAACTCGGCGCGGCGGCCGATGGCCCGGATCTCGGCGGTGATCCGGTCGACGTTCGGCTGCGTGGCCTTCCGGTCGAGGTGGACGCCGAAGACGTTCCAGCCCGAGCGCGCGAGCTCGAGCGAGCAGGCCTCTCCGAACCCGGAGGAGGCGCCCAGCACGAGGGCCCAGCGGGAGCGCGCGTCGGCGGTCAAGCGGCGGGCATCTTAGCACCGGGGGCGGTATGCTCCGGCCCGGCGATGGCGGCGGAGGCGAAGCGGTCGGGAGGCGAGAAGACCCTGCTCGCCGCCTTCCTCCTCTTGGGCGCCGTGGCCGTCTTCGAGCCCGCGAGGTCCGGCCTCGCCGAGCCGGACGAGACGCGCTACGCCGAGATCCCCCGCGAGATGCTCGCCGCCCGCGACCTCGTCGTCCCGCGGCTCAACGGCCTGCCGTACTTCGAAAAGCCGCCGATGCTGTACTGGGCCAACGCGGCGTCGTTCCGGCTCTTCGGGCAGACGCCCTGGGCCGCGCGATTGCCGACCCGGCTGGCCGGCCTCGGGACGGCGCTCCTCGTCGTGTGGGCCGCCGGCGCCGGCGGCCGCCGGCGGGAAGGCCTCGCGGCCGGGATCCTGCTGCTGGCGAGCCCGATCGGATTCCTCATGGCGCGGACGAACCTGACCGACGGCCTGCTGACACTTTTCCTGACGGCGACGCTGCTGCTGGCACGCGCGGCGATTCTCCGCCGCGAGGCCGGGCGTCGCTGGGCCGCACTCGCCGCGGCGGCGGGAGCGGCGGCGGCCGCAGCGTTCCTGACCAAGGGGCTCATCGCGCTCGCGCTGCCGGGCCTCGTCCTGCTCGTGTGGACGGCCGCGACCGGACGGTGGCGGAGCCTCGCCGCGCTCGCGGTCTCGCCGGCGCCGCTCGTCTTCGTGGCGCTCGCCGCGCCGTGGTTCGTCCTCGTCGAGCGGCGGCACCCCGGGTTCCTCGAGTTCTTCTTCGTGCACGAGCATTTCCAGCGCTTCGCGACCGGCGCGGCGAAGCGCGCGGGGCCCGTCTACTACTTCGCCCCGGTTCTCGCGCTCGGATTCCTGCCCGGCCTCGCGTTTCTCGTGGCGGCGTTCGGGAAGGCGTGGCGCCGCGCGAGCGACGGGTTCTTCTTCGTCGTCTGGTTCGCCGTCGTCTTCGCCTTCTTCTCGGCGTCGCAGAGCAAGCTGCCGCCGTACATCTTCCCCGCGCTCCCGGCCGCTGCGATCCTGGCGGGGAGCGCGGCGGCCGGCGGGCCGGGGAGGCGGCCGTGGATCGCGCACGCGCTGCTGGCGACGGCGTTTGCCGCCGCGCTCGTCCTCCACCCGGTCACGCGCGGATTCCTGATGGAGTCGCGTCTCCAGGCGCTGATCGCGCCGGCGCTCGCGATCCTCGTCGTCGCCGCGTGGGCGGCCGTCGTCTTCGCCGGCAACGCGCCGTCCTTCGCGGGCGCGGCGCTCGCCGTCGGGTGGGCCGCGTTTCTCGGCGCGGTGGTGCTCGGGTGGCCGCGGACGCCGCCGGCGAGCCTGACCCGCGAGCTCGCCGAGGCCGCGCGGGCGTCCGGCGCCGGCCGCCTTCCCCTCGTCGGCTACAAGGACTATCTGAACGGCGTCTCGTGGGAGCTCGAACGGACGATCCCCGTCGCCGGCTACCGCGGCGAGCTCGAGCCCGACTTCGAGACCGACCCCGACCACCGCGACGCGCTCCTGTGGTCGAAGGAACGCTTCTGGACTCTCTGGAAGAGCGAGCAGCCGATGCTCGCCCTCGTCCGCCTCCAGGATCTCGTCGAGATGATGAAAGCCGCGCCGCCCGCCCGCGTCGTGCGGTATTCGGGCAAGCACGCGCTGGTCGCGAATTTTTGAGGGAGAGGGAGAGAAGCGCCGCTACGGGATGTATCCCTTGATCGTCCGCGCCGTGACGCCCGGCTTGTCGACGCTCACGGCGACGGTGCGGTACTCGCCGTCCGGCTTCTGCGAATCCGTGCGGAACGCGACGATGTACTGCGAGCGCAGCTCTTCCTCGATCCGCTTGGTGACCTCGCCGATCTTCGCGGCGCTCGAGATGTGAAACACCTCGCCGCCCGACTCGTGGGCGATCTCGTTGACCTCTTTGCGAATCCCGAAGTCGAGCACCGAGATCCCGACGCCGATGAAGTAGATCGGCGCCCCCGCCGACCGCGCGTAGCGCAGCAGCGTCGGGTAGTCCACGTGCGAGTGGTTGTCCGCGCCGTCGGTGACGACGATCAGGGCCTTGCGCCCCTGCAGCGTCCGGAACTGGTAGAGGCCGAGCACGACCGAGTCGTACAGCGCCGTCGCGCCGCGGGCCGACGTCTCGCGCGAGGCGCGCTGGAGCGCCGCCGAGTCCCCGGTCAGCTCCTGGATCATGTGGGGCTGTTCGCGAAACTCGATGACGAAACCCTTGTCCTTGTCGCGGATCAGGCCGCGGAAGAGCTCGGAGGACGCGTCGTGGACGAACGGCATCGACTTCTCCATCGAGCCCGAGCCGTCGACGACGAGGCCGATCGTCAGCGGGAGCTTCTCCGCGATCTCGAAGCCCGTGATCGTCTGCTTGCGGCCGTCCTCCTGAATGGCGAAGTCGGACTCGCCGAGGCCCTTGACGAAGCGGTTGTCCTTGTCGAGGGCGGAGATGTGCAGCTGCACGACGTCGACGCGAACGTTCTCGACGGTCGTGTTCGGACCCTTGAGAAAGTGGATGTCGTTGGCTTCCTTGCCGTCCTCGGCGATGGCCGTCGCCCGCAGGTAGTCGCCCTTCGAGTACTCGGCAAACGGGATCACGACGTCGTAGGGGCCGGTGTCGCCCCACGTCTTGAGCTTCTTGTCGTTCAGGAAGAGCTCGACCTGCTTGGCGACGCCGCCGCCGATCGACTGAACGGCGACCTTCACGCGCACCGTGCCGCCCGAGGGATCGGGGGTCGGCAGGATCTTGACCGCGAGCCGCGCCGAGCCCTGATTGACCGACCAGGCGTCCTCGTCGATGACGCGGCCGCTCGAGTCGTACCCGACGGCGCGGACGGTCTGCCGGCGCGGCAGCTGCCCGAGGTCGATCTCGACCGAATAGGGCGGCTTCGTGCGCCGTACGATGAGCTTGTCCTCGAGGTAGAACTCGACCCGGGTGATCGGCGGCGAGACGTCGGCTTCCAGGCGCAGCAGGCCGATCGGCGCCTCGCGCGCCGGCGGCAGGATCTTCAGCTTCGACTCGCCCGGGCTCGCGGCGGCGGCGGCCTCGTCCGCGATCACGATCGCCTCGGCCGACGGCAGCGTCGACGCCTCGCCAGGCGCCATGTCGGCGGAGAACTTCGCGCCCACCTCCGGCACCGACAGCTCCGTCGCCGCCTGCCCCACCTCGCGCCCGCCCGGCGCGACGAGCACGAGCTTCAAGGTGTAGGACCCCGGCTCGATCGACCTCAGGAAGGCGTACGTGAAGGTCGTCCGCGTCCCGATCTGGCCCGACACCGGGTACTTGAAGGACTGGACGACGTCGCCGCCTTTGAGAAACGAGCCCTGGAGCTCGCCCGAGAAGCTCGACAACCCCCGCTTGGCCGCGGCCATCGAGAGCTCGGGGGCGCGCAGCCGGACCCGCATCACCGTCTTCAAGCCGGCCATGCCGAGGTACTCGGCCGTCACGTAGAGGGGGAAGGTCCCGCCCGCGGTTGACAGGTCGGTTTCCTTGCTCTGCGTCTGGGCGGCCGCCGGGGCGGGCGGCGCGAAGACGGCGGCGGCGAGCGCGGCCAGGAGAAGGAACGCGACGCGGGGTCTCATGCTCAAGAAACGAACCTGTCCACCGGCGGCCGGAATTCCCGCGGCGGGCTAAGAAGCGAGGGCCGCCGGGACCGCCAGCCTCTCGGGGAGGTCCGCGAAGAAGTCCGAAACCGCGGCCCGGAAGTCGTCCGGGGTCGCGAGCTCCGAGATCCGCACCCGCAGGGTCCGGCCGTGCGGCAGGCCGTTGGTGTACCAGCCGGTCATCGTGCGGAGCTTGTGAAGGGCCTCCTTCGGATCGTGGGCGCTCGTCTCGATCGCGTCGAAGTGCGCGAGCATCAGGCCGCGGCGCTCGTCGAGCGTCGCCTCGCGCACCGGCCGTCCGGCGAGCCGGTCCGCGATCTGGCGGAAGATCCAGGGATTCTTCATGGTCGCCCGGCCGATCATCACGGCGTCGCAGCCGGTCTCGGCCAGCAACGCGAGGGCGTCGTCCGGGGTGGCGACGTCGCCGTTGCCGACGACGGGGATCCCGAGGTGGCGCTTCAGCTCGGCGATTCGCCGCCGATCCGCGCTGCCCGTGTACATCTGCCGCGCGGTGCGCGCGTGCATCGCGACGGCCGCGACCCCCTCGTCTTCGCACATCCGCCCCAGATCGAGGAAGTTCATGCGGCCGTCGTCGAGCCCGAGCCGGAACTTCACCGTCAGCGGAATCGTCAGCCGCGAACGGACCTCGCGCACGATCGCGCGCGCCAGCGGCAGGTCGCCCATCAGCGCCGCGCCGGCGCAGCCTTTCAGGACCTTGTTCGCGGGACAGCCCATGTTGATGTCGCACACATCCGGACGGAGCTCCTCGACGATGTCGGCGGCCGCCGCCATGCGCTCGGGGTCGGATCCGTAGATCTGGATCGAGAGGGGCCGCTCCTCGTCGGAAAAGACGAGCTTGCGGAGCTGGCGCGCGTTGCCGCGCGTGATGGCTTCGGACGAGATGAACTCCATCGTCACGAGCCCGACGCCGCCGATGCGGCGGAGCATCAGGCGGTACACGTGGTCCGTGATGCCCGCCATGGGGGCGAGCACCAGCGGCGGGTCGACGCGGACGGGTCCGATCGAGAGCATGGGAGACGGCATTTTAATGCGCGGAGCGAGGCCCCGCGTCGCGGCTCGGGAAGACCCCCTCACCCAACCCTCTCCCCCCGAGCGGGGGGAGAGGGAGTATGGAAACGAGCGCGCCGGAGCTCGCGGTCAAGAGTCATTAGTCTTTGGGCATCCCCAGGCCCCAGTAGTTCGACTCGAAGAACGGGCCGTAGTCCTTCTTCGTCAGGAACTGCAGCAGGCCGGCCACCGTCTTCGTCGAGCCGAACTTCCAGCGAAACGACTTCTGGTACGACTTCAGGAAGGTCAGGAAGGCGTCGTCGCCGAGCTCCCTGTGGAGGGCGTAGAGCAGGAGCGGCCCCTTGTCGTAGAGAAGCCCGGTCCGGATCGCGTACTCGGTCGTGGCGTCGTGCGCGACCGCGACGCGGTTGGCGAGCGGGATCGGCGCCTTGTCCGCGGCAAAGCGCGCCTCTCCCTTCCAGTGGCCGACGATCTGCTTGTAGTACCCCTCGCCCCGGCCGGCTTTGATGAAGAGCGCGGCGCAGTACTCGGCGAAGGATTCCGACAGCCACTGCTCCTCGAAGCTCGGCATCTTGACGACGTGTCCCCAGTACTGGTGCGCGATCTCGTGGGCGAACCGCTCGTTGACGCCTCCCGAGTAGAGCTGGTTGTCCTCGGTGCCGCCGAGCGGGTTGAACGCCTCCTTCGTGATGAACATGATCCCCGGCGGCGCCTGCCCGAACCCGTACGAGTCGATCTCGAGGATGTTGAACTCCGGAAACGGGAACGGCCCCAGGAATTCCTTGTAGAACGCGATGACCGCGGCCGAGAGGTCCGTGAGCTGCTTGACCGCGCGGTCGTTGCTCAGCGCGTAGGTTGCCACGCGGATCACGACGCCGTCGCGCGTCTGTTCCTTGAAGGTGTAGTCGCCGGCGAGGATCACGGCGCCCTGAATCGGCACGTCGACTCTGGTCTCGAGCACGTTCTCGTCGCCCTCGGCCGTTCGCCGCAGCGTCGCCCCGGGCGCGAAAGGCACGAAGGGCTTCTTGACGTGCACCACCGCATGGAACGTGTAGAACTGCTCCCACAGCTCGGGCTGCGGAAACCAGGGCCAGATGCCGAGCTCCCAGTAGTTGCTGCCGCCCGGGTGCACGAGGATGTCGCCGTCGAGCTCGAAGCGAAGCTTGACCGGCTTCTCGGGCGGCGCCGGCTCGGCGAGCTGCACGAGGAGCCGGCCGTCCCGGTGGGAGTACGCCAGCGCTCGGCCCTTTTCGTCGGTCACCTTCTTCACCCGTTCCGTGCGCGTCGCCAGGTGCTGCCCGACGACGGTCCACACCGTGCTGTCGAGGTCGAACGGAAACACCGCCATCGGCTCCTTGACCGGAACGAGGGTCTCGACGACCTCCATCGTGACGTCCTTCGCGTCGGAGGCTTTCAGGTCCACGTCGACGTCGACGAGACCGAAACGCGGCCGCGGCGGGTCGTGACGGTCGCGGCCGACGGGCTGGTCCGAGAGGACGGTTTCGTAGAGGTTGTCCTTGAGCTTGGATTCCTGGAGCTCGCTCGGACGCAGAATGCTCAGGGTCTCGGAAGGATTCTCGACGCCGTCGCGGACGTAGAGAACGTCTTCCTTGCCGCCCGTCATCTCCACCCAGACGTACGGCGCCGACGGCGCGTTCAGCTTCTGAAGCGCGAACCCGAAGCCGACCGGCGTGCCCCGGCGCCGCCGGAAGAGCTCGCGTTGCGCGCGAAACCCCGCCTCGAGCGAAGCCGGGGCGAGTCCCGCCAGCTCGGGCAGCTTTTCGCCGGCCGACAACCAGAGCAGCTTCGTGAAAGTCACCTTGAGGCGAACGCCCTTGTCGGTCTTCTCCGGCGACAGGCTCGACGATTTCTTCGACACGTAGGTGACGACGGGCGCCTCGACCGGATCGGTCGACAGGTACTCCACCGAGCCCGTGCCCTCGAAGTAGAGACCGGCCACCTCGTCGCCGGTCTTCACGTAAGCGGCGCTGCCCGAGGCCAGCGTGCACGTCAGGCTGCCCGACGTCAGGCGCAGGTCGGCGACGCGCGCCGCGTCGCTGCCGACCCTGAGCGCGTCGTAGCGCTCGACGAGCCGGACGACGTCGGCCGGCTCCGGCGTCGCCGCCGCCGCGACGCGTGCCGCGAGGACACCCGCGAGGAGGAGCCCCGAAAGCCTCATGGCCATCTCCCGCCGGCTCGCGCCGGCTCTCTTACTTGAGCAGGTCCTGGAGGGTCTTGGCGGGATTGTAGCCCTTCGGCTTCTCGAAGAGGTCCGGATCGGCGCCGACGCGCACGTCGAGGAGCTCGGTCGTCGTGAACGGCTGGTACTCGTCGCCCTGGTCCTTCTTGGAGTGCTCGATCTTGACGACGAGCTTCCCGAGGTCGCGAGCGACCCAGAGCGTGACCAGGTCGCCCGACGGCAGGTCCATGCGAAAGCGGTCGCACGGGTGCAGGCCGTGGGAATCGTCGCCGATCCTCCGGATCTTGCCCCCGAAGCGATCGGCGTAGGCGGCGGGGTCGAAGCGGGGCTCGAGCGGATAGCCGGGCACGATCTCGTCGGTGGGCTCCCACGCCGTCTCCAGGATCCTCTTCGTCGTCGGCCGGTACTGCCACACCTGCTTCAGGTCGGGCCGCATGATCTTGACGAGCGGCGCGCCGTCCATGCGGGCCTCGACGCGCTTCCACTCGCCGCGCACGGCGACCTCGAAACGCTCGTCCTTCGAAAAGGAAAGGATCGCGCGGTAGCCGTCTTTGCCGACGGTCTTCAGGCCGCCGCCGCAGGCGACGGCGAGGACGAGCAGCGCCGCCGCGGCGAGCCCCGGCGCGGCGGCCCGTTTCACGAACCGCTCGGAATCAGGATCAGCGTCTCCTGGGGCGTGCCGAGGGGCTCGCTGCCCTTGTCGGTCACGACGTAGTCCTCCTCGAGGCCGAAGCCGACCTTGCCGCCCATCATCCACGGCAGCTCCACCTCGAGCGCAGGCTCGACGGCGAAGGTCTGATCCTTCTCGATCGTGTAGTTGCCGAGCTTGCCGTACCGGTCGGGCCAGGCCGGCGCGAGCAGCGGCCCGATGTCGTGCGTGTAGAAGCCGATCGGGTGGCCGGTGGCGTGCGGAAACTCTTCGTAGTCGGCGTCGGTGACGGTCTTGCGCGCCGCCGTGTCCACGGCCGTGCCCGTCGCGCCCGGCTTCAGCGCCGCCGCGGCCGCCCGATTCGCGGCGCGCACGGTCGCGAAGGCGGAGGCGACTTCCGGCGGCGGTTCGGTTTCGCCGGGCCGGAGCACGTAGGCGAGGCGCTGGATGTCGGTCTTGTAACCCTCGTCGTCGACCCCGAAGTCGATGCGGATCACCGAGCCCGGGAGAATCGCCGCCTCCGAAGCGGCCGAGTGCCCGCGCGCGAGCCCCGCCATCACGTTCGGATCCTGGTCCTCCTCCCACGACGGGTTGAGGCCCATGTCGCGCCGCCGCTTGCGGATGAAGTCGGCGAGGTCCTTCTCCGTCGTCTTTCCCGGCACGATCACGGCGGGCGACAGCGCCTCGGTCAGGATCTGCTCGGTCTTCTTCACGGCCTCGCGCATCTTCGCGATCTCGGCCGGCGTCTTGCGGCTGCGGTACGAGACGAGGAAGGCCTCCGCGGACACGAGGCGCTTCGAGTACTCCGCGCCGAGCGTCTCGCGCAGCCACTGGAGGTTCCCGGCCGTGATCCCGTCGGCGAGCGGCTCGTCGCGCGACATGTCGACGGCGATGGCCTTCGGGTTGAGCCGTTCGACCTGCTCCTTGAGGGCCGGGCCCGGTCCCTCTTTTCCGTACGGGATGATGTTCGAGTAGAGCCCCGACTTCTCGAACGTGTCGGTGTCGTAGCTCGCCACGATGGCGATGCGCTCGAGGCGATCGCCCTTGTCCACGAAGAGGCAGGCCGAGCGGCCGACGGCATGGTCGGCGGCGACGTCGAAGGCCATCGGGTCGACCGTCGCCTCCCGCGTCACGACGAGCCACGCGTCGATGTTCGAGCGGCGCAGCGCGGAGACCAGGTAGCGGTCCATGCGCTCCTTGCGCGACCGCATCTTCAGCGGCCCGAGGGCGGGGGCCGGGGTCGGCGACACTTTCGGACGCACGGTCGGACGCGGCGGGTGGACCGGGACCGTCTGAAACAGCAGGAAAGCCAGAGCCAGCAGGCGCATGCGCGCCCAACTCTATAATTCGCCGGCGATGACCTGGTGGGAATCCTGGTTCGGCGAGGAGTACCTCGACCTCTATCCCCATCGGGACATGGCCTCCGCGCGCCGGGAAGCGGCGTTCGCCCTCGCGCACCTGCCGGCGCGTCCCGCGCCGCTCCTCGACCTCTGCTGCGGCACCGGCCGCCACGCGATTCCTTTTGCCGAGGCGGGCGCGCCCCCGGTCGGCCTCGACTACTCGGCCCCCCTGCTCGACCTCGCCCGGCGGCGAGACCGGTACGCGCTCCTCGTGCGAGGCGACATGCGCGCGCTGCCCTTCCGGGACGGCAGCTTCCGCGCGGTCGTCAACTTCTTCACGAGCTTCGGCTACTTCCGCGCCGACGCGGAGAACACCTCGGTCGTGTCGGAGATCGAGCGCGTTCTGCTTCCGGGCGGCGTTTTCCTCTGCGACACGTTCTGCCGCGCCCACGTGCTCGCGCGCCTCGTCCCCGAGGAGCGCCGCGACTGCGGCGGGAAGGAGTACCGGATCCGGCGGTCGTGGGATCCGGCGACCTCCCGCATCGAAAAAGAGATCGAGGTGCGGCGCGGCGGCTCCGCGGAGATTTTCCGCGAGAGCGTGCGCGCCTACGCGCCCGACGAGCTCGCGGCGCTGCTCGAGGGCGCCGGTCTCGCCGTGTGCAAGACCTGGGGCGACTTCGACGAGACCCCGCCCGGACCGAACGCGCCGCGCCTGATCGTCCTCGCCCGCAAACCGGAGAAACCGTCGTGATTCCTTACGCGAAGTATCCCGGCCTCTCGCCGCTGTTTCTCGAGTTCCTCGCCGGCGCTCCGGACCTCTATCCGGACCGCCCGACGCTCGACGCCGGCGTCGAGCGCGGCCGGCACCTCCTCGCCGCCGGACGGCGCCCCCGCGTCCCCGCTTCCGCGTTCCGATGTCGCGGCGCCGAAGCCGGGCGCCTGGCCGAGGAGCTCGCCGCCGGCCGCGCCGTCGCCGTCTCCGCCGGCCACCAGGTCGGCCTCTTCACCGGCCCGCTCTTCACCCTGCTCAAAGCCTTCGACGCCATCCGGATCGCCCGCGCGCTCACCGAGCGCGGCGTTCCCGCCGTGCCGGTCTTCTGGGCCCTGACCGACGACCACGACCTCCAGGAAATCGCCCGGACCGCGCGGCCCACACCCGAGGGCGCGCAGGAGATCGTCCTCGAGGGCGCGGACCGCCAGAACCGCCTGCCGGTCGGCCGTCGGAAGATCCCCGAGGCCGTGCGCGGGGTCGTCGAGGCGTTCCGTCCCGACGTCCGCGACGCCGACGGCGGGCGCCTCCTCGACGCCGCCGCGGCGCGCAGCGCGCCCGGGACGACCTACGGCGACGCCTTCGTCGAGACGCTCCTCGACCTCGTCGCGCCCGATCCGCTGCTGGTGCTCGATCCGCTCGACCCGGCGCTGCGCGCGCCGACCGTCGCGCTCTTCCTCGACGCGGCCCAGCGCGAGGCGGCCCTGCACGCCGCGCTGCGTCAAACCGAGGAGGCGCTCAAGGCCTCGGGACGCCCGGTGCCGGCGCCCGTGCCCGACGGGTTTTCGTTCTTCACCATCGACGCCGAGGGGCGGCGGCGCGTCGAGGACGTGGCCGCGGCCGTCAAGCGCGTTCAGGCGGGCGAGGCCTGGCCGTCGGCGGACGTCATAACCCGCCCCGTCCTGAAGTCGTATCTCTTCCCCATGGCGGTGAGCATCCTCGGGGCGGCGGAGATCGCGTACCACGCGCAGAGCCTGCCGCTCTACCCGCTCTTCGAGGTGGTCCCGCCGGTGCTGATCCCTCGCACGCACGTCGTCCTGCGGGGGCCGGCCGAGCGCCGCCTCGCCGAGCAGCTCGGCATCTCGGAAGAGGATCTGCTGACGCCGCCCGCGGCGGCCGAGGCGACGCCCGTTCCCGAAGCCGACGCGGTCGCCGCCCTCGCGCAGGAGACCGCGAAGAACCTGTCGAGCGTTTCGGGAACGCTCGTGCGCCTGGACCCGTCGCTCGCGGGCGCCGTCGAGACGGCGCACAAGAAGATCGCTTACCAGCTCGACCAGCTCGCCGAGCGCACGCGCAAGGCGGCCGAGCGCAAGGACGGCGTCGGCGCGAACCGGCGCAAGCGGCTGGCCCAGGCGCTCGCGCCGGGGGGCATTCCCGCCGAGCGCGTGTACCCGCCGCTGTCCTGGATGCTCGCCTGGGGCTCCGGCGCCGTCACCGACGGGCTCCGGCGCGCCGCGGGCACGGGCGCCGAGGGCGTCGCGGTGGTCGACCTGGGAACGGACGGAGAGGCCCATGCCGATTGACGTTCTCGCCATCGCCGCGCACCCGGACGACGTCGAGCTGACCTGCGGCGGCACGCTCGCGCGCCTGAAGGCCTCGGGCTACCGCTTCGGAATCGTGGACCTGACGCGCGGCGAGATGGGCACGCGCGGCACGCCCGAGATCCGCGCCGTCGAGGCGAAGCGCGCCGCCGAGATCCTCGGCGCGGAGTTCCGCGAGTCGCTCGACCTCGGCGACGGCGGGCTCGGCCGCGGCCGTCAGGAGGAGCTCGCGGTCATCGACGTCATCCGCCGCGAGAAGCCCCGGGTCGTGCTCGCGCCCTACCCCGACGACCGCCACCCGGATCACCGGCGCGCCGGCCAGCTCGTCACCGACGCGGCCTACTACGCCGGCCTCCGCAAGCTCGAAACGGCGCATCCGGCCCACCGCCCGCAGCAGACGGTCTACTTCGCGACGTTCGACCCGCGGGAGCCGGACTTCGTCGTGGACGTGACGCCGTTCATCGAGCTCCGGCGCCGCGCGATGCGCGCCTTCGAGAGCCAGTTCCACGATCCGAAGTCCTCCGAGCCGCCGACGATCCTGTCGCAGCGGGATTTCCTCGACATGGTCGAGTCGCGCGCGCGGCAGCACGGCGCGCTCATCGGCGTCGAGTTCGGCGAAGGGTTCCTGTCGCGGCGACCGCCGCGGGTGGACGACCTGGTGAAGGCGTTCGCGGGTTTCGAGCCGGGGTTCTGATGAAGGTCGGCATCACCTGCTATCCGACCTTCGGCGGCAGCGGCGTCGTCGCCACCGAGCTCGGCGTCGCCCTCGCCGCCCGCGGCGACGAGGTCCACTTCATCGCCTACGCGCTGCCTTCGCGGCTGGACCTTCCGCGCGAGCGCGTCCACTTCCACGAGGTCGTCGCGCCGTCGTATCCGCTCTTCGTGTCGCCGCCTTACACGCTCGCGCTGGCAACGAAGATGGCCGAGGTCGCCGCGCACGCGAAGCTCGACCTCCTCCACGTCCACTACGCCCTGCCGCACGCGATCTCGGCGATCCTCGCCCGCGAGATGGGCAACGGCAACGGCGTCCGGCTGAAGGTCGTGACGACACTCCACGGCACCGACGTCACGATCGTCGGCATGGACCGTTCGTACCTTCCGATCACGCGCTGGGGCATCGAGAAGAGCGACGCGGTCACGGCGGTCTCCTCCTACCTGCGCGACGTGACCGTCCGCGAGTTCGGCGTGCAGCGCCCGATCGACGTTCTCCCGAACTTCGTCGACACGCGGCAATACCGCCCGGACGGCGCGTCGCCCTTCGCCCGCGCCCTCGCGCGCCCCGGGGAGGCGCTGCTCGTCCACGTGTCGAATTTCCGCCCGGTCAAACGGATCGCCGACGTCCTCGCGATCTTCGACCGGGTCCGCCGGAAGATCCCGGCGCGCCTCCTGCTCGTGGGCGACGGTCCGGAGCGCTCGCTCGCCGAGCGGCTCTCCCGCGAAGGCGGCTTCGAGGACCGGACGACTTTTCTCGGCAACGTCGCCGCGATCGAGACGATTCTCCCGGCGGCCCGCGTGCTGCTCCTGCCGTCGGACGCGGAGTCTTTCGGCCTGGCGGCGCTCGAGGCGATGGCCTGCGGCGTCCCGGTCGTCGGCACGGCCAAGGGCGGCCTGCCCGAGGTCGTCGAGGACGGCACGCACGGGTTTCTCCGCCCGGTCGGCGACGTCGACGGCATGGCGGCCGCCGCGCTGACGCTGCTCGACGACGCGCCGTTGTGGGAGCGCTTCTCGGCGGCCTGCCGGAAGCGGGCCGTCGACGAGTTCCCGACCGAGACGCTCGTCGGCCGCTACCGCGCGCTGTACGAGCGAACGCTCGCGGGGTGACGGCGGACGCCGACGCGCGGAGCGTCCCGGCGCGGGAAGGCCGGGGAGAAGTTCGCGAGAAGGCGTCGCGCTTTTTCGCCTTCTCGACGCGCGCCGGCACGGTCGCCGGCGCCGAAACCTTTCTCGACCGGATTCGCCGCGAGCACCACGACGCGACCCACGTCGCGTTCGCCTGGAAGATCGGGGAACCGGCCGCGCCCGCCACGCGCGCCTCCGACGCCGGCGAGCCCTCCGGCACCGCGGGTCGCCCGATCCTCGCCGCGATCGAAGGCGCCGGGCTCTCGGACGCCGTCGTCGCCGTCGTCCGCCACTACGGCGGCACGAAGCTCGGCACCGGCGGCCTCGCCCGCGCCTACCGTCTCGCGGCCGAGCGCGCCCTCGCCGCCGGCGGCGCCCGGACCGTTTACGAAACCGTTCGCCTCGAGGTCCGCTGTCCGCACGCGAAGAGCGGCGTCGTGCGCCGGCTGGTCGACCCTCCGGCGGTCCGCCTGGCCGCGGAGCGATTCGACCCGGAGCCCGTGCTCGAGCTCGACGTGCGCCGGTCGCGCGCGGCCACGCTCGAGGCGGCCCTGACCGAGGCGCGGATCCCGTTTCGCCGGGTCTGAACCCGGCTCAGAGCTCCAGCGCCGAGACGGCCGCCATGCCGCGCTCGCGCTGCTCGCGCGAGCAGAACGCCGCGCGCCAGGCGTTGGCGGCGAGCGCGCGGAGCTCCGCGTCTTCGAGCTCGAGCTCCCGGCGCGCGAATCGGTACTCGCCGCGCGTCGTCGTCCCGAAGAGAACGGGATCGTCGGCCGACAGCGTGGCGCGCACGCCGGCCCGAAGGAGCCGCCGCAGCGGGTGCGCCGCGACGTTGGCGACCGCGCGCGTCTGGACGTTCCCCGTCGGCGCGACGCAGAGCACGGTGCCCTCCTCGGCGAGGCGCTCGAGCAGCCGCTCGTCCTCGGCGGCCGCGATGCCGTGGTCGATCCGGTCGGGCCGCAGCGCGTCGAGGGCGTCGCGCACCGAGGCCGCGCCGGCCCACTCGCCCGCGTGCACCGAGGTGTGCAGGCCGAGCGCGCGGGCGCGCAGGTAGACGCCGGCGAACGCCGCGGCCGGCACGGACGCCTCGTCGCCGCCCATGCCGAATCCGACGACCGTCGGCAGGGGGCGCCGCGCGTAGAGGTCGAGCACGCGGTCGGCCGACTCCGGCCCCCAGTGCCGCACCGCATCGAGGAGGATCCGGCAGAGGATGCCGCGCGTCTCCAGCGCCTCGCGGAATCCCGTGTCGATCGCCTCGAGGCAGGCCGCGGCGTCGAGCCCGCACCGCGTGAAGATCTCCGGCGAAACGTAGACCTCGGCGTACGCGAGACCGTCGTCCGCGAGCGCGCCGGCGACGGCGAGCGCCGCGGCGACGTAGTCCTCGGGACGGCGAAAGAGGCGGCACACCGTCGCGAAGAGGTCGAGGAACCCGGCGGCGTCGGCGACCGAGGCGCGCGCGCGCGCAAACGCGTCCGCGTCGGCGAAGGGATGACCCGCCCGCGCGGCCAGGCGCGCGATCTCCGGCGCCGGGAGACAGCCCTCGAAATGCAGGTGACAGTCGGCCAGCGCAGGGGCGCCCGGCGTCGCGGTGACCCCGTCCATTTCGGTCTTCACAATCGGGCACCCGCCCTTCACAATCGCGAGACCCGCTCACTATATGCGCCGCGCCCGACTCCTCGCCCTGTTTCTCGACGTCCTCGTGGTCGCGGTCCCCGCCGATCTCGCCGCCCTCCTCCTGACCTGGCTCGTCTGGAGATTCCTGCCCGCGTTCCGTCCCGCCATTCCCGCCATCTGGATCGCCGCCGGATCGGCCGCGACCGCCGCCTTTCTCCTGCGGGACGCCGGCGGCGGCCGCGCCCGCCGCTGGCTGGCCCTCGAGGCGCGCCGGCCGGACGACCGGCCGCCCGGCCCCTGGGCGTCGGTTCGGCGCAACCTCGCGCTGATCGTGCCCTTCTGGAACCTTTACGACGCCTGGCCGCTGTTCAGGAAGCCGGATGGCGAACGGCGGACCGATCGACGCACGGGAATCCGTATCCTGCGGATAACATGAGACATGCCGCCAGGCCCGGCCGTTCCCCGAGGGACTCTTGAACCTTTTCCGGCCCGTTTCGTTGTAAAGATTCGGAAAGCCAAGATGACAAACACGCGACGAGCCTCGATCGCCTTCCTCGCGCTCCTGTTGGCGGCCGCGCTCCCCCTGCGCGCCGACGGCGAGCAGGAGGTGTTCGAGAAGGCCTACTCGATGGAAGGGGTCACGAAGATTTCCGTCGAAAACGTCAACGGAAACATCGAAGCCACCGCCTGGGACAAGCCCTACTTCAAGGTGCGCGCCGTCAAGCGGACCGACTCGAGCGGGAGCCGCGCCCAGGAGCAGCTGCGCCTCACGGAGATCCGCGTCGAGAAAGTCGGCGAAGAGATCAAGGTCGAAACCGTCAACCCGAAGCGCCGACGCCTGTTCGGCTTCATCGACTTCTCGAGCTCGGGCGCTCCCCACGTGGACTACGAGCTGAAGATCCCCGCCAGGACCGACGTGCGCTTCGAGACGTGCAACGGCAAGCTCGCCGCGAGCGGCTTCTCCGGGAAGATCTCGAGCGACGCGGTCAACGGCTCGATCGAGCTCGCCGGCATCGCCGGACCGACGAACGCGAACACGGTCAACGGGTCGGTGCGCCTGGCTTTTGCGGGCGCGCTCCGCAACACCCGGATCGAGACGGTCAACGGCTCGATCGAGGTCGCCTTCGACAAGAGCTCGTCGGTGCGCTACGACCTCGAGACCGTCAACGGCCACATCGAGGGCAACTTCGAGCTGCCGGTGGAAGGCAAGTTCGGGCCGAAGGAAGCGCGCGGCAGCTACAACGGCGGGACCGAGCCGCTCCACTGCGAGACCGTCAACGGCACGATCCGGTTGAAGACCAACTAGGCCGCCTCCCCTTGATATCCTCGGCGCGATGAGCGCCGAGGGCCGGTTCCCGACGCGTCCCTGGCTGCTCCTCCTCGCCTACGTCCCCCTGCTCGGCTTCGTCACGCTGGCGGCTTCGCGCGATCGCGAGCCGCGCTGGCACGCGCGCAACGGGCTCCTGCTCTTCGGCGCGCTCGCCGCGGTCGGCGTGGTCGCGACCCTCGTCAGCGTGCTCCTGCCGTCGCTGTCCTGCCTCTACGCCATCGCCATGCTGATCGCCGGCGTCCTCTACGTCGGCATCGACATCCTCGCCGTCGTCAAGGCGCTCGAAGGGCAGCGGCTGATGATCCCGGGAATCTCCACGTATGCCAGCCGGCTCTCCGCCGCCGACCGGACCTAGCGGGTCGCGGGAGCGGCGCCCGCGCTCCCCGCTCGCCGCGCCGATCTGTGCGGCCCTGATCGGCCTTGCGGCCGGCGACGCGCTGCGGCCGCCGCCGGAGCAGACGAGCGCGCGCCTGGCGGTGGCGGCGATCGACGTTTACCGCGCGGCCGTGTCGCCGCACCTGAAGGGCATCGTGCGCTGCCGGTTCGAGCCGACGTGCTCGGCCTACGGACGGGAGGCGATCGCCCGGTACGGGTTCCCGAAGGGCTTCGCGCTCACGACGGGAAGGATCCTGCGCTGCAACCCCTGGTCGAAGGGCGGCGTGGACCCGGTGCCTTAGGGACGGATGAATTTCCCGGGAGAGGGTCCGATCGGGACTTTCCCGCTCTCGTCGGTCGGGCCGCGAGGCGGCCCGCTAAGCGGCTGAGACTGGTGCCGTCGGCCGGACTCGAACCGGCATGGGTTGCCCCATACGCCCCTCAAACGTACGTGTCTACCAATTCCACCACGACGGCACGGGGGACGATCCTATGGCTTCGAGGGATTGCTCGAGGGAGCCGCGGGAGCGGGCTGAGCCGGAGCCGGCTGCACCGGGGCCTGTCCGGCCGCGGGCTGACCCGGCGCCGCCTGGCCTGCCGGAGGCTGCGCCGCCGGAGCCGGCGCCGCTTTCGCCGGAGCGGCCGGAAGCGACTTCGAGATGACCGAGGACTTCGGCCGCGCCTCGAGGATCGAGAGCAGCAGCGCGATGGCGACGAAGCCGATGAAGGCGCCGGTCGTCAGCTTGTGCAGGAACGTCGTCGCGCCCCGCGCGCCGAACGCCGTCTGACTCGACCCGCCCCCGAAGGCGCCGGCGATGTCCGCGCCCTTGCCCTGCTGGAGCAGGACGACGAGGATCAGGAAGAAGCAGATGACGACGTAGATCGTGACCAGGGCGATGTACACGGGGCCTCCACGAAAAGGGCGGGAAGTTTACGCGGCCCGCCGGGGGCCGTCAAGCGCGGGCGATGGCCTGAAAGGAGGCCGCCGACAGGCTCGCCCCGCCGATCAGGAAGCCGTCCGTCCGCGGGGCCCGGAGAAGCTCCGCGGCGTTCTCGGGCGTCACGGAGCCGCCGTACAGGAGACGCAGGTCGCGCCGCGCCGCGAGGATCTCGGCAATGTGCACGCAGGCGGCGCCGCTGTCCTCGGGGGTCGCCGAACGGCCGGTGCCGATCGCCCACACGGGCTCGTAGGCGACGACGAGCGGGCTTGCCGGCGGATCCGCGTCGAGCGCGTCGAGCTGGCGCACGAGCGTGACGGCGGTCAGCCCGGCGTCTCGCTCCTCGGCCGTCTCGCCGACGCAGTAGATCGGGGTCAGCTTCGCCTCGCGGCAGCGCGCGAGCTTCTCGGTCAGGACGGGACCGTCCTCACCGAAGGCGTGCCGGCGCTCGGAGTGCCCGACGATCGCGTAGCGGCAGCCGGCGTCGGCCGCCATCGCGGCGGAGACCTCCCCGGTGTAGGCGCCCTGCGCTGCGGCCGCCACGTTCTGACACGCGAGCGCCCAGCGGCCCCGCGGATCGCGCGCGGCGTCGAGGGCGGTCCATGGTGGCGCGACGACGAGCTCGACGTCGGAGAGTCCGTCGCCGAGTCCCCGGGAAAGCTCGTCGGAGAACGCGCGCGCCTCGGCGCGCGTCTTGTTCATCTTCCAGTTGGCGACGAAGAGCTTCACGACTCCCGTCTCACGACTCCAGCGCGTCGATCCCGGGGAGGCGGCCTTCGGCGAGGAACTCGAGCGAAGCGCCGCCGCCGGTCGAGACGTGCGTGAACTCGTCGGCGACGCCCGCGGCGTGGGCCGCCTGCACGCTCTCGCCGCCGCCGACGACGGTCACCGCTTTCGACGCCGCGACGATCTTCGCGATGCCCATCGTGCCCGCGTCGAACGGCGGCTTCTCGAAGACGCCCATCGGCCCGTTCCAGAAAATCGTCTTCGCCGGCGCGAGCAGGCGCGCGTACTGCTCGAGGGTGCGCGGGCCGACGTCGAGCGCCATCAGGTCATCGGGAATCTTGTTGACGGCCACGGTCTTCGCGCCCGCGCCGTCGTCGGGCGACTTCGCGACGACGAAGTCCGACGGGAGCGCGATCGTCTTGCCGCCCTCCTTGCAGACGTCGAGAATCTCGCGGGCGAGGGGCACCTTGTCTTCTTCGACGAGCGACTTGCCGACCGAGAGCCCGAGGGCGCGCGCGAAGTTGTTCGCCATGCCGCCCCCGACGAGCAGGACGTCGGCGCGGGCGGCGAGCACCCGGAGCGTGTCGATCTTCCCCGAGATCTTCGCGCCGCCGAGGATCGCGGCGAACGGGCGCTCCGGGTCGAGCAGGCGCGAGAGCTCGCGGACTTCCTTCTCGAGGAGGAGCCCGGCGCCCTTCTCGCGGACGAGGCGCGGGACGCCGACGACGGAGGCGTGGGCGCGATGCGCCGCCCCGAAGGCATCGTCCACGTAGACGTCGGCCAGCGCCGCGAGCGCGGCCGCGAAGTCCGGGTCGTTCGCCTCTTCGCCGGCGTGGAAGCGCAGGTTCTCGAGCAGGAGCGCCTCCCCCGGCGCGAGCGCGTCCGCGGCCTTCGACGCCTCCGGGCCGATGCAGTCGTCGACGAAACGCACGGGCTTGCCGAGAAGCTCCGCGAAGCGGGCGGCCACCGGCGCGAGCGAGAGCTCCGGCTTCGGCTTCCCCTTGGCCTTGCCGAGGTGCGACGCGCAGAGGACGCGCGCGCCGCGCTCGAGGGCGAGTCGAATCGTCGGCAGGGTCTCCGCGATGCGCGTGTCGTCCGAGACGCGTCCGCCGCCCAGGGGCACGTTGAAATCGACGCGCAGGAAGAGCTTCCGTCCCTGGAGCGGCAGGTCTCGGATGGATTTCATCGGGCCGGTAGAATAGCGCAGTGATACGGCGCCTGGCCGCTTTCCTCCTCGCTCTCGCGGCCGCGGCGCTTCCCGCCGCCGACCTGCCCCAGGCCTCGCTCGGTTCGGGAGGCGGCGTGGCCGCCGAGGAAGGAACCGCGGCCGAAGTCGGCGTGCGCATTCTCCGCGAAGGCGGCAACGCGGCCGACGCCGCCGTCGCCGTCGCGTTCGCGCTCGCCGTGACGTGGCCCGAAGCCGGCAACATCGGCGGCGGCGGGTTCTGGCTCTCCCGGGACGGGCGCGGCCGCGTGCTCTCGATCGACTTCCGCGAGACGGCGCCGCGGGCCGCGCGGCGGGAGCTCTTCTTCGCGACACCCGGCAAGACCGCGCCGTCGTCGAGCGACGGCCCTCTCGCTTCCGGCGTCCCCGGTTCCGTCGCGGGCCTCGCGCTCGCGCACCGGCGCGCCGGCCGCCTGCCGTGGACGCAGCTCGTCGAGCCCGCGATCGCCCTGGCGCGCGACGGCTTTCCCGTCACGGCCAACGTCGCCGACTCGATCGCGGCCGAGCGCGAGCGCCTCGCGAAGGACCCGGAGACGGCGCGCATCTTCCTGCCGGGCGGCGAGCCGCCCGCGGCCGGCTCGATCCTGCGCCAGCCGGATCTCGCGAAGACCCTGGAGGCCATCCGCGACCGCGGCGAGGACGGCTTCTACCGGGGCGAGATCGCCCGCGATATCGCGGACTCGCAGAAGCGCAGCGGCGGCCTGATCACGCGGGGCGATCTCGCGCGGTACGAGGCCCGCGTCCGTCCGCCCCTGCGCTTCTCGTTTCTCGGCGCCGACGTCCTCACGACACCCGCGCCCTCCTCCGGTCCCGTGCTCGCGGAGATGGCCCTCGCGGTCGCCCGCGTCGCCGACACGACACGGCCCGCCGGCGCCCCGTCGATGCACTGGATCGCCGAGATCGAGAAGCGCGCGTTCCGCGACCGCAATCGCTTCCTCGGAGACCCGGCGTTCCCCGGCGTCGCGGAGCGGCTCTTCACCGACCCCGCGCGCGTGAAACGCCTCGTCGCGTCGATCGACCCCGCGCGCGCCACGCCGACGGCCGACCTCCCGCGCGTCTTTCCCGAGAAGCCGACGACCACGCATTTCTCGGTCGTCGACGCCGACGGCATGGTCGTCGCGGTCACGACGACGCTGAACGACTCCTTCGGCAACGCGCGCGTCGCGCCCGGCCTCGGCTTCCTCTGGAACAACGAGATGGACGACTTCATGACGCGGCCCGGCGAGAAGAACATGTACGGCCTCGTCCAGGGCGAGGTCAACGCGGTCGCGCCGGGCAAGCGCATGCTCTCCTCGATGTGCCCCACGATCGCGCTGCTGCCGGGCCGCGGCGTCTTCGCCTGGGGATCGCCCGGCGGCTCGACGATCGTGACGACCAACCTCCAGGTGCTGCTCGGCCTCGTGCTCCGCTCCGAGCCGCTCGCCGCCGCCGTCGCGGCGCCGCGCTTTCACCAGCAGGATCTGCCCGACGTCGTCGAGGTCGAGCGCGACCGGTTCGACCCGACGTGGCTCGCCGCGCTCGAGGCGATGGGACACGCGGTCAAGACGGCCGGGCGCGATCCGTCCCCGGGGCAGCTCGGACGCGTCAACGCGGTGGCGGCCCTTCCGCAAAGCAAGTCCGAGGCCGTGGCGGACCCGCGGCGCCACGGCGCCGGGCTCGTCGTCCGCCCTGCCCCATGAGCCTCGAGCTCTTCCGCCCGCTCTACCGCGACGGCGGCGTGCTGCGCCTGCTCGACCAGCGGCGCCTCCCCGCCGAAGAGGTGTGGCTCGAGCTCACGCGCGCCCCCGAGATCGCCGTCGCCATCCGCGACATGGCCGTCCGCGGCGCGCCGGCGATCGGCGTCGCGGCCGCGTACGGCGCGGCCTTCGCGCTGCGGAGCGGCGGGACCACACCCGCGGCGGAGCGCTTCGGAACGGCCAAACGCCTGCTCGCCGCGACGCGCCCGACCGCCGTCAACCTGTTCGCGGCGCTCGAGCGCATGGAGCGGCGTTTCGCGTCCGCCGCCTCGGCGGATCCAGAGGCGCTCGAGGCGACGCTCGTCGCCGAAGCCGACGCGATCGCCGCCGAGGACATCGAGGCGTGCCGCCGCATCGGGAGGCTCGGCGCCGCGCTTCTCTCCGGCGAGCGCGCCGTGCTCACCCACTGCAACGCCGGCGCGCTGGCGACCGCCGGTTACGGCACGGCGCTCGGCGTCATCCGCGGCGCCGTCGAGGCCGGCAAGCGGATCCGCGTGCTCGCCGACGAGACGCGGCCGTATCTCCAGGGCGCGCGGCTGACGGCCTGGGAGCTCTCGCGCGACGGGATCCCCGTCGAGATCATCACCGACAACATGGCCGGGCACTTCCTGTCGCGCGGCGCCGTCGAGGCCGTCGTGGTCGGCGCCGACCGCATCGCGAAAAACGGCGACGTCGCCAACAAGATCGGCACGTACGGCCTCGCGGTCCTCGCGAAGGAGAACGGCATCCCGTTCTACGTCGCCGCCCCGACGACGACCGTCGACCTCGCCTGCGCCGACGGCGGGTCGATCCCGATCGAGGAGCGGCCCGGTTCGGAGGTCCTGACGTTCGCGGGGCAGGCCATCGCGCCGGCCGGCGTCGGCGCCCGTTACGCCGCCTTCGACGTCACGCCCGCGCGCTACGTCACCGCGATCGTCACGGACAAGGGCATCTGTCGTCCGCCCTACGGCGCGTCGCTGGAGAAAGCCGTCCTCGGATCGTGATCGTCCTCGGCATCGAAACTTCGTGCGACGAGACTTCCGTCGCGGTGCTCGACGGCGACGGCCGCGTGCGGTCGAACGTCGTCTCGTCCCAGATGCGGGCGCACGCGCCGTATGGCGGCGTCGTGCCCGAGGTCGCCGCGCGCGCCCACCTCGAGAACCTCCCGGCCGTCCTCGAGGAGGCGCTGACGCGCGCCGGCGCGCGCCTCGAGGACGCGGATCTGATCGCGGCCACCGCGGGGCCGGGGTTGATCGGCGCGCTCCTGGTCGGACTCTCCGCCGCCAAGGCGATCGCGTTCGCCCGGGGCATCCCGCTCGTCGGCGTGAATCACCTCGAAGGCCATCTTTTCTCGGCCTGGCTCAAGTTGAACGGCGAGCCGCCACTGCCCGTCGCGTATCCCTTCCACGGCCTCGTCGTCTCGGGCGGCCACGCCGAGCTCGTGCGAGTCGAGGAATCCGGGCGCATCGTCCCGATCGCCCGCACGCGCGACGACGCCCCCGGCGAGGCCTTCGACAAGATCGCGCGCCGCGCGGGCCTCGGCTACCCGGGCGGCCCGGTGATCGACCGCGTGGCCGCGCGGGGCGACGGGACGCGTTTCGACTTCCCGATCGGCCGCGCGGGCGACGGCTCGCTCGACTTCTCGTTCTCGGGGCTGAAGACCGCGATGCTCCGGGAGCTCCAGCGCCGGGCCATCGACGGCTCGCCGCTCGACCCGGAGCATCTGGACGCCGAGCTCGTCGACCTCCTCGCGTCCTTCCAGCAGGCGATCGTGGCGGCGCTCCTCGACCGCGTCGCCGCGGTGCACGCCGCCGAGGGAATCCGCGCGCTCGCGCTCTCCGGCGGGGTCGCGGCCAACTCGCGGCTCCGCGCGGAGCTCGCCGCCTGGGGACGGGAGGCCGGGATCCCGGTCCTCCTGCCCGAGCGCTCGTACACCACCGACAACGCCGCGATGATCGCGTGGGCGGGACTCCTCCGGCACCGCCGGGACGGGGCCCGGGACCCCGCCGAGGCCTCGGCACGGTCGCGCTGGCCGCTCGGGACGTAAACCGTGAACCGAAAACCGTTACCCGGGAGAGACCTGCCACCAGTTCGGTTCACGGTTCCCGGTTCCCTGTTCGCGGCTAGAATCCCCCTCCCGAAATGACCGACCCGTCGCGCATCCGCAACTTTTCGATCGTCGCCCACATCGACCATGGGAAGACGACGCTGTCGGACCGCATCCTGCAGACCTGCCACGCCGTCACGGCGCGCGAGATGCACGAACAGATGCTCGACGACATGGATCTCGAGAAGGAGCGCGGCATCACGATCAAGGCCCGCGCCGTGACGCTCCGGTACGCCGCCCGCGACGGCCACGAGTACGTCCTCAACCTGATCGACACGCCGGGCCACGTCGACTTCTCCTACGAGGTGTCTCGCTCGCTCGCCGCCTGCGAGGGGGCGGTCCTCGTCGTCGACGCGACGCAGGGCGTCGAGGCGCAGACCCTCGCCAACGCGTACCTCGCCACGCACCACAACCTGACGATCGTCCCGGTCATCAACAAGATCGACCTTCCGTCGGCCGAGCCCGAGAAGGCGCGCGAGCAGATCGAGCAGGTCGTCGGGATTCCTGCCGACGACGCCGTTCTGACTTCCGCCAAGCTCGGCACCGGCATCGAGGAACTGCTCGAGCGCATCGTCCGCGACATCCCGCCGCCCAAAGGCGACCCCGACGCGCCCCTGCGGGCGCTCCTCTTCGACTCCTGGTACGACGCGTACCGCGGTGTGACGTCGCTCGTGCGCATCGTCGACGGAAAGCTCGAGCCGCGCATGAAGATCCGCGCGATGGGCACCGGCCTCGAGACCGACGTCGAAGCGCTCGGCGTGTTTCGCCCGCAGTCGGAGGACGTCCCCGTGCTCTCGGTCGGCGAGGTCGGCTCCTTCTGGGGCAACATCAAGGACCTCCACTCGACGCGCATCGGCGACACGATCACCGAGGTCCGCCGTCCGACGGCGGAGCCGCTGCCCGGTTTCGCCGAAGCCAAGCCGATGGTTTTCGCCGGCCTCTTCCCGACCGACGCCGACGAATACGCGAACCTCCGCGACGCGATGGAGAAGCTCCGCTTGAACGACGCGTCCTTCACGTTCGAACCGGAGAACTCGACGGCGCTCGGCTTCGGCTTCCGTTGCGGGTTCCTCGGCCTCCTCCACATGGAGATCATCCAGGAGAGGCTCGAGCGCGAGTTCGACCTCGACCTGATCACGACCGCGCCCGGCGTCAACTACCGCGTGACGACGACCAAGGGCGAGGTCCTCGAGATCGTCAACCCGAATCACCTCCCCGCCCCGAATTACATCGAGCGCATCGAGGAGCCGTACATCACCGCGACCGTGATCACGCGCGACGATTTCCTCGGCGGCCTGCTCAAGCTCTGCGAGGAGCGCCACGGCACCCAGAAGTCGCTCGAGTACCTCGCGGCCAACCGGGTGGTCCTGACGTACGACTTTCCCTTGAACGAGGTCGTCCTCGATTTCTACGACAAGCTCAAGTCGATCTCGAAGGGCTACGCCTCGTTCGACTACGAGTTCGCGGGCTACCGCGAGGGCGACCTGATCAAGCTGGATCTTCTGGTCAACGGCGACCCGGTGGACGCGCTGTCGCTGATCGTGCACCGCGACGAGGCGGCCATCAAAGGGCGGTTTCTCACGGCCAAGATGAAAGAAATCATTCCCCGCCAGATGTTCGAGGTGGTGATCCAGGCCGCGATCGGCTCGAAGATCATCGCCCGCGAGCAGGTTTCGGCGATTCGAAAGAACGTGCTCGCCAAGTGCTACGGCGGCGACATCACGAGAAAGCGCAAGCTTCTCGGGAAACAGAAGGAGGGCAAGAAGCGCATGAAGCGGGTGGGCCGTGTGGACATCCCGCAGGAGGCGTTTCTCGCCGTGCTGAAAGTCGAATGAACAACGACGCGACCGCGGCCCCCGAGGCCGCCGCCCCGGTCCACTCGACGGCCCGCGAGTGGTACGAGTCCCTGCTCGTCGCCGGGATCTTCGTGCTCTTCGTGCGGACCTTCGTCGTGCAGACCTACCAGGTCCCGACGGGCTCGATGGAGCGGACCATCCTCGTCGGCGACCATTTGCTCGTCAACAAGTTCGCCTTCGCCCCGCGGCTGCCGGCGCTCGCGCGCTTCCTCCCGTACCGCGACGTCCATCCGGGCGACATCGTCGTCTTCAAGAAGCCGGGCGACGACGTCAACCCCGGCAACGTGCTCGTCAAGCGCGCGGTCGCGCAGGGCGGCCAGACCGTCCAGGTGAAGGACAAGCAGCTCTACGTCGACGGCAAACCCGAGGAGCGCACGAGCATCCAGCACATCGACGCCGAGACCTATCCCGACAACCCCTCGGTGCCCGACATGGCCCGCCGGCGCGACCAGTTCGGCCCGTTTCCGGTCCCCCCCGACTCCTTCTTCGGTATGGGAGACAACCGCGACAACTCGCTCGACAGCCGCTACTGGGGAGCGATCCCGCGCGCCAACATCTTCGGCAGACCCGTCATCCTCTACTGGTCCTACGAGGCCGAGCCGAACTCGCACATCTGGCGCGGACCGATGGCGAAGATCCGCCAGCTCGCGGGAGTCGCCGCGCACTTCTTCTCGCGGACGCGATGGGACCGGATGTTCCGGGTGGTTCGGTAACCGCACCCGCGCCGCGGGGGCTGCGCGAGCGCGTCGACCCGCTCCTCGCGGCCGTCGTCTTCGCGCTCTTCGCGAGGACGTTTCTCTTCCAGGCCTTCGTCGTGCCGAGCCCGTCGATGGAGAAAAACGTGCTGACGGGCGACCGCCTCGTCGTCAACAAGTTCGTCTACGCCCCGCGGCCGGGCCTCGCCGCCGCGCTGCTGCCCGGACGCGCGGTACGGCGCGGCGACGTCATC
>DATJXB010000208.1:0-3513 GCA_035500755.1 Thermoanaerobaculia bacterium | reverse complement strand
GACGCCGCCCGCGCTCGAGCGCGTGGTGAAGCGCTGCCTGTCGAAGGACCCCGAGGACCGCTGGCAGAACGCGGCGGACCTGAAGTCGGAGCTGAAGTGGATCGCCGAGGGCGGCTCGCAGTCGGGCATCCCGGCGCCGGTCGCGGCCGTGTCTCCGCGTCGCCGCTTCGGCTGGGCGCCGTGGGCGGCGGCGCTCGCTCTCGCCGCCGCCGCCTTCGCGGCCGGCCGTCTCCAGCACCGTGCGCCCGAGGCCCCCGTGACGCGCTCGTCGATCGACGTGCCGGGGTCGATGGAGCTCAATCGCTGGAGCTCGCTCGCCCTCTCGCCCGACGGCACGACGCTCGTGTTCGCGGCTACCGGCGCGGACGGAAAGGACCTCCTCTGGAGTCGCCGGATGGACGGCTTTGCGATCCAGGCGATCCCCGGCACCGAGGGCGGGATGATGCCGTTCTGGTCGCCCGACAGCAAGTCGATCGGCTTCTTCGCCGACCGCAAGTTGAAGCGCGTTCCGGTCGCCGGCGGCGCCGTGCTGTCGATCTGCGACGCGCAGGACGGCCGCGGGGGAGCGTGGAGCGAGGAGGACGTGATCGTCTTCGCGCCCGCGCCGTTTTCGGGTCTCTTCAAGGTCCCCGCCGCGGGCGGCGCGCCGCAGGCCGTGACCAAGCTGGATCGGCCGGGAAGCACGCATCGCCTGCCGTGGTTCCTGCCCGGCGGCAAACGCGTCCTCTATCTCTCGGGGGCGCAGACTTCGGACACCCACAAGGACACCTCCATCATGGCCCTCGACCTCGCGACCGCGAAGTCCACGCTCGTCGCGAAGGAAAACAGCGAAGGGCGGTTCGTGAGGCCCGGCTATCTCGCGTTCGTCCGGGAGGGCAACCTGCTCCTCCAGCCGTTCGACCCGTCGTCGCTGAAGCTCTCGGGCGCTCCCATCCCGGTTGCGGAAGGCGTGGCGTTCGAGGCCTTTCGCTGGATCGGCAATTTCACGTTCTCGAACACCGGAAGGCTCGTCTACCAGAGCAACGAGGCGGCGCGGAAGAGCCGGCTGACGTGGTTCGACCTCGACGGCCGGGAGCTCGGTTCCCTGGGCGAGGCCTCGAGCTTCTTCACGCTCGCGCTCGCGCCGGACGACCGGAGGGTCGTGGCGACGGTCATCGGCGGCCGGAACGTTCGGCCGGAAGTGCGCCTCTACGACCTCGAGCGCGGCGTGGGATCCCGCTTCACGTTCGGCGACCAGGGCGCGAACTTTCCGGTGTGGTCCCCGGACGGCAAGGAGATCGCCTTCGGCGACCCGGGCTCGGGGGTCCGCGTCAAGCCCGCGGACGGCGGGTCCGAGGGCCGGCTCGTGTTGAAGATGTCGACGAACGTCTGGCCGCTCGGCTGGTCGCCCGACGGGAAGCGGATGCTGCTGCGGATCCAGGACGCGAGCGGCGGCGGCGTGGACCTGTACGACCTTCCCCTCGAGGGCGAGGCGTCACCGCGCAAGCTCTTCGCCACCGACCCGGCCAATCTCGTCAACGGCGCCATTTCGCCGGACGGCAAGTGGCTGCTTTACGTCTCGAACGAGACGGGGCGCGAGGAGATCTACGTCGTGCCGTATCCCGCGCTCGGCGAAAAGCGCCAGGTCTCGACCTCCGGCGGGACGAGCGGCGTCTGGCTGGGCAACCGGTCCATCCTCTACGTCCAGCCTTCCGACGGCAAGCTCTTCGCCGTCGACCTCGACGAGAACGGCGCGTCGCTCCGCATGGGAGCGCCGCGGGCGATGTTCGGCAACAAGATCCCTCCGCGCGGCCCTTTCAGCGTGTCGCACGACGGGAAGCGGATGCTCGTCGCCGTCCCGGCCGACGACAGCTCGTCCGCGCAGATCCGGTTCGTGTCGGACTGGCGCGTGGATGTGGCGAAGAAGTAGGCCGATATACTCAATCGATGAAGCCGGTCGGCGATGACCTTCGGGCCGAGCTTCGAGAGCGTTTCACCCGCCTCTCGGTCCGCGAGCGTCTCGAGACGGCCCTTGCCCTCGGTCGCCGCGACGTCGAGACGTACTCTCGTGCGCGATGCGTGGACGCGCGCGCGGCGAGGCGGGTGCTGGAAGCGACGCGCCACTCGGGCCGGCGTCCCAGCCGCAGCGCGCAGCCGGACCGCGATTGAGGCTGCTGCGCATCGTGGCGTCGGCGCTCGAGGCCGCACGCGTCCCTCATGCCCTGGTCGGCGCCGGCGCCATGGCGGCCCACGGAGTCGGCCGCTCGACGCTGGATCTCGATCTCTTCACCACGGCGGCCTCCGTCCTCTCCGAATCTCGCTGGAGCGGCCTCTCCGATCTAGGGATCCGCACGGACGTGCGGCGCGGCGACCTCGAGGATCCGCTGGCGGGAGTCGTCCGGTTCGACATGGAGGGAGAGTCGCCGGTGGATCTGGTCGTCGGCCGGTCCTCATGGCAGGAGAAGATTCTGCAACGCGCGGTGCCCACCGACATCGGCGACCTGACGGTTCCGGTCGCGACCGCGGCCGACCTGATTCTGCTGAAGCTCTACGCGGGCGGATCGCAGGACTCGTGGGACGTCGAGCAGCTGCTCGCGGCGGCGAGCGAGCGCGAGACCGTCGTGCGCGACGTCCGTTCCCGACTGTCGGAGCTGCCGCCGGAAGCCGCCGCGCTCTGGGCGCGTCTGACGAAGGACGGCTCCTGACATGGCGCTGAACCCGGGAACCAGGCTCGGTCCCTACGAGATCGTCGCGCCCCTGGGCGCGGGCGGGATGGGGGAGGTGTATCGGGCGAAGGACACGCGGCTGGAGCGTTCCGTGGCGATCAAGGTGCTGCCGCAGCACCTGTCGTCGTCGCCGGAGGTGCGCCAGCGGTTCGAGCGCGAGGCGAAGACGATCTCGCAGCTGTCGCACTCGCACATCTGCGCGCTCTACGACGTCGGCAACCAGGACGGGGTCGAGTACCTCGTCATGGAGCTGCTCGAGGGGGAGACGCTGGCGGACCGGCTCGGCAAGGGCGCGTTGCCGATGGAGCAGACGCTCCGCTTCGGCACGGAGATCGCCGACGCGCTCGACAAGGCGCACCGGCAGGGGATCGTGCACCGGGACCTGAAGCCCGGCAACGTGATGCTGACGAAGTCGGGCGTGAAGCTGCTCGACTTCGGGCTCGCGAAGGCGATGACCCCCCCGGTGCAGTCGGCGGTGACGTCCCTGCCGACGGTGATGGGAAGCGAGAAGCAGAACCTGACGGAGGCGGGAACGATCCTGGGCACGTTCCAGTACATGGCGCCCGAGCAGCTCGAGGGGCGCGAAGCGGACGCGCGGACGGACATCTTCGCGTTCGGTTGCGTGCTCTACGAGATGGCGACGGGACGCAAGGCCTTCATGGGCGCGAGCCAGGCGTCGCTGATCTCGTCGATCATGAAGGAGGATCCGGCGCCGATCTCGACGACCGCGCCGATGACGCCGCCCGCGCTCGAGCGCGTGGTGAAGCGCTGCCTGTCGAAGGACCCCGAGGACCGCTGGCAGAACGCG
>DATJXB010000207.1:0-4351 GCA_035500755.1 Thermoanaerobaculia bacterium | reverse complement strand
CCGGCAGCGCGAGTACGGCATCCGGCTGGCGATCGGCGCGAGCCGCTTCCAGCTCCTGAGGCAGTCGATCATCGAGTGCCTGCTCTTCGCGCTCGCGGGCGGCGCCCTCGGCCTGCTCGTCGCCGCATGGACGCTCCACGTCCTGCTCGGGGCCTTTCCCGCTGACGACAGCCTCCGGCAGCTCGGCGTGGCCCTCGATCCCCGCGTGCTCTTCTTCGCCGGGCTCGTCTCCATCGTCGCGGCGCTCCTCTTCGGCGTCGCGCCCTCGTGGCGGGCGGCGCGGCTCGATCCGGCGCGCACGCTGCGCGGCCAGGGCCGCGGCACGACCTCGGCGGGCCGAGACGTAATCCGGCTGCGGCAGGGCCTCGTGACCGCGCAGGTCGCGCTCACGCTCGTCCTCCTCGTCGCGGCCGGGCTCTTCGTGCGCAGCCTCGGCAACCTCGGCCGCGTCGCCCTCGGCTTCCGGCCCGACCACCTGATCTCCTTCTCCGTCGCGCCGCAGCTGAGCGGCTACACCGGCGAGCGCGCCGCGACCCTCGGCCGCCAGCTCCTCGAGCGCCTCAGGGGGCTCCCGGGAGCCCGCTCCGTCGCCGCCGCCCACATCGCGACGATGTCGGGCACCACCAACGGCGGGGACTTCTCCGTCGCCGGCCGGGAGTCGGAGTCGGACCGCGAGGACCGCCACGCTCACTTCAACCTCGTCAGCCCCGACTACTTCACGACGCTCGGCATCTCCCTCGTCGCCGGGCGGGACTTCGCGTGGACCGACGACGGAAACGCCCCGAGAGTCGCCGTCGTCAACGAGACGCTCGCTCGCCGCTTCTTCCCGGGCAAGAGCCCGCTCGGGGCGTGGATCACGTTCGGGCCGAACAGCGACGAACCCGACCGGGAGATCGTCGGCGTCGTGCGCGACGCGAAGTCGGCCTCGGTCGACGAGGAGGACGCGCCCTTCATCTACACGCCGCTCCTCCAGCGGACCGAGCCCTACAACCTGACCTTCTACCTGAGGACGGAGAACGACCCGAAGGGGCTGGCCGCTCCGATCCGCGAGGAGGTCCGCGCGGTCGATCCCCAGCTCCCGATCTTCGACCTGATCCCGCTCCAGACGCGTGTCGAGGACTCGCTCGTCACGCAGCGCGTCATCGTGCTCCTCTCCAGCGCGTTCGGGGTCCTCGCCGCGATCCTCGCCGCGCTCGGCATCTACGGCGTCCTGTCGTACGCGGTGGCGGCGCGGCGCCAGGAGATCGGAGTGCGGATGGCGCTCGGCGCCGACCCGCGGAGCGTTCGCCGCCTGATCTGGAGCGAGGTCGCGAGGTTCCTGATCGTCGGCGGGGCGATCGGCCTGCCCTGCGCCTACCTTCTCGGCCGCGCCGTCGAGTCGATCCTCTTCGGCGTCCACGCGACGGACCCCGGGATCTTCGCCGTGGGCGTCCTGCTGATGTCGGTCGTCGCTCTGGCGGCCGCGTGGCCCCCGGCCCTCCGCGCCGCGCGCACCGACGCGATCGACGCGCTGAGGAGCGAGTGAGGAGAATCATGCGAGACATCCGGAACGCCGTCCGCACCGTCGCGCGCAACCCGCGTTTCGCGATCCTCTTCGTCGCGACCGTCGCCCTCGGCATCGGCACGAGCGTCGCGATCTTCACGGCCGTCGACGCGGTCCTCTTCCGGCCGCTCGCGGTCCGCGACGCGGGCTCGCTCGTCCGGATCTACGCCACGGACACCGAGGGCCTGGAGACCTCGAATTCGTCCTACCCCGTGTACGCGGACTACCGCGACGGCGCGTCGAGCCTCGAGGGCGTCGCCGCGTTCGACGACGCGGAGCCCCTGCATCTGACGACCGGCGGCGGCCAGGCCGAACGGATCGTGGGCGCGGTGGTCACGGGCAACTACTTCGACGTCCTCGGCGTCCGCGCCTCGCGCGGCCGGCTCCTCACGGCCGAGGACGACCGCGCCCCCGGAGGGAGCCCGGTCGTCGTCCTGAGCGACCGTCTCTGGAGGAGCCGCTTCGACGCGAGCCCGTCCGCCGTCGGCTCCGTCGTCGGCATCAACGGCCACCCCTTCACGGTCGTCGGCGTCGCGCCTCGCGGATTCACGGGCGTCAACCTCGAGAGCCTGCCCGACCTCTGGGTCCCGACGGCGATGGTGGATCAGGCCCTGCCGGAGCTCGCCGAGGACCAGGTGCTGACGACCCGCAACCTCTCGTGGCTCGACGTCGTCGCGCGCCTCAAGCCCGGAGTCTCGATCGCCGCCGCCCAGTCCGAGCTCGACGTCCTCGCGAAGCGGCGCGCCGCGGGTCAGCCGAAGGACCACGCCGACCCGATGGCGAGCGTCCGGAGCGCCGCCGAGTTCGCGGCCGGATACGGGAGGGCCGAGGCGCGCCGCGTCTCGTGGCTCCTCCTCGGAATGGCCGGCCTGGTGCTGCTGATCGCCTGCGCCGACGCGGCCGGACTGTTGCTGCTGCGGGGCGAGGGGCGCCGGCGGGAAATCGGAGTGCGTCTCGCCGTCGGCGCATCTCGGCGCCAGATCGCGACCCAGCTCTTCGCCGAGAGCCTCGTGCTCGCCGGGCTCGCGGCCGTGGCCGGCCTGCTCCTGGCGATCTGGTCGAGCGACGCGCTCGTCTCCGCGGTACCGCCCGAGTTCGCGCTCCCGATGGGGGCCGCGCTGTCGGCCCTCGATCCGCGCAGCGTCGCCTTCGCGGCCGGAGCGGCGCTCGTCTCGGCCCTCCTCTTCGGACTGCTGCCGGCGATGCGGGCGGGCCGGCTCGACGTCGCGCGCGCGCTGAAGGCGGGCGACGGGTCCGGCGGCCCGGCGCGGACCCTCCTGCGGGACGGCCTCGTCGTCGCGCAGATCGTTCTGACCGTGGTGCTCCTCGTGGGAGCGGGACTCATGGGCCGCACGCTGGCGCGCGAGGCCTCCGTGAGCCCCGGATTCGAGGCGGCCGGACGCCTCGAGGCCTCCATGGACCTCGCCCGCCAGGGCTACGACCGGCCGCGGCGGGACGCCTTCTTCGACGACGTGCTCCGCCGGGCCAGCGCCCTCCCGGGCGTGAGGTCGGCGGCGCTGGCGCGCACGGTGCCGATCCAGAGCGCCGGGATGCGGACCACGATCGAGTCGGACGGGTACACGGCGGTGCCCGGAGAGTTCCCGGCCGCCGACCTGAACCTCGTGTCGCCCGGCTACTTCCGAACCCTCGGAATTCGCCTCCTCGCCGGACGGGACTTCGACGACGGCGACCGGCGCGACGGAGCGGCCGTCGCCATCGTCAACGAGGCCATGGCGAAGAAGTTCTGGCCCGGCCGGAACCCCATCGGGCGCCGGATCATGAACCTCGGACCGAAGGGCGTCGGCGGCGAGGTCGTCGGCGTCGTCGCCGACGTCCGCTACCGCAGCCTCCGCCGGCCCGCGGACCCGACCGTGTACGTTCCGCGGGCCCAGTTCTCCATGCCCCGGATGACGCTGATCGTCGAGGCCGCCAACGGCGACGCCGCCGCCCTCCAGCGGCCGCTCCAGGCGATCGTCGCGGGGCTCGATCCGGCGCTGCCGCTCTTCCACGTGCGCACGCTGTCCGAGAAGCTCGGCCTCGCGCTCGGCCAGACCCGCGTGATCGCCGCGCTCGTCGGCGTCTTCGCGGCGTTGGCGCTGCTCCTCGCGGCGGCGGGTCTCTACGGCGTCGTCTCGTACGCGACGCAGCGCCGGACGCGCGAGTTCGGGATCCGCCTCGCGCTCGGAGCGTCGGCGGGCAGCGTCCGCCGCCTCGTGCTCTCGAAGACGGGACGGCTCGCGGTGGCCGGGCTCGCCGTCGGCCTCGGCGCGGCCGCGGCCGCCTCGCGGCTGGCCTCGCACCTGCTCTTCGGAGTCTCTCCCTGGGATCCCGTCTCCTACGCCGCGGCCGCCGTTCTGCTCGCCGCCGCCGCGCTCGCCGCGAGCGTCCTGCCTGCCCGGCGCGCGGGCCGCGTCGATCCGATGACGAGCCTCAGGAGCGAGTAGGAAGATCGGGCCTCCGGCCGGTGGTAGATTCCTCCCGTGGCCGAGAAGACCGACGCCGAGTGGCGCGCGGGACTGACGCCGGAGCAGTACCGGATCCTCCGCGAGAAGGGCACCGAGCGGGCCTTCACCGGGAAGTACTGGAACCACCACGCCCGGGGCGTCTACGCGTGCGCGGGTTGCGGCAACCCGCTCTTCGACTCCGAGGCCAAGTTCGACTCGGGGACGGGGTGGCCGAGCTTCACGACCCCCGCCGCGCAGACCAGCGTGAAGACGCACGAGGACAACAGCCACTTCATGTCCCGGACCGAGGTGCTGTGCCGGCGCTGCGACTCGCACCTCGGGCACGTGTTCGACGACGGGCCGG
>DATJXB010000206.1:0-5023 GCA_035500755.1 Thermoanaerobaculia bacterium | reverse complement strand
CCTCGCCAGAGCGACCTCGGCCGGGGCCGCCAGCAGCGCGGTCAGCAGGGCGAGCAGCGTCACGCCCGGAAGGTCTGTCACTCTCGTTCGAAGGGCTTGGAGCATGGGTACTCCTTCCTGTGTGCGGATCCTATCGCAGGGCTGTCGAGGCCGCCTGCGATAGCCTGTCCGGAGCATGAGTCGGGCGTGAGCGGGCCGTCGCGGCCGAACTGGCTCCCGAACTACCGGAAGGAATGGCTGCGGCCGGACGTGGCCGCGGGCCTGACCGCGGCCGCGATCGTGATCCCCAAGGCGATGGCCTACGCCACGATCGCGGGACTCCCGGTCGAGGTGGGCCTCTACACGGCCTTCGTGCCGATGCTCGTGTACGCTTTTCTCGGCGGTTCGAGCGTCCTCTCGGTGAGCACCACGACGACGCTCGCGATCCTCGCCGGCGCCGAGCTCGGCGGGATCGCCGGCGGCGGCGACCCGGCAGCGCTCGCGCGCGCACTGTGCACCCTGACGCTCCTAGTCGGGGCCATCCTCGTCGCGGCTTCGGTCCTGCGGCTGGGGTTCGTCGCCAACTTCATCTCCGAGCCGGTCCTCGTCGGCTTCAAGGCGGGCATCGGCGTCGTCATCGTCCTCGACCAGGTTCCCAAGCTTCTCGGCGTTCACGTCCCCAAGCTGCCGTTCTTTCGCAAGCTCGTGGCGACGGCGGCGCACGTGCCCGACGCCTCGGCGGCGACCCTGGCCGTTGCCGTGTTCACGATCGTCGTTCTCGTCGTCCTCGAGCGATTCGCGCGCCGCGTGCCCGCGCCCCTGGTCGCGGTGGCGGCGGGAATCGCGGGGGCCGCGTTCCTCGGCCTGAAGGAGCGCGGCGTCGAACTCGTCGGCCACATCCCGACGGGGCTGCCGTCCTTCACACTGCCGGATCTCTCCCTCGCCGGCGGTCTCTGGACCGCGGCCGTCGGCATGGCGCTCATGAGCTTCACGGAGACGATCGCGGCCGGACGCGCGTTTGCCCGGAGCGACGAGACCGCGCCGCCGGCCAACCGCGAGCTCTTCGCGACGGGGATCGCCAACGCGGCCGGAGCGGTCTTCGGCGGCATGCCTGCGGGCGGCGGGACGTCGCAGACGGCCGTCAACCGGCTCGCGGGCGCGCGGAGCCAGGCTGCCGAGATCGTCACCGCGGCCGTGACTCTGGCGACGATGCTCTTCCTCGCGCCGCTGATCGGGCTCATGCCGCAGGCGACGCTGGCGGCGGTCGTGGTCGTTTACTCGCTCGGCCTGATCAAGCCGGCCGAGTTCCGATCGATCCTCCGCGTGCGGCGCACCGAGTTTGGCTGGGCGCTCGCGGCGTTCGCCGGCGTGATGCTGTTCGGGACGCTGAAGGGGATTCTCGTCGCGATCATCCTGTCGCTCGGCGCCCTGGCCTACCAGGTCGCGGATCCGCCGGTCTACGTCCTCGGCCGCAAACGCGGAACCAACGTCTTCCGCCCGCTCTCGAAGGAGCATCCCGACGACGAGACGTACCCCGGCCTCGTCCTCGTGCGCCTGGAGGGGCGCGTCTTCTTCGCCAACGCCGAGCGCCTCGCGCAGAAGGTCCGCGACCTCGCGATCCCCGACAAGCCGCGGGTGGTCGTCCTCGACCTGTCCGCTGTTTTCGACCTCGAGTACACCGCCCTCAAGATGCTGACGGAGGCCGAGCGCAAGAACCGAGAGGACGGCATCACGCTCTGGCTGGCCGGCCTGACGCCCGAGGTGCTGGCGATGGTCCGGCGCTCGCCGCTCGGCGAGGCGCTCGGCCGTGAGGGCCTGCTCTTCAACCTGGAAACGGCCGTCGAGCGCTATCGGCGCCGCTGACGGCACTCGCGCGCCGGAATTCCGGCCCCCGGCGGAGGGTTAAGATCCGGCGAATCTGGAGGAAAGCATGCGTCGTATCGCTTCGGCGGCCGTTGTCGCCGCCTGTCTGGTCATGGCCGTCCCGTCCGCTGCCCGGGCGCAAGCGGCGCGTTCGACGGCTCCGAAGCCGACCCCGGCAACGCACAGCCTGCCGCTCCAGACCCCGCACGACCGCGGCGGCGATTTCGACGCCATGCGCCAGCGCCGGCTGATCCGCGTCCTCGTCCCCTACAGCAAGACCGCTTACTTCATCGACAAAGGGCGCCCCCGGGGCACGTCCGTCGACGCGTTTCAGCTCTTTTCCGACTACATCAACCAGAAGTACAAGACGGGGAACCTGCGCATCCACGTGGCGCTCGTGCCGACGCGCCGGGACAAGCTGGCGGACGGGTTGCTGTCGGGCCGGGGCGACATCGTCGCCGCCGGAGTGACGGTGACGCCCGAGCGGCTGAAGCAGGCCGCCTTCACGACGCCGCTGCTGAAGAACGTCTCCGAGATCGTGGTCGGAAGCGCCGCGGCGGCGCCGGTGGCGACGGCCGAGGACCTGTCGGGGCGCGAAGTGTTCGTCCGGAAAGGCTCCATCTTCCACGAGAGCGTCGAGAAGCTGAACGCGGAGCTCGCCCGGAAGGGCAAGCCTCTCGTCAAGGTGCGGGCGGCGCCCGAGAACCTCGAGGACGAGGATCTTCTCGAGATGGTCAACGCGGACCTCGTCTCGTACGTCGTCATCGACGAGTACCTCGCGAGGTTCTGGGCGAGCGTTCTGCCGAAGCTGAAGTTGTATCCGGACGCCACGCTGCGCACGGGAGGGGAGATCGCGTGGGCGGTCCGCAAGGACAGCCCGAAGCTGAAGGAAGAGCTCGACGCGTTCCTGGCGAAAAACCCCGAGGGCTCCGCGACCCGGAACATGATCTTTCAAAAGTACCTGAAGAGCACCAAGTTCGTGAAGAACGCCAATTCGAAGGAGGCGCGGGATCGGTTCGCCCAGACCGTGAAGCTCTTCCAGACCTACGGCGACAAGTACGACATGGACTACCTCCTGATGGCCGCGCAGGGCTATCAGGAGTCGCAGCTGAACCAGGACGCGAAGAGCCATGTCGGCGCCATCGGCGTCATGCAGGTCATGCCGGCGACCGGTAAGGACATGAAGGTCGGCGACATCAGTCAGGTCGAGCCCAACATCAACGCCGGCATCAAGTACATGCGGTTCATGGTCGACCAGTATTTCGCCAAGGAGCCCATGGATCACCTGAACAAGGGGCTCTTCGCGTTCGCGGCGTACAACGCGGGCCCGGCGCGGATCCAGAGCCTGCGCAAGGAGGCCGCCAGGCGCGGGCTCGACCCGAACGTCTGGTTCGACAACGTGGAGGTCGTCGCCTCCGAGAAGATCGGGCGCGAGACCGTGACCTACGTGGCGAACATCTACAAGTACTACGTCGCGTACAAGCTCGCCATGGAGGACATGGCCGAGCGCAACAAGGCGAAGGAAGAGGTGAAGTCGGCGAAGCCCTAGCGGCGCCCCGTTTCGGCGGCCGCGCGGTCACTCCGGCCGGATCAGTACTCCCGCGGCTCGTCGTTCACGCCGGACAGAAGGACGGGAGGGTGCTTGTACCACCAGTCCTGGCCCTTGACCGCCATTCGCTCGCCGGCCTCGAAGAGCGCTCGCATGTACGTCGTGTCGAAGTCGGTCTTGTGAGGCACGTCGAAGTTGGGAGGAATGTACGCCAGGTTGTATTCGACGTGATCGCGCTGACAGATCGAGAAGATCGTATAGAGATCGCCCATCCCCTGATACTGGATCAGCGTCGTGATCGCGCGGAAGGCGATGGGGAGAGTCCGGCGGTCGACCTGGGCCCATTGCGGATCGAGCCTCGCGTTGCGGATGATGTAGAGCGACCGCTGACGCTGAGCGAGCTGGTAGACGTGAATCGCGGCTGGATAAACGAACACCTGCCCGGTGGTCCCCCCGTCGACGTGCATCTCCTGGTAGGCCTTCCCCTTGGCCTCGACGTCGATCATCACCGGAGGGAACGTGCCGGGAATGGCGGCCGAGGCGACGAGGATCTCCTGGACGAGCTCCAGCGAGCCGGGAGCCTTGCTCGCCGCGATCTTCGTGACGTTCCAGACGACGGGACGGCGGACGTCGAGGTTCGTCGTCGCGACCAGGAGGATGCGGCCGCGCGCATGTTCGACCGCGATCGCGTCGAGCACCTGCGGCGTCACATACTTTTCGACGAGCTTCCGGAGCGGCGCCGTGTCGGCCATCGCATCGCCGTAGATGATCGAGACGACGGACCGTTGTTTCGCGATATCGGAGAGCGAGACGCTCGTGTAGATCGCCTTCAACGTCGGGTCGTAGGCCTCCCCGAGAAATGCGAACGGAGCGATGAGGGCGCCGGTGCTCACGCCGGTCACGAGCTTGAATGTCGGGCGCGTTCCGGCCGACGTCCAACCGTTCAACAGGCCCGCCCCGAACGCGCCGTTGTCGCCGCCCCCGGAGATCGCGAGATACGAAACCGGAGGCAGCTCGGTATCCTCGTCTCCCCGGTTGTGGCGATCCGTCATCTCGGCCAGGTTGGACTGCAGGAAGTCTCGCTCGAATTCCTGCACGTGGGTGGCGTCCGTTGGAAAGTAGCGGATCGAGGGTGAAAACCCCGGCACGGTGGCGGCGGCCTGGAGATCATCGGGAACCGCGTCCTTGCGCGTCGACGTCGCGCATCCTTGCGGAAGCAGGGCAGCCAGCGCGCCGACGAGCAGGATTCGGGGCCCGCGAGACAGCGAGGTCATGCGCGGGAGGCCTGTTCGAATCCCCGGCGCCGCGGATGCATCGTGGCCTCCTTCACGTGGATTGACCGTCTAGTTTAGCCGGATCGACAGCGCGACGCTCAGGATCTCCTTCGTCGCGAAGGGCTGGGAGCTCCACGCGATCGTCGGCGCCTGGACGAGAACGTCGATGATCCCGGCGTTGAAGGCGATGCCGACGCGCGATCCGGCCTGGAAGTAGTACTGGCCGCCGAAGTTGCCGTGCACTCCCGGGGAGGCATCGAGCTCGGCGTCTCCCCGGATCTTCGGCCCGCCCTCGACGCGGACGGGCGTCAGCGAGAGGCCGAGCACGCGGAGCGGATACCACCGCAGGTCGAGACCG
>DATJXB010000205.1:0-24136 GCA_035500755.1 Thermoanaerobaculia bacterium | reverse complement strand
TCCGCCTCGACGGGGCGCTCGGCCCGCTGCCGACCGAGGGCCCCGTCGGCGACGCCGCCGTCGACGTGCGGTTCTCCGTCAAGGGCGCCGCGCTCGGCCGGCTTTCTCCGTGGGTCGCCGCGTTTCACGACGCGGATCCCGGCGCGCTCACGCTCGACGGCACGGCGAAAGGAAAGGCGCTCGGCGCCCTCGAGATCGCGGGAAAGCTCGCCCTCGATCCGCCGTCCGGCTCGACGCGGATGCCCGCGGTCGACGGCGCCGTCGCGCTGACGCTCGACTGGCCGAAGGGGACGATCCTGATCGCGCGCTCGGTCTTCGACGTCGCCGAGCTCCCGCTCGCCGTCGAGGGCTCCGTGACGTCGCTCCACGAGACGCCCGCCGTGGATCTGCACGTCGCCACGCCGGGCGACGTCGGCCTCGACCACGTCACGGGGCTGCCCGGGGTCGCCGGCCGCTTCCCCGAGGGCTTCAAGATCTCCGGCAGCGTCCGCCTCGACCTCCGCATCCAGGGAACGACGGCCGCGCTGGCGATTCGCGGCGCGGCCGACGCGGCGCCCTTCGCGGTGGCCCGGAGCGGGCAGTCGCTCTTCGAGACGCCGTCCGTCCACGCCGGCGTCGAGACCACGGGCGACGGCCCGCTCTCGGGACGCGTGACGGCGGCGTCGGGCAAGCTCCAGAACCTGCCGTTCGAAAATCTGCGCGCCGACTGGACGTGGCGCCGCGGCCTCCTGACGCTGACGCCCTCGGCCGGCGTCTTCGGCGGCACGCTCGCGGGCCGCCTCGACTCCGACTTCGCGCACCCGAACTCCGAGTCGCACGCGACGCTCGAGCTCCAGGGCGTCCAGGCGCAGCCTCTCGTCGAATCGATGACGACGGCGAAGGGCGTCGTGTCGGGCGTCCTCGCCGGCAAGCTCGCCGTCACGAGTCGCGGGCTCTCCTGGGACGCGATCACGAAAACCGGCCGCGGCGACGGGCACGTCGTCCTGTCCGACGCGGACCTGCGGACCGTCCAGATCATGCCCGAGGTGACGCGGACGCTGTCGACGGTCGGCAAGGTCGCCGGCTTCCAGGTTCCCCCGAGCCTCGAGGACACCCGCTTCTCGCGGCTCGAGACGTCGCTGAAGCTCGCGGACGGCCGCGTCGCGACACCGGACCTCGCGCTCTCGGGCCGCGACGTCTCCGCGACGGCCGACGGCTCGATCGGCCTCGACAAGACGCTCGCGTACCAGGGCCGCGTGATCCTGGGACCGTCCGTCGTCAAGAGTCTCGGCAACGCCAGCCGCTGGGTGGCCGACTCCTCCGGACGCCTCGTGCTCCCCTTCCACGCGACCGGCACGATCACCTCGCCGAAGGTCTCGATCGACGAAAGCGTCGTCGTCGAGCTCGGGAAGCACGCGCTCGGCAGCGCTCTCGGCGGCAGCGGCGGGCAGGGCGCCAACCCGCTCGACGTCTTCCAGCGGCTCCTGAAGGCGCCCGCTCCGACGCCGACGCCGCACTGATTCGCGCTTCGGGTTTAGGATCCTCGCCCATGAACGCGCCGTTCGACTTTCAGGGCCGGGTCGCTCTCGTCGCCGGAGGGACCGGCGGCCTGGGGCGCGCGGTGAGCCTGGCGTTTCTCGAGGCGGGCGCGGCGGTCGCCGTCACGTCGCGGCGCCGGGAAGAGCTCGAAGCTCTCGCGGCCGATGCCGGACCGGCGGCCGCGCGCCTCTCGGGGCACACGGTCGACGTCACGGACGAGGCCGCGGTGCGCGCGCTCGTCGGCGAGCTCGTCGGCAGACACGGCCGCCTCGACGCGCTCGTCAACGCCGTCGGCGGCTACGCCGGCGGCGCGAGGCTCTGGGAGGCGGACGCTGCGGACTTCGACCGCATGCTCTCCTTGAACCTGCGCCCCGGCGTCGTCCTCTCCCGCGCCGCGGTCCCGGCGATGCTCGCGCACGGCGGCGGCGCCATCGTCAACGTCGCGTCGCGCTCCGGCACGGCTCCGGGGCCGGGCGAAGCCGCCTACGCCGCGTCGAAGGCCGCGGCGATTGCCCTGATCTCTTCCCTCGCCGCCGATCTCAAGGGCACGAACGTGCGCGCGAATTCGGTCCTGCCGAGCATCATCGACACCGAGGCAAACCGGAAGGCGATGCCGAAGGCCGACTTCTCGAAGTGGCCGAAGCCCGAGGAGATCGCGCGGGTCATCCTGTTCCTGTGCAGCGAGGCCGCGGCGCTCGTCCACGGCGCGGCGATCCCCGTGTACGGCCATGCGTAGCGTCCGCGTCGCGCTCATCGGCGCGGTCCTCGGCATCGCGCTGGCGGCCGCCGCCGACTCTTCTCCCGCGCCGCTCGTCATCGCCCGTGTCGCGGTCGTCGACGTCGCCGCGGGCGCCGTGCTTCCCGACCAGAACGTCGTCGTCGACGGAACGCGCATCGCCGCGGTGACGCCGGCGTCCGGCGCGAAGATCCCGGCGGCCGCCCGCGTCGTGGACGGCGCCGGCAAGTTCCTGATCCCCGGGCTCTGGGACGCGCACATCCACGCCTTCTTCGGCGACTGGGTGCCGGGCGGCCGCGAGGTCACGCTGCCGCTGCTCCTCGCCTTCGGCGTCACCCGCGCGCGCGACATGGGCAGCGACCTCGACCCGATCCTCCGCGCGCGCGCCGACGTCGCCGCCGGAACGCTCGCGGGGCCGCGGCTCTACGTCTCCGGGCCGATGCTCGACGGGCCGAAGTCGCCGTTTCCGGCTTCGATCAAAGTGGGCAGCGCCGACGAAGGTCGCCGCGCCGTCGCGATGCTCGCCGGCCGCGGCGTCGACTTCATCAAGATCCAGTCGTACGTGCCGCACGACGCGTACGTCGCCATTGCCGACGAGTGCCGGAAGCGCCGGATCCCGTTCGAGGGACACGTGCCGGACGCCGTCCTCGCGGCCGACGCGTCGAACGCCGGCCAGGCGAGCTTCGAGCACCTGATCGGCGTCTTCGAGGGCAGCTCGACGGCGGAGATGGCGTTGCTCTCGGGACCGAAGGGACCGGGCCGCTTCCTCGAGACCTACGACGGCGCGAAGGAAGCCGCGCTCATCGCGTTGCTGGCGAAGAACGGCACGTGGCAGTGCCCGACGCTCTTCTGGGAGCGCGGCCAGTGGCTCGTCGACGCGATCGACATCTCGCAGGATCCGGATCTGCGCTGGGTCCCGGTGTCGTGGCGCGAGAAGACGTGGCCGACGTTCACGAAGGACATCGTCAAGAGCCTCGACACGGACCCGCTCCCGGTGCGGCAGAGATTCGTGGCGCACGAGCTCGCGATCGTGGCGCGCCTGCAGAAAGCCGGTGTTCCCTTCCTCGCGGGCACCGACACGCCCGCCGGCGTCGACGTCATCCCGGGGCCGAGCCTCCACCACGAGCTCGAGCGCTTCGTCGCGGCCGGCTTCACGCCCGCCCAAGCGCTTCAGACGGCGACAGTCAACCCGGCGCGCTTCGTCGGGAAGACGGCCGACCTCGGCACGATCGAGAAGGGCAAGCTCGCGGACCTCGTGCTGCTCGACGCCAACCCGCTCGACGACGTGCGGAACACGCGGCGGATCTCGGCCGTCGTGGCGGAGGGAAAGCTCCTGACGCGCGCGGACCTCGACCGTCTCCTCGCGGACGTCGCGGCCTACGGCAAGACGCACTGACGCGGCAGCCCGCCCCGGTCAGGGCGCCGTGGCCTTCTTGATCAACGCGAGCGCCTTCGGGTTGTTCTTGTAGGACTCGGCGTAAGTCTTCGCCGTCGCCGCGTCCAGACGCGCACCGGCCGCGATCAGCTCCTCGAGTCCGGGATTGCCCGAGACGATGCCCATCTGGAGCGCCGTGAGTCCCGCCCAGTTCTTCGCGTCCCGCCTGGCACCCGCCTTCAGGAGCAGCCGGATCGTCCCGCGGTCGCAATTGTCCGCGGCGAACATCAAGGCGGTGTTCTTCTTGTCGTCGACGGCGTTGACGTCGGCGCCGCGCTCGATCAGGAGAGCCACGACGTCGCGCCCGTCGGCGCCCTGCCCGCAGGCCTGGCGGTGGAAGAAGAGGACCATGAGCGGCGAGCGTTGGTTCTCGAAGGCGAAGGCGAGCCGTGGCGACATGCCGGCGTCGAGGTACGCGCGGATCGCCTCTCCGTCGGCCTCCGAGAGCGCCCGGTAGAAACCGGTCTCGTCGAACTCGAGGTGGCGGGCGCGCAGCGCCGCCATGCCGCGCTCCTCGCTGCCCGACGGCACGGCGCCGGCGCTCGCCGGCGGGGCGGAGGTTTCGGCGGGTGCGGCCTCGCGTTTCGCGGCGGCCCCGGGCGCCGCGGCCGCGGCGCCGGCGGCGGCGATCGCGTCCGGGCTGCCCGCGCCGCCCCGCTCGATCCACTCGACCGCCGTGCGCGCCTCGTCCGCGATCACTTTGTCGGAGGACTGCACGAGAGGCCGGATCGCCGGCAGCGCGCTCTTCGCCTGGCCCTGGCGATTGCGCAGGCACAGCAGCGCCCGCTGGCGCGCCGGGACGTCCGGCGCGGAGGCCGCGACCTCGGCGAGCGCCGCGACCACGGCCGGCGTGTCGAGGAAGAGGCCGTTGTACGCCCCGACCGCCGCGACCGCGAGCGCGTGGTCCTGGCTCTTCATGGCCGCCTCGAGCGCGGGCCCGGCCGCGGCCGCGACCGACGCACGCGCCGCCTTCGAGATCGGGTTCGACGCGTTGCCGATCTCCCCGAGCGCCTCGGCCGCACGCACGCGCACGCCCGCGTCGGGATCCGACGCGACCAGGCGCGCGAGCTCGGGCGCCGCGTCGTGGGCGATCCCTTTGACGCGCTGGAGCGCCCAACAGGACTCCAGCCGCACGCTCGCGTCCGCGTCTCCCAGCGCCCGGGTCCCCGCGGGAACCCAGCGCGCCGCCTCGCGCTCGGCGGTCAGCTTGCTCGCGAGCGACAGAGCCGCCGAACGCGTCGACGCGTCCGTCGACTCCAGACCCACGAGCGCGAGCTCGAGCGTGCCCGGAGGCGGCGCCGGCACGGCCGCGAGCGCGCCGAGCACCCAACGTCCCGACTCGGGAGTCTGCCGGATCGTGTCCTCGAGTTGCGGCACGACCGGCGCCGCCCCGGTCTTGAGCAGGCGCTCGAGCGCCTTGCCGGCGGCGTCCGCGCTGTCGCGGTCGTCGAGGCTGGACTTGCCGGGCTTCGGGTGAGCCGCTTCGCGCGCGTTCCTGGCGAGGTAGGCGAGGATCGGCGGCGCCAGCTTCTCCGCCGGCTCGGCGCCGATCAGGCCCCGAGCGGCGAGAAAGGCCGTCGCGTCGTCGTGCGCGCCCGAGAGCGCGCGCCGCCACGCGTCGGCGAGCTCCGCGCGGGGAACGCCCATCGCCGCGAGCGCGCCCGCGACCCGCGCCAGCACCGCCGCGTCGCGGTCGCCGAGCGCCTTCTCGAGCTGCGGCTTCGCCGCCGCGGCCGCCTCGCCCGTGTCCCAGAGCGCCGACGCCGCCGCCTGACGCACCGAGGCGTCCGGGTCCGACAGCGCGGCCGCGAGCGCGGAGATTGCCTCCGGGTTCTTGCGGCCGCCGAGCCAGTGCGCCGCGTGCGCGCGCTCCTTCGGGTCGCGCTCGGCCGCGAGCTTCTTCGCGTACTCGCGGACGAGCCTGTCCTGATCCTGGGCGCCGAGGCTTCCCGCCACGGCGATCGCGGCGGCGGCGGCGAAAGCGGCCAGGCGCCGCCTCAGGAGAAGGCTCCTTCCGGCGACCGCGACGCTTCCTCCGCTTCGAGCTTGCCGGCTTCCCGCGTCGCGTCCGCCATGCCGCCGCGGCCCCTCGGGAATCCGGCCAGGCCCGCGGCGAAGACCGCGCCGAGGACCACGATGGCCACACCGAGGCTCCAGCGAATCCCCTCGACGAAGTCGCGGTCGGCCGCGGCGAGGATGGCGCGGCGCGTCGCCTCGTCCAGGTGCCCGATCGGGCGTCCCGGACCGATCTCCGCCGCGTACGCGCGGGGGTTCGCGTTGCCGATGATCGTCGCGGCGACTTCCTTCCGCTCGACCGGATCCGGCAGCGCCGCCGCCAGGTGCGCCGACAACGTCGCCGTCAACGAGGCCGCGAGGACCGAGCCGAGGACCGCGAACCCCACGGTCGAGCCCAGCGCCCGCTGGGCGCTCATGATCCCGGACGCCATGCCGGCGCGCTCCGGCGGCACGGCCGTCATCGCGAGCGACGTGATGGGCGTCAGGCACAGCGCGCTGCCGAGCGACGAGAAGACCATTCCGATCACGACGACCGGCGTCGCGTGCCCCATGCCCGCGATCAGAATGCCGAAGCCGACGATCTGCGAGAAGAGCCCCGCGAGGATCAGCCGCCGCGAGCCGACGATGCCCATCATCTTGCCGGCGCGGAGCGACACGAGTGTGCACGTCGCGCTGTAAGGCAGCAACAGGAGGCCGGCCTGCGTCGGCGAGAACCCGCGCACGTTCTGCAGGTACTGCGTGATGACGAGAAGCATCCCGTACACCGCGAAGAGCACCGTGAAGATCGTGACGATGGCGAGCGCGTACGTCCGGTCGCGGAAGAGCGTCAGGTCCATCATCGGATCGCGGCTCGAGCGCTCGACCGCGACGAACGCCGCGAGGGCGGCGACCGCGAGGCCGAAGAGCCCGAGGATCTCGGGCGACGTCCAGCCCGCGCGCGGGCCTTCGATCACGGCGTACGCGAAGGCCCCGACCGCCGCGACGAACAGCAGCTGCCCGGGGACGTCGAAGCGCCGCGGCCGCTCGTCACGGGACTCGGCCACGAAGCGCGACGTCAGCGCGAGGACCGCGATGCCCACGGGCACGTTGACGAGAAAGATGATCCGCCACCCCGCCCGCTGGACGAGAAACCCGCCGAGCGTCGGGCCGATGGCCATCGCCGTCGACGCGATCGCGGTCCAGATCCCGATGGCCCACGCCTTCTGTCTCGGATCGGCGAACGCGGCGCTGACGAGCGCGAGCGAGGTCACGTTGACCGTCGCGGCCGCGACGCCCTGGACGGCGCGCGCCGCGTTGAGCACGTCGAGCGAGCGCGCGAGGCCGCACGCGACCGACGCCGCCGTGAAGAGCGCGATGCCCGCGAGGTAGAGCTTCCGCCGCCCGTGAAGGTCCGCCAGCGTCGCCGCCGACATGATCGCGACCGCCATGCCGAGGCTGTAGGCGGTCACGACCCACTGAAGGCCCGACTCGCCGACGTGGAAGTCGTCCTGGATCGACGGCAGCGCGACGTTCACGATCAGCGCGTCGAGAAAAATCATGAACAGGCCGAGGCCCGTCGCCGCGAGGGTGAAGCGCTGGGTCCGGTCCATCGGGCCCCTCCGGAAAAGTGGCGCCAGCTTCTCACAGCGCGAGCCCCTCCGCGGTACCGATGTACGATCCGCCGCCAAGGAGGCCCCTCCATGCCAGGATCCCGCAGGGAGTTCCTCGCGCGCACGGCCGCCGGCCTCGTGGGCGCCGCGGCCGCGGGCAAGGCCCTCGGCGAGCAGCAGCCCGCACCGCAAACGACGCCGGCCGCCGGCACGCCGCCCGCGTTCGGGACCGCGCCGCCGGTCGGCCCCGAGGTCACGGCCGCGACGGTGACCGAGGCCGAGAAGCTCGCGCGCGTCACGCTGACCCCGGCCGAGAAGGACCAGGTCGCGGGCAACTGGCGCCAGTCGATGGCGGCGACCATGGAGCGGCGAACGGGTCCGCGCAAGGTCGCCCTCGAGACGACGATCTCCCCCGCGTCGCGCTGGAATCCGCTGATCCCGGGCGTGTCGCCTGGACCGACGCGCGACCGCTTCGTGCGCTCCTCGGCCGCGCCGCGGCCGCTGCCGAAGAAGGACGACGACATCGCGTTCGCGACCGTCGCCGAGCAGTCGCGGTGGATCGAGTCGCGCGCGCTGACTTCGGAGCGGCTGACGAAGATCTACCTCGCGCGGATGGAGCGCTTCGACCCGAAGTTGAAGTGCATCATCACGCCGACCCCGGCGCTCGCGCTCACGCAGGCGCTCCAGGCCGACGCCGAGATCGCCGCCGGCAAGTACCGCGGGCCGCTCCACGGCATTCCGTTCGGGGTCAAGGACCTCCTCGACACCAAGGGCATCCTGACGACCTACGGCGCGGAGCCGTACCGCAACCGCGTCCCGAGCGCCGACGCCGTCGTGGTGCGCCGCCTCTACGACGCCGGCGCGGTGCTCGTCGCCAAGCTCTCGCTCGGCGCCCTCGCGTTGAACGACATCTGGTTCGGCGGACAGACGATGAACCCCTGGCTCCTCGAGGAAGGCTCGGGCGGCTCGAGCGCCGGCCCGGGCGCGGCCACCGCCGCGGCGCTCGTCGCCTTCTCGGTCGGCAGCGAGACGGGCGGCAGCATCGTGGACCCGGCCATGCGCTGCGGCCTCGCGGGCCTGCGGCCGACGTTCGGCCGCGTGGCGCGCACCGGCGCGATGACGCTCTGCTGGTCGCTCGACAAGCTCGGGCCCATGACGCGCGGCGTCGAAGACACCATGCTGGTCCTTTCCGCGATCACGGGCCCCGACGCGGGCGATCTCTCGAGCCTGCCGTCGCACCTCGACTTCGACGCCAACGGCCCGGTCAAGGGCCTCAAGGTCGGCTTCATCCCGGCGTGGATGAACGAGAGCCCGGCGACCGAGGTGGACCGCGCCGCGCTCGGCACCGTGCGCCGTCTCGGCATGACGCCGGTCGAGGTGTCGCTCCCCGACTGGCCGTACGGCTCGCTCAACACGATCCTCTTCGCCGAGGCGGCCGCCGCGTTCGAGGAGTTGACGCTCTCGGGAGGCCTGAGCCAGTTGAAGGCCCAGGTCCCGGACGCCTGGCCCAACACCTTTCGCCAGGCGCGCTTTCTCTCGGCCGTCGACTACGTCCAGGCGGACCGGATGCGCCGCGAGGTCGCCGACCGGATGCGCCGGATCTTCGACACGGTGGACGTGCTGCTCGTGCCGTCGCTGCGCGACGAGATCCTGACCATTACCAACTTCACGGGACATCCCGCGCTCGTCGTGCGCGCCGGCTTCATCGAGGTCAGCGAAGCGCGCAGCGACTGGGCGCCGGACCCGAAGAACCCGATGCCGAAGTTCGCCACGCCGCGTCGCGTGCCGCACGGGATCTGCCTGATCGGGCGGATGTTCGACGAGGGCACGATCGCGACGGCCGGTCTGGCCCTGGAGCGCGCCTTCGGCGTCGCGGCGGAAAAGCCACCGGGCTTCTGAAGGCTCACGGGCACGATCGCTCCGGATCCTCAGTCTCCCACGAGGCGCCGGCCTCGCCTGATGCAAATGCGCCTATGGAGGCCCGGGCGCGCCTGCTACCTAGAAGGTGTCAAGGAGGTACCTATGACACGCATCAGGGTGGCCGGACTCGCGATCCTCGCGGGCGCCGTTGCCGTTTTCGCACTCGCCCAGAACGCCGACAAGAACAGCGCCGGACCGACCCGGAACGATTACCGGCTCGGCGTCGTCCAGCCGCTCGAGGGCGCCGAAGTCGTCGGTCCGATCGTTCAGGTCATCGTGAACACCGAGATTCCCGGGGACACCGACGTGCGCCGCGACGTCAACTCGATGCCGCGCCCGGACGTTCAGGTGTACCTGGACGACGCCGTCGCCGGACGGATGCGCGACGAGAACAACGTCGTTCAACTCGAGAACGTGACGCCGGGACCGCACACCATCGTGCTCCTCGCTTTGAACCGCGCCAACGAGGTCATCGATCGGAAGGTGATCCACATCATCGCCCTGGCGCCTCCGGCCAGGCCCGCGCCCGCGGCGAAGCGCCCGGTGCCCCCGCCTCCGGCTCGCGTCGAGGCGCCGCCGCCGGCTCCGGAGCCGCCGGCGCCGGCACCCGCCCCCGAGGTCCAGATGCCGAAGACCGCCACGAACGATGCGCTCCTCGTTCTCGCGGGCCTCGCGCTTCTCGCCGGCGGATTTGCCCTGCGCCGTTTCGCGTGAAGGTTCCCGTCAACCCGAGGCGCTGGCTCGACGTCGCCAACCTGCTCGTCGTCGCCGGCGCCCTGCTTCTCGTCCGGCCGGCCGCGGATTTCGCGGCCGGCTGGCGGGCGCAGTCGCGCGGATTTCCCGATCTGGCCGCGTCCGCGCCGACGAGGTCGATCTCGAGCCCGAGCCCGCGCGAAGGAGACCCCGTGGGGCGCCTGGAACTGCCCCGGCTCGGCGTCGACCTCGTCGTCTTCGAAGGGACGTCCGACGCGACGCTGCGGAAAGGACCGGGCCACCTCTCGGGCACGGTCCGGCCCGGCGCGCCCGGCAACTGCGTGATCGCCGGGCATCGCGACACGTTTTTCCGGCGGCTCGCGCGCGCCCGCGAGAGCGATCTGGTGCGCCTCTTCGCCGCGGGCCGAGTGACGACGTACCGGCTCGAGGGCCGCCGCGTCGTCCGTCCCGAACAGCTCGACGTCCTCGGGCCGACGCCCGACGGCCGCCTCACGCTCGTGACCTGTTATCCGTTCCGCTGGATCGGCGACGCTCCCTACCGGCTGGTCTGGACCGCGCGGCCGGTCGACGCCGACGCCGGGACGATCGCCGCCCGCTGACCCCGGGACCTCCGACCCCGCCATATGATCCCGCGATCGCGCTGGCGCGAATCGTGCTCGCGAGCACGACCAAGGAGGCTTCCATGAAACGCAAGGCGACCGCGGAGTGGCGAGGCGATCTGAAGACGGGCCGGGGAACGCTCACGACCGACAGCGGCGTCCTCCACGACGCGCGCTACTCCTTCACCACGCGCTTCGAAGGCGAGAAGGGCACCAACCCCGAGGAGCTCGTCGCCGCGGCGCACGCGGGCTGCTTCGCGATGGCCCTGTCCGCGGAGCTCGGCAAGGTGAGCCTGACGGCAGAGACCCTGCGGGTCACCGCCACCGTGTCCCTCGAAAAAGACGCGAGCGGCTGGTCGATCACCGAGTCGAACCTCGATCTCGCCGCGCGCGTGCCCGGCGCGTCGCCCGAGGCCTTCAAAGCCGCCGCCGATACCGCCAAGGCGAACTGCCCGCTCTCGAAGCTCCTCAAGGCGAAGATCACGCTCGACGCGCGCCTCGAGAGCGCATGAGGCTCCGTCGAGCCGCGCCGTGGGCGATTCTGATCGTCCTGCTCGCGGCGTCGCCTCTCCTGTATCGCGCCGCGTACCGGATCGCCGCCCGCCGCCTGCTTTCGGGTCCGAAGCTGCGCGCCCTCATCAACGCGCGCCCGCAGGACTTCCGGATCGATTGGGACGAGGCCGTCTCGGCGGAACCGGGTCACGTCTCGATCCGGAACCTGCGCCTGCGCGGCAGCGATCCGAACGTCCAGTGGTACGCCACGCTCGAGACCGCGGACCTCGACTACTCAGTGCTCTGGCTCCTCCGCCGCCACTTCGTGTGCACGCGTCTGACGGGATCGGGTCTGACGCTCGCGCTGCGCAGCAAGCTCCCGCCGTCGCAGGCCGAGACGACGGACCTCGGACGGCTGCCGAAGATTCCCGGCTTCTCCGACCCGCCTCTGAAGAGTCCGAAGGAGGCCTTCTTCGTCGAGCGGAATCCCTTCACGATCGAGCTGCGCCACGTCGCGGCCGACCGCTTTGACGACATCTGGGTCAACCAGTTCCACTACAAGGGCCCGGGCAGGCTCGAGGGCGGCCTTTACTTGAAACCGCTCTACCTCGCCCGCATCGAAGCCGCGGCCATCACCCTCGACGGCGGCGGCCTCGGGCTCGGCGAGGAGAAGCCGGGGTTGACGGTCTCGGGCCGGATCACCGCGCTCACGAAGCTCTTCGAGCCCCTCCGCGTCCCGATCGAGAAGTTCCCGACCGTGCTCACGGCCGACGCGAAACTCGACGTCCGCGCCGCGTCGCTTTCGGCCCTCGAGCCGCTCACCGCGCTGCCCGCGGGTCTCCACTTCGAGAGCGGCGGCGCCGTCGCCGCGATCCGGCTCGGCGCGCACGAAGGCGTCCTGGACGGCGACGTCGCGGCGACGATCGACGACGGCCGCCTGCGCCTCGACGACGTTCCGAACGCCCTCGGCCTCTCCGGCTCCGTGAAGGCCTCGGCGAAGCCGCACGATCTCAAGGGCCTGTCGCTTTCGGCGCTGCTGGGGGACCTGACGGGAGACGTCCAGCTCGACCTGCGCGCCGACAAGCTGCAGGTGCTCGGAAAGCTCGTCCACCTGCGGACCGGCACGCGGATCGAAGGCGGCGCGTCCACGGCGGCGATCCGCGTGTCCACGAAGGCGGGCGTCGCCGACGGCAAGTTCTCGCTGCGCGTGAAGAACGCCGCGGTGCGCACGAAGCAATATCGGCTGCGCGGCGACGCGAGCGTCGACGTACCGGTGCGGCAGTGGAAGCTGTCCGGCGATACGTTCGACGTGTCGGGCGCCCGCGCCGCCTTGACCGACGTCTATTCGACGGGCGACGATCCGACGCGCCGGTGGTGGGGCACCGTGGACGTGCCCTCCGGGCGCCTCGGCAAGAACATCTCCGCGAAAATTCTCCTCCAGTGCCGAGACGCGCGTCCCCTGCTGGCGCTCTTCGGCGTGAAGCTGCCCGCGTGGACCAACGGCCTCGTCCAGCTCGACGACTTCTCGGCGACGGCCAACCTCGCCGTCGCGCCCGAGGTCCTGCGCGTCGGCGACCTCGACGCCAAAGGCGGCACGTTTCACGTTCAGGGGCAGTACGTCGAGGACCACAAGGCCGCCAACGGGGCCTTTCTCATCCAGTCGGGGATCCTCTTGCTCGGCGTCGAGGTCGTTCCCCCGAAACCCGCGAAGGTTCGGCTCCTGCTCGCCAAGCAGTGGTACGAGAAGCAGGTCCCGCCGCCCTCCGGCGGCGGGAAGTGAACGCCGCTACTTCTTCGGGGGGCGCGACGGCCGCAGCTCGATCCGCGAGGCGATCGCGCGCTCCGGAAACCGCACGAGGTCCGCGACGGCCTCGGCGACGTCTTCGGGCTGCAGCATCCACGAGGCGTCCTGGTTGCCGTGCGAGTGGCTCCAGTCGGTGGCGACCGAGCCCGGCAACACCGCCGCCACGCGGATCCCGGAGTGCCGCAGGTCGAGCATGGCCGCTTCCGAGAATCCGAGGAGGCCGAACTTCGACGCGTTGTACGCCGCGCCGCCCGCGAACGCGTTGACCGCGGCGAGCGAAGCGACGTTGACGATGAACCCGCCGCCGGTTTCTTTCATCAGCGGCGCCGCATGGCGCACGGCGTAGAACGGTCCGAAGAGGTTCGTCTCGAGGACCTCGCGAAACCGTTCCGGTTCCATCTGGTCGACCGGGCCGAAGTGGCCGATCCCGGCGTTGTTGACCAGCACGTCGAGCCGGCCTCCCTCGCGCGCCGCCGACTCGACCAGCCGCTGCTGATCCTCCTCCCGCCGCGCGTCGGCGGCGAAGCCGCGGACCGACAGCCCGTCCTTCGCGAAGCGCGCGAGCGCCTCGCGCACGGATTCCTCCGTGCGCCCGGACAGGAAGACCGCGAATCCGTCGGCCGAGAGCCGGCGCACGATCGCCGCCCCGATTCCCCGGGTGCCGCCGGTGACGAGAGCGACGCGGGACGCGGCCATGGGAATGGCATCTTATTCGCGCCTCGGCGGGCGGGTATATGTTGCCGCCGTGCGCCAGCGGCGGCTCGGCTCGACCGGACGCTCGGTCCACCCCGTCGGCCTCGGCTGCATGGGGCTGTCGTGGGGCTACCGCGACCCGTCGGTCGACGAGGCCGCGGGCATCGACCTGATCCGGCAGGCGATCGACCTCGGCGTCGACCACCTCGACACCGCCGACGTCTACGGTCCTTTCAGGAACGAGTCGCTCCTCGGCCGCGCGCTCGCGGGCCGGCGCGACCGCGTGGTGCTCGCGACCAAGCTGGGCCTCGTCGTCGAGGACGCGGCGACCTACGCCTACGGGCGCAACGGTCAGCCCGAGCACGTGCGCGCCGCGTGCGACGCCTCGCTCGCGCGGCTCGGCGTCGACGTCGTCGACCTCTACTACCTCCACCGCGTCGACCCGAAGACGCCCGTCGAGGAAACGTGGACGGCGATGGCGGGCCTCGTCGCCGCGGGCAAGGTCCGCTGGCTCGGCATCTCCGAGCCGACCGTCGCGGAGCTCGAGCGCGTCTCCCGCATCCACCCGGTCACGGCCGTGCAGTCGGAGCTCTCGCTCTGGACCCGCGACCACCTCGCCGACATCGTGCCCTGGTGCGCCGTGCACGGCGTGTCGTTCGTGGCGTTCTCTCCCCTCGGTCGGGGCTTCCTGACCGGCGCGATCGCCGCCGACGCCCGCTTCGGCCCCGAGGACTTCCGCTCGAAGCTGCCGCGTTTCCGGCCGGAGGCCGTCGCCGAAAACCAGCGCCTCGTCGCGCGCGTGCGCGACGTCGCCGGCCGCCGCGGGGCCACGCCGGCCCAGATCGCGCTCGCGTGGGTCCTCTCGCGAGGCGAGCACGTCCTCGCGATTCCGGGCACGCAGCGCCGCCGGTACCTCGAGCAGAACGTCGCGGCCGCCGACCTCGCGCTCACGGCCGAGGAGCTCGCCGAGCTCGACGCTCTCCCTGCGCCCGTCGGCGGGCGGTATTGATAGGATCTGGTCATGCATGAGGCAATTCGTCCGGCGCGGACCGGCCGCTTCCTGGGAGTTCTGCTCGCCACCGTCCTACTGGTCGACAGTCGATCGGCTCGGGCGGCCGTGAACCGCTGGACGTCCGGCGGCCCCTGGAGCGGCAACGTGACGGCGATCGCCGCCGATCCGTCGAATCCCCAGACCGTCTACGCCGCGGCCCAGTACGACGGAATCTTCCGCTCGCGGGACGGCGGCGTTTCCTGGCAGCCGATCAACAACGGGCTCCTCGACTTCTGGATCACGGGCCTCGCGATCGACCCGAGCACGCCGACGACCCTTTATGCCTCGTCCAGCGGATTCTTCGTCTACAAGACGTCGGATGCCGGCGACCACTGGGTATCCTTGTACGTGAACGATCCCACGAGCAGCTATGGGGAAGCCTCCGCGATCGCGGTGGATCCTCTCGCCCCGTCGACGGTCTATGCGGCGACGCTTGCGGGAGTATGGAAGACGACCGACGGGGGCTGTTCCTGGGCGCCGTCCAACACCGGACTCCCAACGACTCAGATCGGGGCGGTCGCAATCATGGTCGATCCCGCGGACGATCGCATCGTCATCGTGAGCACGTTCTTGAACGGCCTCTACCGGAGCGTGGACGCCGGAGCGAGCTGGAGCCACGTCGAATCGTTCGTCACTTCCGGCGAGCACGCCAACGCTCTGGCTGCCGATCCCGTCAACGCCGGGGTCTTCTATGCGGCGACGAGCTACTTCATCGACCCGACGGCCGAGTCGGGCGGCAGCCTCTACAAGAGCGTCGATGGCGGATCGAGCTGGACTCCGATCGGCACCCTGCCGAACGAGCCTTTCCGCAGCGTCGTGGTCGATCTCTTCAGTCCGGCCATCTACCTGGGCAGCGAGGTCGGGAGCGTCCGGCGAAGCCTCGACGGCTCGACCTGGGCCGTCGTCAACGAGGGCCTGCCGGCGCAGGCAGCCGGCGATCTCGCGCTGGGACCGCAACCCAATCTCCTGTGGGTTGCCGCCGGCGGAGCGGCGGTCTTCAAGACGACCGACGCGGGCGCGACCTGGGCCGATGCCAACGCAGGGATCGAGGGACTCTTCGGCCCTCACCTGCTCGTTCACCCGTCCGACGACTCCACGATCTGGTGCTCGAACGGCTGGGGCGACGGGGCAGGGATCTTCCGCAGCGCCGACGCGGGCCAAACCTGGGTCCGCTCGGCGACCGGGCTCGGCCCCCAGGCAGTCGTCGCGCTCGCTGCGACCCCGGGACCGCCCGTAACTCTCTTCGCCGGCCTCGACTTCCGCGGAGGGATCTACCGCAGCACCGATCTCGGGGAAAATTGGAGTCCGGCGGGAGCACTTCCGGGCGACACGACTCCAGAAGTCAGCGATCTCGTCGTACCGCCCACGATGCCGACGAGGGTTTACGCGGCCGCGGGTCAACTGTTCCTTTCCGACGATGGCGGCGACACCTGGACGCCGGCCAGCTCGGACTCTCACAATCTCTTCTTCATCTGGGCCGACTCGGGGGTTGCGGGCCGGCTGCTCGGTTTCGTGGATGGTCTCCTCCAGGTCAGCACGGACTCTGGCGCGACATGGACGCCCTCGGACGAGGGAATCGACATGTCCCCGGTGATCGCGATTGGCCAGGATCCCTCGAACGGCGACCATCTGCTCGCCGGAATTCAAAACGACCCTTCCAACCCGACCGCGCCGATCTACACGAGCAGCGATCGAGGAGCGACGTGGACGCCTTCCGATGACGGCATTCCTCAGACGAACTCGATCGTCTCCGTGGCTTTCGATGCCGCCACGCCGTCCACGGTGTACGCCACGGCGTACGGTCCCGAGGCGCGCGCGATCTACCGAAGCCTCGACGGGGGCGACACGTGGCAACCGTTCGACCGGGGACTACCCCGGCAGTTTCTCGATTTCTCTCAGGTCGCGACCTCGAGCGATGGCAGCCGGCTTCACCTCGCGGGGGCGGGCGGAGTCTTCGAAATGCAGAAGTCCCCGACCCCTCCGCCCTCGGTTTCCCTGGTCCACCCCACTTCCGGATCTGCCTCCGGAGGAACTCTCGTCGTCGTCAGCGGCACCGGCCTCGGTTCCACGTCGAGCCTGCTCTTCGCGAATACTCCGGCCGGCGCTTTCAAGGTGGTCGATGACGGCCACGTCGCCGCGATCACACCAGCAGGAGCTCCCGGATCGGTCTCCGCAACCGTCTCGACCAGCGAGCCGCAGGACGACACCCTCGAGCGCGCCTTCGTCTACGACTTCGCGGACCTGCCTCCGAGCTCGCCGTTCCACGACAGCGTCGTGGCTCTCACGTTGAGAGCGGTGACCGGAGGGTGCGGGGCCGGCAACTTCTGTCCGAATGCTTCCCTCAACCGCGGCCAGGCGGCCGTCCAGATCGAGAAGGCCCTTCACGGTGCGGACGGTTCGCTGCCGCCCCCCTTCGCTTCGCCCGATCTCTCGATGGCGGACGTCGAGGTCTGCTCGGGTTTCGCGCCGTACGTTTACCAATTCCTCGTCGTCGACCAGGTCACGGCCGGATGCGGCTTTCCGAACTACTGTCCTCTGAATCCCGTGACGCGCGCGCAGATGATGGTCTTCCTGCTTCGGGGCGAGCACGGATCGGCCTACCTGCCGCCCCCGGCCACGGGCACCGTCTTCGCGGACGTGCCGGCCGACGCGTTCGCCGCCGACTACATCGAGGCGGCCGCGCAGGAAGGCCTGACGGCCGGATGCGGCGGCGGCAACTTCTGCCCCAATTCGCCCGTCACCCGGGGACAGGCCGCGGCGCTGATTCTGAAGACCTTCCCGACCGCGCCGTAGAGCCGGGCCGTCAGCCGCGCTTTCCGGGAACCAGGACGAGCACGAGTCCGACCGCGGCGAGGCCCGCGGCGATCCAGCGGCCGGTCTCCCACCCTTCCTTCTTGGACCGCTCACTCGAGGAGAAGGTGGACTTGAGCGTCCCCTCGACTGAGTCGTAACCGCTCCGCCGGCTCGAGGCCAGGACGAAGCCCGCCAGTCCCGCCACCAGGAGGACGATGCCGATCATTCGCATGGCGCCTCTCGTTCGCAAGAAAGATACCAGCCCGGGCGGACATCTTCTGTCCCACCGGCCGGCGCATCCTTCGATGCATGGGTACGGTCCTCAACCCGGCCGCCTGGTGCCGCCAGCCCTGGTGCCGCGAGAGCGCGCAGGCCGAGCATTTCGCCGGCGACGGCTGCTCCTGCGACTCGCATGGGCGGGCGGATGTCGTCCAGACCCGGCCGATTCGCCTGAAAGCGCACGCCGCGCGCCTCGAGGCCTTCGCCTGCCGGACGTGCGGCGCGAAGACCCGCGACATGGTCGAGGGGCCGGACCTGTTCTTCCGCTGCGGGCCGTGCGCCGCCACGAACCGCTGGCCAAGGGCCGGAGGGGCCGGCGGACGCTGAGTCGCGGCCAAAAATGAAAGGAGGCGGGATTTCCGCCTCCTGCCGTCGGGGACCGCCGGTCGCGATCACCCGTCACGGTTCATCGAGCCAGACGCTACCCCCACCCGGGACCGTCCACCTGATCCGTCTTCATCAAATCGCGGTCGATCCACGGGAGTGACCCGCTTCGACCGAGCCCTTCATGACGTCCTGGAGACGCATCGAGAACGCCTCAGAATCACTTCCCCGGCGCCTCGAGCCGGATGCCCGAATGATCCAGGCGAATCATGACGCCGCGCCCGGGAGGAGCGATCGTGGGACGAGGGGTCGCCATGAGAACGATGCGCGTGAAGGAGCTGATGACGCGGGATCCGAAGACCTGTTCGCCGGAGACCCCGCTGTCGACCGCCGCGAGAACGATGGCCGCCGAGAATTGCGGCGTCCTGCCCGTCGTCGTCGAGGAGCGCTGCGTCGGGATCGTGACGGACCGCGACGTCTGCCTGGCGATCGGCAACGACGACGCGCCGCCCTCGGCTCGCCTCGTTGCCGACACCATGACCCGCGGCATTCACTTCGCGCGCGTCGACGATCCGATCGGGCGGGCGCTCCAGCTCATGCGGCGCTGGAGGGTGCGGCGGCTTCCGGTCCTGGCAGCCGACGGCCGGCTCGAGGGCATCCTCAGCCTCGGCGACGTCGCTCTCCGGATCGGCGCCGACTTCCCCGCCCTGCCGACGCTCGCCGAGGACGTCGCGCGGACTCTTCAGGCGATCTCGGAACGTCAGCGGCCGGCGCCGCGCGCGCCGTCCCGGCGCTCTCGAATCGGCGCAGCGCCTCTCTACTTCTGAGCGCGCGACGCCGGCGAGATCCCGTCCACGAGCTCCGGCAGGACCGCCACCCGAAACTGGAGAATCGCCCGTGTGCCGTCGTCCGCCTCGATCTGGACCGCTTCGACGGTGTCGTCGTCGCCGAGCTCGACCCATGCCCGGGCGACGCGGCGCACCGCGTGCTCGGCGAGCTGCGGGGGCTCGCCCAGAAGGAACGTGACCTCCCGGACCCGCGGATCCGCCACGATCCCCTGGAGAGCCACGTCGCGGGCCTCGACCTGCGCACCGAGCTTCGGGTCGAGAATCGTGAGCTGGACGAGCCAGCCCCGATGGCGGCGGCTGAACTCGTCGAAGAATACCGCCCACTCGTAAGGAACCACGGCCGTCGTCTTCATCGTTCCTCTCCTTTCGCGCCGACCGCCGCCGATTCACGGTCCGCGGCGCGGGCCAGCAGCGATTTCACCTCGATGTCGGTCGTCTGGTCGAAGACCCCGTAGAACCGCCCGACGGCGTCGAAGGGTTCGGGCGTCGCGGGACACACGACGTCGTCGGCGATCCGGCGAAGGGCCGCGACGGTCTCGCGCGGCCCGACCGGAACGGCCACGACGATGGCCTGCGGCCCGAGCGACCGAAGGGCCGCGACCGCCGCCTGCATCGACAAGCCCGTGGCGAGGCCGTCGTCGACGAGGAGCACGAGCCGGCCCCGGACGTCGAGCGGCGGGCGGCCTCCGCGATACTCCCGCTCGCGGCGCCGGAGCTCGCGGCCTTCCTCGCGCGCCGCGGCCTCGACCGCGGACGCCGGAACGCGATACCGCGCGAGCATCGCCTCGTTCAAGACGCGCACGCCGCCGGAGGCGATCGCTCCCATGGCAAACTCCTCGCTTCCCGGAAAGCCGAGCTTGCGCACGAGGAAGACGTCGAGCGGGGCGCCGAGCGCCTCCGCGACGACCGCGGCCACCGGCACGCCTCCCCGGGGCAACCCGAGAACGAGAACCTCCGGGCGTCCGGCGTAGCCGCGCAGGGCCTCCGCCAGCCTCGATCCCGCGGCGCGGCGATCGGCGTAGATCACGTCGTCATTCTCCACGCACCGAGACTTCGAGCCGGTCGCCCGGAGAGGGCGCCCAGGCCGCGTCCATGTGCCCGCGAAACCACGACGCCGCGAGGCGCGAGACCTCGTCGAGCGCGCCCGGCTCCTCGAACAGGTGCGTCGCGCCGGGGACGACCGCGAGACGGCCGAGAGCGCCGAGACGATTCTCCGCGGCTCTGTTGAGCGCGAGCACCTCGGCGTCGCGGCCGCCCGCGATCAGCAGCGTCGGCGCCTGCACGCGCTCGAGCGAAGCACCCGCGAGGTCCGGACGCCCGCCGCGGGAGACCACCGCGCGCACGAGGTCCGGAGCGGCCGCCGCCGCGACGAGCGCGGCCGCGGCGCCGGTGGAAGCGCCGAAGTAGCCGAGAGGCAGACGCGACAGCCGAGGCTGCCGTTTCACCCACTCGGCTGCCGTGCCCAGGCGGCCGGCCAGCAGCGGGATGTCGAAGCGATGGCGGGCGCTCACGAGATCCTCTTTTTCCTCGTCCCGGGTCAGGAGATCCAGCAACAGCGTGCCCAGGCCGGCCTCGCGGAGTCGAGCCGCCACGAACTGGTTGCGGGGGCTCCGGCGGCTGCTCCCGCTGCCGTGGGCGAAGACCACGAGCCCGAAGACGGGCTCCGGAATCCCCAGATCTCCTTCGATCCGGTCGGCGCCCACCGGGATGGTGACGGAGGTATGTGCTTCACGAGACTGTTTCACGAGCCCATGTTTCCCCTTCCTCGGTCGCGCGGGATGATCCGTTCGCATCATTCCGGAGGTTCCCGCCGGCACTAGCCTTGTCCCGTGGCTGCCGAAAACGAGCAGGTCCCCCAACGCGGATCCGTTGTCTCGACGCGGTACTGGCACCGCCTGGAGGACGGCCGCGTTCAATGCGACGTCTGCCCCCGGTACTGCACGCTGCGGGACGGGCAGCGGGGGCTCTGCTTCGTCCGCGGCTGCCACAACGGCGAGATCGTCCTGATGACCTACGGGCGTTCGAGCGGCTTCTGCGTCGACCCGATCGAAAAAAAGCCGTTGAATCACTTCCTGCCGGGCACGTCGGTGCTGTCGTTCGGGACCGAGGGCTGCAACCTCTCCTGCGCCTTCTGCCAGAACTGGGACATCAGCAAGTCTCGCGAGGTCGCCCGGCTCGCCGACGCGGCGTCGCCCGAACTGATTGCCCGCGCGGCGGCGGAGCTCGGTTGCCGGAGCGTCGCGTTCACCTACAACGACCCGACGATCTTCTACGAGTACGCGATCGACGTCGCCGACGCGTGCCGCGAGCGCGGGATCCGGTCCGTCGCGGTCACGGCGGGATACATGTGTCCCGAACCGCGTGCCGAGTTCTATCGCCACGTGGACGCGGCGAACGTCGACTTGAAGGCCTTCACCGAAAAGTTCTACCGCGACGTCACCGCCGCGCACCTCGAGCCCGTTCTCGACACGCTCGTGTACCTGAAGAAGGAAACGAAGGTCTGGCTCGAGATCACCAACCTCGTCATCCCGGGCTTGAACGACTCGGACGCGGAGCTCGACGCGATGACCCGATGGGTCGTGGAGAACCTGGGGCCCGACGTTCCGATGCACTTCACCGCATTTCATCCCGACTGGAAGATGCGCGACGTCCCGCCGACGCCGCCCGAAACGCTCGCCCGCGCCCGCCGCATCGCCGCCGCCAACGGGATCCGGTACGCCTACACGGGCAACGTCGACGACCTCGAGGGCGGCCGGACGCGCTGCCACGGCTGCGGCCACACGCTCATCGCCCGAGACGGTTACGAGGTGTTCGAGTGGGACGTGGCGCGCGGCATCTGCGGCCGCTGCGGGGAGCGGTGCGCGGGCGTCTTCGAGGAGCGCCCCGGCCGGTGGGGCGCGCGACGCCTCCCGGTGCGCCTCTGACCGCTTCGCCGCGTGAGGCGCGATCCGGTGGACACTCCCGGCGCCCCGGCGTAGGCTGGAAAGGGGTCCGGGCTCGCCCCGGCTCCCGGAGGCGCGATGAAGGCTTACGTCAGGCTGACCGAGCCCATGGTCCGCGAAGGAGGCAGGCTCCGCGCGGCGTCGTGGGACGAGGCGCTCGGCAAGGCGGCGGAAGGATTCCGCCGCGTCCGTGCCGAGAAGGGAGCGGAGGCGATCGGCCTCTTCTCCTGCTCGAAGGCGTCGAACGAGGTCAACTACCTCGCTCAGAAATTCGCCCGCTCGGTCCTCGGCACGAACAACATCGACAGCTGTAACCGCACCTGACACGCTCCCAGCGTCGTCGGTCTGACGGCGGTGTTCGGAGCGGGGGGCGGCACGAGCTCCTACCGCGAAGCGGAGGAGACGGAGCTCGTGTTGCTGTGGGGATCGAACGCCCGCGAGGCGCACCCGATCTACTTCCATCACGTCCTGCGCGGCGTCCGTAACGGCGCCCGCCTGGTGGTGGTGGACCCGCGCCGCACCGTCTCGGCGCAGTGGGCCGATACCTGGCTCGGCCTCGACGTCGGCTCCGACGTCGCGCTCGCCAACGCCATGGGCCGCGAGATCCTGCGGGCGGGCCTCGAGAACCGCGCCTTCATCGAGAAGGCGACCACGGGCTTCGACGCGTACCGCGCGGGTGTGGAGAAGTACACGCTCGAGTACGCCGAGCGGGAGACGGGCGTGCCGGCGGCGGCGATCCGCGACGTCGCTCACGCGTACGCGACGGCGAAGACCGCGCAGCTCTGCTGGACGCTCGGGATCACCGAGCACCACAACGCGGTCGACAACGTCTTCGCGCTGATCAACCTCGCGCTGCTCACCGGGCACGTCGGCCGCTGGGGCTCGGGCGTCTGTCCCCTCCGCGGGCAGAACAACGTCCAGGGCGGCGGCGACATGGGCGCCCTCCCGAACAAGCTGCCCGGCGGCCAGGACGTCGAGGACCCCGCGTCCCGCGCGAAGTTCGAGCGGGTCTGGGGCGGAACGATCCCGTCGAAGAGAGGCATGCACCTCTCGCAGATGTTCGAGGCGATGGAGCACGGGAAGATGGGATCGCTCTTCGTGCTCGGCGAGAACCCCGTGCAGTCGGAAGCCGACCAGAAGCGCGCGCTCCACCTCCTCGGCGGGCTCGACCACGTCGTCGCCCAGGACATGTTCCTGACGAAGACGGCCGAGATCGCGCACGTCGTGCTGCCGGCGGCCGCGTCGTGGTGCGAGGACGAGGGCACGGTCACCTCGAGCGAGCGCCGCGTCCAGCGCGTGCGCAAGGCGCTCGAGCCCCCCGGTCAGGCACGCACCGACCTTGCGATCCTCTCCGAGCTCGCCCGACGCCTCGGCACCGACTGGGGCAACCCCACGGCCGCGCAGGTTTGGGAAGAGCTGCGCGGCCTTTCGCCCTGGCACGGCGGGATGACCTACGAGCGCCTCGAGAAGCTCGGCGGCCTGCAGTGGCCGTGCCCCGACGAGTCGCACCCGGGCAGCCCGTTCCTCCATGGCCGCCTCTGGACGGACCCGGTCGAAGGGCCGAAGGCGCCGTTCCACGCGGTCGACCACGACCCGCCGGTCGACCGGTTGTCGGACGAGTTCCCGATCCGCCTGACGACGGGCCGCCGCCTCGACTCCTACAACACCGGCGTCCAAACGGCGGGGTACCGCTCGCCGCTGCGGCGCGGCGAATCGCTCGACATCGCTCCCGAAGACGGCGCGCGCCTCGGCGTCGGCGACGGCGAGATGGTGCGGGCCGTGTCGCGCCGCGGCGCGATCGAAGTTCCGGCGCGCTACGACGCGACGCTGCGGCCGGGACTCGCCTTCATGACGCTGCACTTCCAGGACGACGTCGCGACGAACATCCTGACGATCGACGCGATCGACCCGAAGTCGGGAACCGCGGAGTTCAAAGCGAGCGCGATCCGGATCGAGCGCCTCGGCGCCTGACGTCGCTTCGCTTCGGCTAGAGTAGCCGCGTGGACCTGCACCTCATCCCCGGCGCGGAGCCGTCGGCCGAGGAGCGCGCCGCGGTCGACGCCGTCGCCGGCCCGCCGGCGAGCGGCTGGGAGGGCGGCACGCGGCGTCCGGAGACGGAGGGCCACCTCGCCTTCGGCGGCCACGCGGCGCGGGCGAAGCGGCACCTGCTCCTGCCGGTCCTCTGGAGCGTTCAGTCGCGGATCGGCTGGATCTCGGCCGGGGCGCTCAACTACGTCTGCCAGCGGCTGTCGGTCGCGCCGGCGGAAGCCTACGGTGTGGCCACGTTCTACGCGATGCTCTCGGTCGAGCCGCAGCCGAAGACGGTCGTCCACGTCTGCGACGACCTCGCGTGCCGGCTCGCCGGCGGACCCGAGCTGCTCGA
>DATJXB010000204.1:0-13178 GCA_035500755.1 Thermoanaerobaculia bacterium | reverse complement strand
CTCAGCGGGGGCCAGAAGGCGGTCCTGTACCCAGGCCTCGGAAATCGGCACTTCGGCACACCGGTGGCCTACCCCTCCTTCAATGCGCTGGCGTACGTCACCGGCGCGTTCGCCGGAGGCGGCGTCCCCGACGTCGCCGAGATCGGATATGGGGCGGTCGCGACGCTGCTCAACGCGCGCCTCGGGGCCACGGTCCGGCCCGTGGCCGTTCTCGTGGGCACGCCGGCCATCCTGTCCGTCTCGGCATCGGGCTACGGACCTTTGTCCTATCAGTGGCGCAAGAACGGGACGCCGCTCGCCGACGGCGGATCGATCTCGGGCGCGACGACGGCCACGTTGACGATCGACCCGGCGGCGTTCCAGGACGCCGGGACCTACGACGTCGTCGTCACGGATTCCTGCACGACGGCCGCCTCGAACGCAGCCTCCCTCGCCGTCGAGTTCGCCGACGTGCCCCCGTCGAACATTTTCCACGGCGACATCATCACGATCGCAACGGCGGGCGTGACGGCAGGCTGCGGCGGCAGCGACTACTGCCCATCCGCGCTCGTGACCCGCGCGCAAATGGCGGTTTTCCTGCTGCGGTCGGAGCATGGAGGCGCCTACACGCCGCCGCCGTGCACCAACCTCTTCGCCGACGTGCCCTGCCCGAGCGCCTACGCCGACTGGATCGACCAACTCGCCAACGAGGGCGTCACCGCGGGTTGCGGCAACGGCGACTACTGCCCCGATGCTTCCATCACGAGGGCCCAGATGGCCGTGTTCCTCCTGAAGACGAAACTCGGCTCGGGCTACGTGCCCCCGGCCTGGACGCCCATCTTCGGGGACGTCCCCTCGACCGCCTTCGCGGCCGACTGGATCGACGACCTCTACACCCGGGGCATCGCCGGTGGCTGCAGTGTCTCGCCGCTGCTCTATTGTCCCGACAACCCCATCAACCGCGGACAAATGGCCGCCTTCCTCGTCAATACGTTCTTCTGAGTTCTCGCGCCGCTACCGGAGGCCGTGCGCGATCTGCGCGGCCTCCGGAAGGCGGCGCAGCCGCTGCATCGCAACCACACCGAGGAACGGTCCCGGCGCGAGCAGCGCAAACGCCCAGCTCCAGCCCGACGCGCGCTGCACGGCGCCGACGAGCGCGATCGACGCCATCGTCAGCAGGAAGCCGACGCACGTCTGGATCGTCAACGCGGTCCCCATGTAGCGCGGGTCCGAGAGCTCGGTCACGCAGGCCGAGAACTGCGCCGAGTCCGCGACGACCGACGCACCCCACACCGCGCAGACCGCGAGAAGCACCAGAGGGGAGGCGCCGAAGAGAAACCCGATCCCGAGGCAGCAGGCGCCCGAGAGGACCATCGCCCACGACGTCACCGTCGTCCGGCCCACGCGATCGCCGAGAAAACCGCCTGCGACGCAGCCCGCCGCGCCGCTGCCGATCACGAGAAACGACGCGGCCTCCGCCAGGCGCGACGGCTCGCCGCGCAGCGCCAGGCTCGCCCGCAGGAATACCGGGATCCACGTCCACATCGCGTAGAGCTCCCACATGTGGCCGAAGTACCCGAAGTCCGCCAGGCGGATGCCGCGGTTGCCGAAGACGCGGCCGATCTGCGACGCGTCGAAGCGCGCCGCCGGCGCCGCGTAGGGGCCGTCCGGCACGAAGAGCACGACGATCGCCCCGCCGACGGCCGCGAGGACCGACACCGCCAGCACGCTCGTCCGCCAGCTCGAGCCGCCCACGGCGTTGACGAGATAGGGGAAGGCCTTCCCGACGGTCAACGCGCCGACGAGGACGCCGAGCGCGAGCCCGCGGCCCCTCCGAAACCACCCCGCCATGATCTTCATGCCCGGCGGGTAGACGCCGGCGAGAAAGAACCCCGTCAGAAAGCGCAGGGTCACCGCCGACGCGGCCCCCCGCGCGACGAGCGCGACACCCGCGTTCGCCAGCGCCCCGAGCAGCGCGGAGACCGCGAAGAGGCGCTGGGTCGCGAAGACGTCGGGGAGGTTGCCGAAGGCGCTCGTCAGCGTCCCGGCCACGAAACCGAGCTGCACCGCGAGGGTCAGCCAGCCGGCCGCGGCGTCCCCCAGGTGCCACTCGGCTTTCAGGGCCGGCGCGACGGCGGACGCCGAAAACCAGAGCGACATCCCCATCAGCTCGGCCGCCGCGACGAGCGCGAGGACGCGCCAGCGCCCCGAGGGTTCCGGAACCGGCGGTCCCGTCATCGGCGTGGAGCTTGACACAGGCCCCGGCCGCTTCTGCTAGGCTCGTCTCTCCCATGCGCCCCTTGCTGCGATCCCTCGGCGCCGCGGCGTTTCTCACCCTGGGCGCGGCCTCCCTGCTCGCTCAGAGCTCCGGCGCCTGTCCCCCTCAAGGAGACGCCAAGAAGGCGAAGGTCCAGAAGTTGAACGAGCTCCGCGCGCGGATGGAGGAGCCGTCCGACGACGACTTCGACGACACCGCCGACATCAACGCCTTGATCGCGCCCGGCGACGACAGCCAGCGCTGGTCCAACGACACCGCGGTCGAGATCACCGCGTTCGTCGTCGACGTCCACGACGGCGGCATGACGAGCGCCAACTGCCACTCGCCCGACCCGGCGGACCACGACACGATCCTCGATCTCTCGCCGGGCGCCGGCGTCTCCGACGCGTCGCACCGCCTGATCGCCGTGATCACGCCGCAATGGCGCCGGTTGATGGGGAAGAACCGGATCGACTGGTCGACGCGCGCGATCCGCGCGAAGTTCGTCCAGCAGTACGTGACGATCCGCGGCTGGCTTCTCTGGAACTTCGAGGCCGCGACCCTCTCCGTCAACACCGGGCCGCTCGCGGGCGCCTCGATGACGCGGGCGACCGCGTGGGAGATCCACCCCGTCACCGGGATCGAGTTGAACGACGACAGCCTCGAGCAGCAGACGCGGCTCGATTGCGCGCCCGAGCTCTACGCCAGGTCGAACGCGAGCAGCTCCGCTCCCTGATCCCCGGCGGCCAGCGCGAAGGCCGTCTCCTGCGAGGCGGCGAGGCCGTCGCCCGCGGAGAGTTTTCGGCCGTTGACGGTCAGCGATCCCCGGAGTGCCTGGACCCAGAGGTGTCTCCCGGCCGGCAGCGCGAGCGAAGTCTTCTCGCCCGGCCGGAGGACCGACGCGTAGATGTTGACGTCCTGGCGAACGGCGATCGAGCCGTCGGCGCCCGAGCCCGAGGCGACCAGCCGGAGCGCCCCGGTTCTCGACGCCTCGTCGAACCGCTTCTGCGCGTAGCGTGGCTCCGCGCCGCCGACGTTGGGCACGATCCAGATCTGGTAGAAGTGCACGGGCTCGGTCTCCGAGGCGTTGTACTCGCTGTGCCGCACGCCGGTGCCGGCGCTCATGTACTGGACGTCGCCGGGCGAAATGACCGAGCCGTTGCCGAGGCTGTCGCGATGCGCGAGGCCGCCTTCGAGCACGTACGTCACGATCTCCATGTCGCGATGCCCGTGGGTGCCGAAGCCCTGGGCGGGACGCACGCGGTCCTCGTTGACGACGCGCAGGGCGCGGAAGCCCATGTGCCGGTCGTCATGGTAGTCGCCGAAGGAAAACGTGTGCCGCGTGTCGAGCCAGCCGTGGTCGAAGTGCCCGCGCTCGCCCGCGGGACGAAGGGTCAGCATCCGAAAATCGTCTCCTGATCGAGCACTCGTCAGAGCGTCCGCCACCACTCGCCGCCTGGTCCCGCGTCGACGGAGGGCTCGAGCGATTCTCCGGGGCGCGGGATCGCGATCCGCACGCCGCGAACGCGGGCCTCGGCCGAGGCGCGCTCGGCCGGCTCGTTCCAGGCGTGGAAGGCGAGGTTGAAAGTTGCCCAGTGGACCGGAAGGAACAGGTCTGCCTGGAGCTCCGTGTGGGCGCGCACGAGGTCCTCGGGAACCATGTGCACGTCCGGCCAGGTCGGCCCGTACGCCCCGACGCTCATGAGGGCCGCGTCGAAGGGACCGTGCTCGCGCCCGATCCGGCGGAAGCCGTCGAAGTCCCCGGAGTCGCCGCTGTAGAAGACGCGGTGCCGCGGACCCGCGATCGCGAAGGAGGACCAGAGCGTCCGGTCGCGGTCCGTCAGGCCGCGCCCCGAGAAGTGCCGCGCCGGAGTCGCCGTCACGGCGACGTCCCCGAACCGGACGGTCTCGCTCCAGTCGAGCTCGCGGATGCGTTGACTGGCGATTCCCCAGCGCTCCAGGTGCGCGCCGACGCCGAGCGGGACGACGAAGGCCGCGGACCGGCGCGCGAGCGCGCGCACGGTCGCCATGTCGAGGTGGTCGTAGTGGTCGTGCGACACGAGCACCGCGTCGAGCTCGGGAAGGTCCTCGAGCGGCAGCGGCGGCGCGAAAAAGCGCCGGGGACCGACGGCGGAAGACGGCGACACGCGCTCGCTCCAGACGGGGTCGGTCAGCAGCCGCCGGCCGTCGATCTCGACGAGCGCCGACGCGTGGCCGAGCCACGTCAGCCTCAGGTCGGAGGCGGGAGGCGCCGCGAAGTCGGCGGCCGACCGCGGGACGACCGGGATCGCGCACGCGGGATAGCGCTCCGGTCCGGCGGCCAGCTGCAGCCGGAGTGTCTCGAGCACGTCGTGGCGCCGGATCGTGTGCGTCGGAACCGGGTTGCGGAAACGCCGGCCGTCGAACTGCGGCGAGCGGAGGATGCGCTCGCGCCGGTCACCGGCGGCGCCGGCGCCGAAAGCCGCCAGCCATCCGGTCGAGCGGCCGAGGCCGATCGCCGCCGCGCCGGCGGCCGCGAGGGCCGCGCCGGCGGCCAGGCGCGCCGCTTTCTCACCGGAACGAAGACGTCTCGACGCCATGGGCACCTCGTCGCGACATACGCTCGAAGCGGGGCGTGGGATTCCCTCCTCACCCTGCCCTCTCCCCCCGCCGGGGGCGTCGGCCGGAGACGGCTATTGCGGCGGCGCGTCGAACTGGATGCGCCGCTCCCGAAGCAGGGTCCCGGTCGACCGCGCGAGCTCGGTCTCGGCCTTGCGATAGTCCGTCAGGGCGGACGTCTCGGCGACGCGCGCCGACGTCAGGTCGTTCTGGCGGGTGAGCACGAGAAAGTTCGTCGAGAGTCCCACGGCGAACTTCTCCTGCTCCGCGTAAAGCTGCGTCTCGGCCGCCGATCGCGCGGCCTTCGTCGCTTCGATCCGCTGCTGCGCCGAGTCGACGCCGAAGACGGCGTTGCGGACCTCCGCCTCGACCTGCTGCTCCGTCGCGGTCACGGCCGTCGACGCCTGCGAGAGCGCGGCCTTCGCCATCGCGAGATTCGCCTTCGCGCTGCGATTGCCGATCGGCAACGAGAGCGACAACCCGACCGACGCGTCGGGAAAGTAGTTCTCCCCGATCGTCCCGTAGGACCGGCCGGTCGAGCCGTCCACGGCCGGAGGGATCGACGTCACCGGCTGGCCGTCGATGCCGACCGCGTTCGGGTTGATCGAGCCGGCCAAGCCCCGGCGCGCGTAGTTGGCGACGAGGTTCAGCTGCGGCAGCACCGCGCCGTCGGCGGCCTCGACGCGAACCTCCGTGCGCGTCCGGCGCGACTGGGCTTCGACGATCTCGGGGCGGTTCTGCCGGGCGTCCGAAAGGGCTTGATCGAGAGGCGGGACCGCAGCGCCCGCGGTCGGGTCGTCGGTCGGCTCGAGCCGCGCCGCCCACCACGGATCCGTCGGGTCGCCCAGGATCAGCTGCTTGAGCGTGTTCTCGGCGAACGCGGAGCGCTGCCGCGCGAGCGCGAGGTTGCCCTTGCGCCGCTCGAGCTCCGCCGTCGGCTCCGCGATGTCCGTCTCGCCGAGGACCCCGGCTTCGATCCGCACACGGGTCTCGGCGAGCTGCCGGTCGGCGAGGGCGATCGAGCTCTCGATCGACACGACGTCGCGCCGGGCCGCGACCAGGTTCCAGTACGCCGCGTCCACCTGCGTGACCGTGTCGGCGACGACCGATTTCAGGTGCGCCTCCGACTCCGACAGATCCGCCTTGGCGACGCGAATCGCCTCGCGAGTCGGGTCGATCGAGAAGTTCCGCAGCAGCGGCTGGATCAGCGAGATCCCCGCGTCGGTCTCGTAGGCCGGCGACAGGATCGTGTAGATGCCGTCGGTCGTCGTGTGATGCCAGCCGGTGAAGAGCGACACGGAACCGCCCGTCGGAAGCAGCTGCTGAAACGAGGTCGAGGCGCCATACCGCTCGTTCTCGGGCGCGAGCTCTCCGGGAGGGGCGCCCGAGAACACCGAGTTGATGGGGTCGGTGTTCTGGCGCCACGACACGTCGAGGTTCCACTGGAGGTCGTACGAGCCCTCGGCCCGGACGACCGCCGAGGCCGCCTGATCGACGTTGAGCCGCTCGATGGCCAGGCTCGTGTTTCGCTCGAGCGCGCGTCGGATCGCGTCGGTCAGCGTCAGAGAGGCCGTGGCGGCGGGCGCCGGCGGCTCGGCGGCGGCGGCCACCGCGGCCGCCAGAAGGAGAAAGAGCGTCGGGATTCGTCGCATGGTCAACCTCGCTTCAGGAGTTGGGATGAAGGGAGCCGACAGACGCGATGGAGAGCGCCCCGGCAGGTCACGCGAGGATTGTACGCGGCGAGGAAAAGGGCCGGCCCCCTTCCGCCGGCACACGGAAGGAGGCCGGGACGAACCGGGGGACTAGAGAGAATTCAGAAACGCTTGGAGCCAGGCCTTCTTGGCGCTCGACAAAGCCGAGTATCGGTTGCGGGCCTTCGACGCCTGTCCGTCGTGAGCCAGGATCGCGGCGTCGAGTGTTGCGGCGCGTCCGTCGTGCAGGAACGTCGTCATGCGGCGGATCCCCCAGAGAGGCGCCGTGCGCATGAGCTTGCCCGTCGCGTTGTTCTGCGTGATGCCGTCCCCGAGCGCGCCCATGTCGTGGAGCAGGAAGTCGGAGTACGGGTGGTAGTAGACCTTGTTGAGCGCGGCCACCGGGCTCGACCCGGTGCGCAGCGTCGGGGTGTGGCAGCCGGCGCAGCCGGAGGCCAGGAAGACGAGCTCGCCGAGACCGACCTGCGGATTGACCGGACCGCGCGGCGGCGGCGCGAGAAACGACATGAAGTCGGCGAACGCCTGCACGCCCGTGCCGTCGTCGTTCATCGCGGGATCCGGGTTGCACGAGAGAATCGAGCAGTCCCCTTGCGGGCAATTCTCGTCGGGAAACTGCGGATTGGTGATGCCCATTTCGTTCAAGTACGCGTCGCCGGCGAACTGAAACAGATTCGGGTTCTGGCATTTCCAGCCGAACTTTCCGACGGCGTTCTGGCCCGTCGTGATGTTCGTGACGACGCTCACGACACCCGCCGCGCCGTCGGGGCTGTGCGCCTCGATCGCGGCCAGACCGTAGAAGACCGAATCCGGCGTGGCGTCGACGAGGCCGAGGCCGAACAGCGGCGTGGTCCGCCGCTGCGCCACGATCGTCGCTTCGGGCGGCACGATCTCCGCCAGGTACTCGCAGGTGCCGGAAGCGCCGATGCTCTCCTTCTGAATGAGCGATCCGCCGAAAGCCGTCATCGGGTCGAAGGTGCCGTCGGCGGCGGTCGTCCCGAAACGCGTCTCGAGAATGGCGCTGCCGCCTCCCACGCCGGCGACCAAGTGACAATTGGCGCAGGAAACGTCGTTCATCACCGGGCCGAGGCCTTCTTCCGGCGTCTCGACTTCGGTGAACTCGTCCTTGCCGGTGTTGAATCGAGCGAGCTGATCGGCGCTCAAACCGGCGAGCGGCTGCCCGAAATCGGGAGGCGGACTGTTGTCGACCGGCGTCAACGCAGCGAGCGCGAAGATGATCGCGATCGCCGCAGCCGCTCGAAGGGAGACTCTTGAGCCCATGGGGACCTTCCTTCCTGGCTCTCGAGATACGGCGGGCTGGGATCAGTCCGGGATTCGGGAGTCTGACGTCGACCTTAGGAGAGCCGCGGCGGCCGAAACAATTGTCCGAGCGTTCAAACAACGTTCAGGTCAGAGAAGCCTCGCGGTGCATGGCCTCGCGATCAGGAAGCAGGTGGCCAGGAGGACTGGGAGGGGACCCGCTTCGAGCCGGGGCCGGGATACGATCCGGGCGCGGGGTTGACCCCGCCCCGAGGAGGTTTCATGCGACGTAAGACGAAGAAGGCACTCAAGCTTTCCGCGGAGCACGCGGCCGCCGCCCTGCAGCTTCTGATCGAAGACGGCAAGATCGCCGCCGCCGACGTGACCCGGGCCCTGCGCAAGCGCGAACAACTGATCAAGGATCTCCGGGTGCGCCTGGCCGCGCTCGAGAAGGCCGCCCGACCGGCGGCGGGCCGGGTCGTCCGGGCAGGTCGCCGGGCCGCGCGGCGCGCCGCCCCGAAAGCTCGCCGCGCGCTTTCCCGCGCGCAGAAGGTCGCTCGCCGCGCCCAGGGGCATTACCTGGCGGCGCTGCGCCGGCTCTCGAAGGATGCCCGTGCGAAGGTGAAAGCCGTGCGGAAACAGGCCGGGGTCGCCGCGGCGATCAAGGCCGCCCGGGGGCTCGCGGCCTGACGTCCGGCGGCTGACGCCCGCGCCTTTTCGCGCCGGCGCGGGCGCGGCGGGCGTTACCATTCGAACGATGGATTACGACGGCGAAGAGAGGCGGTTCGCGCGGTGGACCTGCGCCGCCTGCGCTTCTCCCCGCTTCGCGCCGATCCCCAAGGACGGCCGCCTCAAGTGCCCAATCTGCTACGAGGCGGTCGTCTTCGACGCCCGCCGCCACGCGCGCCGCGATCCCGCGGATCGCGGCAAGCGCCACGATCAGATTCTGCCGGGCCGCTGAGGCGGAGGTTCCGATGCGGCGCACCCCCGAAGACATCGCCGAGCTCTTCGACTACGGCCGCTGGGCCACGGGAAAGACACTCGACGCGAGCGCCGTCCTCTCACCCGAAGAGTTCGCCCGGCCGGTCGGGGGCAGCTTCGGGTCGGTCCAGGGCACCTTCACGCATCTCTGGGGCGCGGACTGGGTCTGGCTCGAGCGTCTCGAGGGCCGCTCCCCCGCGTCGCTGCCGCCCGGCACCGCGTTGACGTCGGTCGACGCCGTGCGCGAACGCTACCGCGAGATCCACGCGGCGCAGCGGAAGCTCGCCGAAGCGCTCACCCCGGCGCGGCTCGCGGAGAAAATGACCTACGTCAACTTCGCCGGCCAGCCGTGCGCGTATTCCGTCGCCGACGCTCTCGTCCATGTCGTCAACCACGGCACGTATCACCGCGGCCAGGTCGCGACACTCCTGCGCCAGCTCGGCAAGACGCCGGCGTCGACCGACTACCTGCGGTACATCGACGCGCGCGGCGCCTGAGACCGGGCGCGCCAAAAAAAAGGGCGCGAGGCCGGAAAGGCCCCGCGCCCGAAGAAACCGCGCCCGCAGATCAGAACGACAGCGTTCCCGTCCGAATCAGGTATGCCAGGCGCTCCCGCTGCTCCGGCTTCAGGAGCGCGTGGAGCCGGCCGAGGGCCGCCACGACTGCGCCGCGCAGCCGCTCCGCGCTCTTCAAACGCAGGTCGGCGCCGTTGGCCGCTTTGGCCTCGTCGAAGGCTTCGCCCGAAATCGCGTCCGCGAAGGCCGACAACGCGCGGCGGTGATCCACCGCGGCCTGGGCCCGCTCGGTCTTGATCTCGTCGAGGATCTTCGCGAGCTCGCCCACCTGGGCGTCGTCGAGCCCGAGGCGGTACGCGAGGAAGCGCAGCGGACGCCGGACCCCGAAGCGGCCGCCGCCCATCCCGAACGGCGCGTCGTCCTCGCCGCCCATCGCGTACGCCCAGCGCTCGCGGCGGCCGCGCGGCTCCTCGGCGTCGCCGCCCATGCCGGCGCGGTACTCCGCGCAGCGGCGGCGCGACTGCCAATGGGACATGAATCCTGGATGCATGAGACCTCCTCTCGCCGGGGCCATCGCTCCCGGCGGGTTATCGACGCGCGGGCGAATTTGCCTCGCGCTGTCTCGAAATACGAGAACGCTCCCGACAAGGGGTCCAGAATTCTTCGCCGCGCCCTTAACCTGCTATAATTGAGCATGTTAAGAGCAATCCGAGCCGTCGCGAGCGGCGTCTTCGTCTGCGCCCTTCTCGCCGGCCCCCTCCTTGCCGCGGCGCCCGTCTTCACCAACAACTTCGTCTCCGTGACGCTCGACGGCGTGCGGCTCGGCACCGACACCGACCCGTCGAACTACTCCACGTTTCCCTCGGTCGTCTACGACGCCTCGAGCGGCCTCTTCCACATGTGGGTCGCCAACACGAGCGCGCTCTCGATCGAGGGCCTCCGGCACGCGACGTCCTCGGACGGAGTGCACTTCGTCTCCGACGGCAATCTCTCCTTCGCCGGCGGCAGCCCCTTCCCGATCTACGGCGCCGCGACCGAACCGCAGTTCGAGTTTCCGCGCGCCGCGAAGCTGGGCGACGACTGGAAGCTCCTGATCTGGACGGAGAACGCGCCGACGCCGGGTCTGTACGGCGACTACAACTACAACGAGAGCGTCAACGACGTCGGCGTCGACCCGTCGACGCTCGCGGTGGCGCATCAGGGCCCGGTCTACCCCACCAACGGCCTCGGCACGTTCGGCCAGACGACCGGCCCGTGGGGCATCGTGAACGGCAAGCTCTACGTCGCCGACGACCGTCCGGGAGGCATGTCGAAGTGGGAGTACGTCGACTCGACGCCGCCCGCCGTCACGCCGCCGGCAGACGTGTACCAGGATCTGATCACGGGCACCGGCTACGTCTACTTCCTGACGCACCCGGGCGATCCGCTCGCGGTCTACGTCCACAACGTCGGCCGCGTTCTCGACCAGGGCGACGGCACGCTCGGCGCCTACTACTCGCTGCGCCATCCCGACGGCACGCGCGTCAACAAGCAGATCTACTACGTCCAATCGGGGGACGGCGGGCAAACGTGGTCGGCGCCCGTCGGCATCTTCGGGAACGGCGACGCCGTGCGCGTCGACGGCGCGCCGAACACGTTCGACTTCTCGCATCCCGAGGTCACGCTCGTCGGCGCGCGGCGGGTGCTGTATTTCTCGACCAAGGCGGCCGACGGCGCCTACGTCGTCGCGACGAGCGCGGCGCAGGCGCCGCAGGCGAACAGCTGGGCGGATCTTCTGGGAAGCGGCGCGGGGCCGGGCGAGAGAGCGCGCTCCGTCATCCGGACGTCCGACGGCGGGTATGCGGTCCTGGCGACGAACCTCGGGTTCCCCACCAGCGGAGCGAGCTTCTGGCTGCTCCGGCTGGATGATTCGGGCGAGGTCGTGTCGCAGAACCTCTACGTCAACGATTTCCTCCCCGCGGCCGGCTTTGACGCAGCCGCCATCGTGGAAGATCCCTACGAGGGCGGACTGGTGATGGCCGGCTCCTACCCGACGGCGGGCAACCCCATGTGGGTCTTGAAAATCGATCCGAGCGGCCTCGGCGTCTGGTCGACCACGCTGCTCACCTGCGACGGCGGAAACTGCGGGAACGCGGTGCATGCCTTCATTCCGGCCGGTGGCGGTTACGCGTTTGCGGGAGCCGTCGCCGGCTCCACGGGAACCTTCGCCGTCGGAAGCCTCACCGCGGACGGGACGCTGGCCTGGCTCCGTCAGTATCCGGCGGACGCCGGCGCGTCGACGGCGGTCAGCCTCGCCGACACGGGAGACGGCCTCGCCGTCGGAGGCAACCTGGTGCGCGGCCCGAACGATTCGGACTTCCGCCTCCTGAAAGTCGGCTACGACGGTCAGACCGTTTCGTGGGACCAGGGCCTCGGCACGGGCGGCGACGAGCTTCTCTTCGACGTGGCGAGCCTCGTGCCCGAAGGATTCGTGCTCGCCTCGGGCAGCGGTCCGGGAGGCGCGACGGCGGTTTTCCTCGACAACCACAGCGGCGACGTCCAGGTGCAGAAGTCCTACTCCGGCAACTTTCTCGGTTTCGCCACGGCGATCACCCCGATGCGCTTCGGCATCGGCATCGCCGGCTTCGGCGCCGGCGGCGGCCTCCAGAGAGCCTTCCTCCTCCAGACCGACATGAACGGCGCGCCCCAGTGGGCGCGGGCATTCTCCGCCCTGCCCTCGAGCCTCGCCTCTTTCGACGCCCTCCAGGCGACCTTCGACGACGGGCTGCTCGGGGTCGGCGCCGACACGGTTCAATCGAACGATCGCGCGCTCATGGTCCGGGTCGGGCCCAGCGGCGATTTCGTCGGCTGCCTCGACGTCGAAGCTTCCATTCCGGTCACCGCCGCGGACGCGGGCCTCGTCGCCACGCCCCTGACCAGCACGATCGTCGACGAGACCGCGAACACGACGGTCGGCCGGTTCTTCGACGGCCCCGGGCCCAGTCCCACCGACGCCGCGCAACGCATCGTTTGCCGCGGTTACGTTCCTGCCGAGCTCGCGCCCGCGGCGCTTGCGGCGGATCCCTCCGGCAACGACGTCGCGGACCCCGGCGAGCGCTTCGTCGTCGCGCCGACGTGGGAAAACGACGGCCTCGTCGCGACGGCGCTGACGGGACACGCGTCGGCGATGTCGGACTCCAACGGTCTCGACACGTCGGATCCCGACCTCGACGCGGGCTACGGCACCGTCGCGTCGCTCGCGCCCTCCGACTGCCTGACGGCCACCGGCGACTGCTACCAGTTCGGCTTCCAGAACATCCCGCGCCCGTCGCAGCACTGGGACACCACCTTCGACGAGACGCTCTCGACCTCGGATCCGCACCACCGGTGGGCGAAGCGCTGGATTGTCCACGCGGGGCTTTCGTTCTCCGACGTCTCGCCCGCGAGCGGCTTCTATTATTTCGTCGAAGACATCTTCCACAACGGCATCACGGGCGGCTGCGGCGTCGGCATTTTCTGCCCGGGCGACCCCGTCACCCGCGCGCAGATGTCCGTCTTCCTCCTGAAGTCCAAACACGGCGCCTCGTACGCGCCGCCGCCCTGCTCCGGAATCTTCGGCGACGTGCCGTGCCCGAGCCTCTTCGCCGACTGGATCGAAGAGCTCTACGCCGAGGGCATCACCGGAGGGTGCGGCGCAAGCCCCCTCCTCTACTGCCCGAACGACGCGGTCACGCGCCAGCAGATGTCGGCATTTCTGCTGAAGTCCCGCAACGGCTCCGGCTACGTCCCGCCAACTTGCGCCGGCAGCTTCGGCGACGTGCCGTGTCCCAGCCTCTTCGCCGACTGGATCGAGGACCTGTACCACCAGCCGATAACCGCCGGCTGCAGCACGAGCCCGCT
>DATJXB010000203.1:0-16373 GCA_035500755.1 Thermoanaerobaculia bacterium | reverse complement strand
CGCCGTCACGACCGTCGACCGGGAGACCGACCGGCGCATGCCTCACTGGAAGGCCGCGGACCGATGGCTCTGCGTGGGGGGGACCGCCGGCCACGAAGCGCCCGAAGCCCTCCGACCCCGGGCCGGCGAGGCGGTCGTCTCGAAGACGCATTTCTCGGCGTTCGGGGCGCCGGCGCTCGAGCGGGAGCTCGCGGCCCTCGGCTCGGACACGCTCGTGCTCGCCGGCGTGCATCTCCACGGCTGCGTCCGCGCGACCGCGCTCGATGCCTACCAGCGAGGTCTCGAGGTCTGGATCGCCGACGACGCCGTCGGCAGCGACGATCCGCTCCACGCCGCCGTCACGCGGCGCTACCTCGAGACGCGGGCGGCGCGATTTCTCGCGGTCGACGAAGTGCTGACGCGCCTGGCAGGCAGGGCGGCGCTCGACCCGCCCCGCCTCGCGCATCGGTCGCCGCGCCGCACCGCCGAGACGCTCTTCTCGATCCCCGTCGGGGGCGCCCGTGAGACGGCGGCCGCGAGCGCGGCGGCGTCGGCGGCCGGGCCCGCCTGGCGCGCCCGATCCGAGGCGGACCGGCGCGCAATCCTGACCGCCGTTGCCGAGACCTTCGAGCGCGCGGCCGAGGCGCTGGCGCGAAGCATCGCCGAGGACGTCGGCAAGCCGCTTTCCCAGGCGCGGGCCGAGGTCGCCCGGACCGCGGCGCTCGTGCGCAACGCGGCGGCCCTGACGCCGGGCGGGGAACCTGCCGCCGGATCCGGCTCGCGCTTCCGGCGCGTGCCGCGCGGCGTCGTCGCCGCGGTGACGCCGTGGAACAACCCGCTCGCGATTCCGTGGGGCAAGATCGCGCCGGCCGTCGCGCTCTCCAACGCCGTCGTCTGGAAGCCGGCGCCGCCGGCTTCGCGCGTGGCGGTGCGGTCGCTCGAGCTCGCCCGCGAGGCGGGCCTTCCCGGAGATCTCGTCGACGCCGTTCCGGGCGATCACCGGACGGCCGCCGCCCTGATGGGCGACGCCGCCGTCGAGGCCGTGACGCTGTCGGGTTCGTCCACGGCGGGCTGGGCAGCCCAGGAAGTGTGCGCCCGGCGGCGCATTCCGCTTCAGGCCGAGCTCGGCGGGAACAACGCTTCGATCGTCTGGACCGGCGCGGATCTCGGCCGCGCGGCGGCGCTCGTCGCCGCGGGCGCCTTTGCCTTTGCCGGACAGCGATGCACCGCGAACCGGCGGGCCGTCGTCGAGACCGGCGTCTTCGACGCGTTTCTCGACCGACTGGCCGCGGCGACCGGCGCGCTCGCCTGGGGCGACCCGCTCGATCCCGCGACGGAAGTCGGGCCGCTGGTTTCGGCCGACGCTCGGGATCGCGTCGCCGCGACGCTCGCGGCGGCCCGGGCGTCGGGCGCCTCGACGCTCGCGCCGCACGCCGCGACGGCCGGCGCGCGGGAGCTCGAGGCCGCCGGCGCCTACCTTCCGCCGACGATCGTCGTGGGCGCCCCGCCCGACGCGGAGATCGTCCAGGAGGAGACGTTCGGTCCGGTGCTCGTCGTCGAACGGGCCGCGTCGTTCGACGAGGCCCTGGTGCTCGCGAACGGAGTCCGCCAGGGCCTCGTGGCCGCGCTCTTCTCCGGGCCGGGCCCGTGGCGCGAGCGCTTTCGCGAGGCGGCCCGCGCGGGCGTCCTCAAGTGGGATGCCTCGACCGCGGATGCCGACGCCGTCGCGCCGTTCGGCGGCTGGAAGACCTCCGGGATCGGGCCGCCGGAGCGCGGCCCGGGCGACCTCGAGTTTTACACGCGGGTCCAGACGCTCTACGGCGAAGCGTGAGCGGCGGGGAGCGCGTTCTGCCGTTCGAGGCGTCCGAGCTGGACGGTCCGATCGGCACCCGCTTCGAGAAGGTCGCGCGCGCCGTCCCGGAGAGGCCGGCCGTGCGCGTGGACGGGCGCCCGACGACCTACGGCGAGCTCCGGCGCCTCGCCCGCCGTTTCGCGGCCGCGCTCGCCGCCGATGACGAGATCGCCGCGCGCCCCGGGCCCGTCGCGCTGCTGCTGGAGGCGGGCGCGCCGCTCTTTTCCGGGATGCTCGGCACGCTGTCGGCGGGCCGCTTCTACGTGCCGCTCGACCCGGGGCTGCCGCGCGAGCGCCTCGAGGCGATCGCCGGGCGTCTCGACGCCGCGGCGGTGATCACGGCGGCGGCCGGACTCGTGGCGGCGCGGACGCTCGCCGGCGACCACGTCCCCGTGCGCGCCGTCGAGGCGATGACGGGAGGCGGCGAAGGCACGGTCGAAGCGGCGGCCGGCGCGCCCGGGGCCGACGCGCTCGCCTACGTCCTCTTCACCTCGGGTTCGACCGGAGCGCCGAAAGGCGTGATGCACAGCCACCGCAACGTCCTGCACGCGGTCCGGAAGCTCGCCGCGGCGCTCGCCCTCGGCACGGACGACCGGCTGACCCTGCTCTCTTCGCCGAGCGTCGGCGCCTCCGTCTCCGACGTCTTCGGCGCGCTGCTCACCGGGGGATGCGTTTGTCCCGCGGCGCTCGCGGGCGACGGGCTGCGGCGCCTGCCGGAGTTTCTGACGCGGGAAGGCATCACCGTCCTCCATGCCGTCCCGAGCGTCTTCCGGAGCCTCGCCGCGACGCTCGACGGCCGCGAGGACCTGTCGGCGCTGCGCGCGGTGCGCCTCGGCGGCGAGCCCGTCGTCGCTTCGGACTTCGACCTCTACCGCAACCGCTTTCCGCGGCGCTGCGCGTTTCACGTCAGCTACGGCTCGACCGAGGTCAGCCTGATTCGCCTGTGGTCCGGGCACCACGGGACGTCCTGGCCCGGCGGCTCGCCGCTCGGCCACGCCGTCGAGGGGACGGACGTCGTCCTCCTCGACGGCGACGGGCGCGAGACCCGCGGGCCGGGTGAGATCGCCGTGCGCGCGCGCACGCTCGCCCTCGGCTACTGGCAGGATCCGGAGGCGACCGCGGCGGCGTTCGCGGACGTGGAGGGCCGTCCGGGCGAGCGGTCGTTCCGGACGGGAGACCTCGGAGAGCTCCTGCCCGACGGGTGCCTTCTCCACCGGGGCCGCGCCGACGCGCGGTGGAAAGTGCGGGGTCATCGCGTCGAGGCCGGCGCCGTCGAGGCCGCGCTGCTGACGGTCCCGGGGGTGCGCGAGGCGGCGGTTTTCGGACGCGAGGTGCGCGGCGGCACGCGCCTCGCCGCGTGGATCGTCGCCGGCGAGCCCGGTCCGGCAGCGGCCGACCGCGTTCGGCGCGTGCTCCGCGCGACGCTGCCGGCGTCGCTGGCGCCGTCCTCGCTCGTGTTTCTCGAGGCGCTGCCGCGGCTACCGTCGGGCAAGGTCGACGCCGCGGCGCTGCCCGACGCCGCGGGAACCCGGCCGGATCTCGCCACGCCGTACGCCGAGCCCGAGGACGCTTCCGAGCGCGCCGTGGCGCGCGCCTTTCTCGAGGCTCTCGACCTCGACCGCGTCGGCCGCGACGACGACTTCTTCGACCTCGGCGGCGACTCGCTCGCGGCGGTCGACGCGCTCGCCGCCGCCTCGCGGGATCTCGGCGTCGAGCTGTCCGCGGCGGACCTGCTCGAGAATCCGACCCCCCGCGGCCTCGCGGCGCGGGCGCGCGTCGGAGGAGCGGCGGAGGCGGAGGCGCTCGTCCGGCTCGGCGGCGGCGGCCGTCCCGTGTTCGTCGTGCCGGGAGGTGCGGGCGACGGGGACGATCTCTTCGCCGCGCGAAGGGTCGCCCGGGCGACGGGCGACGGCTTCGCGTTCTTCGCTTTTCGATCCGGCGCGGCGCCCCACCCGCCGCTCGAGGAGCTCGCCGCCGGATTCGTGCGCCGTCTGCGCGCCGCAAAGCCTCGAGGCCCGTACGCCCTCGTGGGCGACTGTGTCGGCGGCGCCGTGGCGTTCGCGATGGCTCGCCAGCTCCGCGCGTCGGGCGAGGACGTCGCGCTGGTCGCGCTGCTCGACGCGCCGTTTCCGACGCCCGCCCGGCGCCGGCGGGCCTGGCTCCTGCGCCACGCTCCCGGCCTTCTCCGCGCGGCCGAGCGCGCGGCGTACTTCCGCAAGAGGCTCCGCCACCACGCCGGCGCCCTGCGGGATGCCGAGCGCGGCCGGCTCGCCTATCTCCGGAGGTTTGGAAAAACGGGCGCGGCCGGGATCGCGCGGAACCGGGGAGCCCGCGAGCGGCGGGTCCTCGAGCACCGGTCCTCCTACGTCGGCGCCGCGCTCGCGGCGGCGCCGGCGCGGTACGGCGGCAAGGTCCTCGTCGTCGAGAGTGAGGAATGGCGGAGCCTCGGCTACGCGAAAGCCTGGACCCGCGTCTGCGCCGAGAGCGAGGTCGTGACCGTTCCCGGCGACCACGCGGGCTTCATCCTCGAGCAGGGAAGACGCGTCGGCGAGGCGTTGCGCCGCGCGCTCGGCTAGCGTCGAGCGGCCGGGCCGGGCGCCTTGCCCCATTTCTCCTCGAACCGGCGCTTGTTCTCGGCGTAAAGCGCGAGGTAGGCCTCGCGCCCGAGGCGGCGAAACGACGTGTTCTGCCAGTGGTGCACGAAAGCGTCGCGCGCGACGCGCGTCTCGAGGCCCAGAGCGCGGACGCGGCGGTTGTAGTCGCCGTCCTCGAAGAGGCCGAGGCCGAAGCGCTCGTCGAGCGGGCCGACCGCCTCGAACACGTCCCGGCGCATCGCGACGCAGAAGAACGCGAGCATCGAGATCGGAAAAGTCTCGAGGTCGTGGGCGCTCGTCCAGTCCGAGGCCCAGTCGGCGAGGCCGCCGAGGTCGCGGTAGCCGACGTCGACCTTCGCCTCGTTGGCGATGGCGTTGGTGACGGGACCGACGAGGCCGAGGCGCGGCTCGGTCGTGAGGTGCCGGACGAGCGCGGTGAGCCAGCCGCGCGTGAGCACGGTGTCGTTGTTGAGGAGGACGAGGACGTCGCCCTTCGCGCGGGCGAGCCCGAGGTTGCACGCGGCGGGGAAGCCCCGGTTCTCGGGCAGCGCGACGACGTCGAGGTCCGGCCGGGCCCGTGCCAGCCCTTCGAGCAACGCCGGTGTGCCGTCGGACGAACCGTTGTCGACGACGATGACCTCGTGGCGTGGCCACTCGGTGCGCGCGAAGAGGCTCTCGAGGCAGAGCGCGTTGACGTCGCGGTTGCCGTAAGTCACGATGACGATCGAGACGAGGGGGAAGGCGTTCGCGAGCGCCTCGGGAGAGGTCGCGTCGGCCGCCGCGATCAGCGGCCAGCCGCGCTCGGCCCGGAAGCGCTCGGCGAGACCGCTCCACGACGGGTCGCCGCTCGCGACGGCGACGGTGGCGCCGAGGCTGTGGCCCCGCCGCAACCGCTCGAGCGCCTCGAAGTCGTCCCCGGCGCGCAGCCGAACCTCCAGGAGCCGCGGGGCGCTTTCCCGGACCTCGACGGCGCCCGGACGAAGACGGGCATCGACGCCGACGGCGAAGACGCGGTGTCCGCTCTCGGCGAGCGCGCGCCGCAGCGCCTCGGCCTCGCGATCCCCCTCGCCCCCGAGCCAGACGACCTCGTGGCGATCGTCGCGGGCGATCGGCGCGGCGCCGCGCGCGAGCTCCGCGGCCACGTCCGGACCGGCCCAGTCCTGGTGGGGCCGGCCGAGCAGGCGGCGCAGCGCCGCGCGCGCTCTGGCGACGAGCCCGGTCCGTTTCCCGGCCGTCACGGCTTCGAGGCGCGCCGGCGGCGAGTCGTCAGCTCGCGGCCGGGAGCTCCTTGGCGGTGATCTGGTACTTGAAGGCGTCCGGGTCGAACGGGTCGAGGCGGCCATCGGCCGTCTCGCCCTGCGGGTACATGAAGTAGTTGATCGGCGCGCCCCTGGATCCGGGCAGGGCGACGTCGTGGCCGAAGTTCAGGGCCATCCAGTTCATCTCCCACGAGCCGAAGAGCCGTTCGCGCGCGGCCTTGACCACCGGGTCCTCGAGGGGCAGGTTCCCCGGCGGCTCTTCGAGCACGACCTTGCGCACGTCGGCGGGATCCACGGGGACCCAGCCGTAGTCCTTCAGCCACACCTCGTCGCGGCAATGCTGGCCCTTCGTGACGACCTCGGTCGCGGGGCCGAGGCTCTTGTAGCCGAGCTCCGATTTCACGATCCGCAGGCCGTAGACGTGCCGTGCGGGGATCCCCGCGGCCCGCGCGAGCGCCACGTAGAGGGCGTTCAAGTCGGCGCACTTGCCCCCGAGGTCCCCGGACTCGAGCAGGAACTTGACGTCGCCCAGGCCGCAGCCGCGCGTCTTCGGGTTCCGGTACGTGTTGTCCACGATCCAGTCGTACAGGCAGCGCGCCTTCGCGACGTCCGTCGTCTTGCCCTCCGTGATCTCGAGGGCCTTTTCCTTGACGATGCCGTCGGTCGGCACGACCTTCGTCGCCTTCAGGTAGTACTCGAGCTCGGTCGGGTTCGGCTTCGGCGCCGTGCCCGGCCGGGACAGGTCGACCGTCCAGTTGCGCGTCGAGACGCGGCAGGTCAGGGTCAGGACCGGCGGCACCCCTTCGGGAAAGGCCGCCGACACGATGCCGAGGGAGTCGTCCTTCGCCTCGACGAGCTCGGCTTTTCCGCCGTCGGCGCGGAATTCGTTGGCGAGGGTCTTCTGGTACGGCGTTTCACGGAGCAGGGCGGCGGGCAGCCACACCCGCGTCGCGCCGGCGGGCTTGAGCACCTCGACGCGCGTGGTCACCTCGAACGTGCGCCACGGAACCGGCGTGAGCCCGAGAGCGAACAGCCGCGAGGCCTTCGGCAGCGCCAGGGTGGCCGAGGCGACACCGGCGGTCATCAGGAAGCGGCGGCGATCCATACGCACCTCCCGGAGAAACAATATCGCGGCCGCGTGCCGCGTCACGCGGCCGACGAGGGGCCCTCAGACCGCGGGCTCGAGACCTCCGACCGGCCCCCGCTTCTCGGGCTCGGGCTCGGCCAGCGGTTCTTCCGCGTGGTGCGTCTTGGCCACCAGCACGTAGATCGACGGCACGACGAACAGGGTGAAGGCCGTGCCGATGATCATGCCCGTCACGAGCATGATGCCGATCGAGTTCCGGGCGCCGGCGCCCGGGCCCGACGCGAAGACGAGGGGCATGTGGCCCATGACCGTTGCCGCCGTCGTCATGAGGATCGGGCGCAAGCGCGTCTGAGCCGCTTCGATGACCGCCTCGAGCTTGCTCTTGCCGCGCTCCTGGACGGTGTTGGCGAACTCGACGATCAGGATGCCGTTCTTGGCGATCAGGCCGACGAGGGTGATGAGGCCGACCTGGCTGTAGATGTTCAGCGTCGTCAGGCCGAGGAACGAGAAGAGAAGCGCGCCCGAGAGCGCCAGGGGCACCGAGCCCGCGAGGACGATGAACGGGTCGCGGAAGCTCTCGAACTGGGCGGCGAGCACGAGGTAGATCAGGATCGCCGACAGGGCGAAGGTCAGAAGGAACGTGCCGCCCTCCGTGCGCAGCTGGCGCGACTCGCCGGCGTAGTCGACCGTGAAGCCCTGGGGCAGGATCTTCTTCGCCTCCGTCTCGAGGAACGTGAGGGCCTTGTCGAGCGAGACGCCGGGGGGGATGACCCCCTGCAGGCGCACGGCGTTCAGCTGCTGGAACCGCTTCAGGTCCCGCGGCTCGGTCGTCGTCTTCAGGCTCGCGAACGTCGACAGCGGCACGAGCTGATTGTTGGCGCCGGTGACGTAGATCGACTCGAGCTGGTCCGCCGTGAGGCGGTCGGCGCGGCGGATCTGCGGGATGACCTTGTAGCTCCGGCCGAGGATCGAGAAGCGGTTGACGTAGTTGCCACCGAGCATCGTCGAGAGGTCCTTGCCCGCGTCCGACAGGCTGACGCCCTGGGCGCGCAGCTTGTCGCGGTCGAAGACGACCTCGGTCTGGGGCTGGTCGAACTTCAGGTCCGAGTCGACGAACATGAAGATGCCGCTCTGGTAGGCCTTCGGGATGAGCTGGTTCGCGAAGTCGACGAGCTGCTGCGGCTCGGCGGTCGACGCGATGACGAAGTCGACGGGGAAGCTGCCGCCGCCCGGGAGCGCCGGCGGGATCAGCGAGATGACGCGCACGCCGGGGATCTTCGAGAGGCCGGCCGCCGCTTCGACCTGGAGCTGCGTCGTCTTCTTCTTGCGCTCGCTCCACGGCTTGGTGACCATGCCGCCGAAGCCGCCGGTGGGATTCGTGATCTGAAAGACGCTCTCGTGCTCCGGGATCGCCTTGTAGACGTCGTAGACCTGGTCCGAAAAGAGCTTCGTCTGGTCGAGCGTCGAGTTGGGGGCCGCCTGGATGACGCCGAAGACCACCGACTGGTCCTCCTGCGGCGCGAGCTCCTTGGCCGAGAACATGTAGAAGGGCACGATCAGCAGGACGACGAAGAACCACAGGACGAACACGACCGGCCGGTACTTCAGGCTCGTCGTCAGCAGCCGTCCGTAGACCGTCCGGACGCGGTCGAAGTTGTGGTTGACGATGCGGGCGAATCCCTTTTCGCTGTCGCCCGAGCGGAGCAGCTTCGAGCCCATCATCGGCGAGAGCGTCAGGGCCACGACGCCCGAGACGATGACGGCGCCGGCGAGCGTGAAGGCGAACTCGCGGAAGAGCGCGCCCGTCAGTCCGCCCTGGATGCCGATCGGCGCGTACACCGCGGCGAGCGTGATCGTCATGGCGATGATCGGGCCGACGAGCTCCCGCGCCGCCCGGATGGCGGCGTCGAAGGGTTTCTCGCCGAGGTGCAGGTGCCGCTCGACGTTCTCGACGATGACGATGGCGTCGTCGACGACGAGGCCGACGGACAGCACGATCGCGAGCAGGGTCAACAGGTTGATCGTGAAGCCCGCGAGCAGCATCAGGAACACGGCGCCGATCAGCGAAATCGGGATCGCCACGATCGGAATGATCACGGCGCGGAACGAGCCGAGGAACAGGAAGATGACGACGACGACGATCAGGAGCGTCTCGGCGAGCGTGTGGAGCACCTCGTCGATCGCGTCCTGGATGTAGGCGGTCGAGTCGTACGGGATCCCGAGCTTCATCCCGGCCGGCAGCTGCGCCTGGATCTCCGGCAGCGCCGCGCGCACGCGCTTGATGACGTCGAGCGAGTTGGCGGTCGGCAGCACCCAGATGCCCATGAAGGTCGCCGTCTGGCCGTTGAACCGGACGTCGTCGTCGTAGGTCTCCGCGCCGAGCTCGACGTCGGCGATCTCGCCGAGCCGCACGACGACGCCGTCCTTCTCCTTGACGACGAGCTTCTTGAACTCGTCGGCCGTCTGCAGGTTGGTGTTGGCGACGAGGTTGACGGAGACCATCGAACCCTTGGTCGCGCCGAGGGCCGACAGGTAGTTGTTGTTGGCGAGCGCGTCGCGGACGTTCGACGGCGAGATGCCGAGCGAGGCCATGCGGTCGGGTTTGAGCCAGATGCGCATCGCGAACACGCGGCTGCCCAGGATGTCGGCCCGCTGGACGCCGCTGACCGCCGAGAGCTTGGGCTGCACGACGCGCGTGAGGTAGTCCGTGATCTGGTTCTGGTCGAGCTCGTTCGAGCTGAACCCGAGGTACATCGAGGCGAACTGGGTGTCGGCCGTCTGCAGGTCGATGACCGGCGCCTGGGACTCGGGCGGCAGGTCGTTGCGGACCTGGGCGACCTTGGCCTGGATCTGCGTGAGCGCCGCGTTGGTGTCGTAGTTCAGCTTCAGGTGGACGGTGATCGTCGAGAGCCCCTGGGCGCTCGAGGACTCGATGTAGTCGATGCCGTCGGCGCTCGCGATGACCCGCTCGAGCGGCGTCGTGATGAACCCGCGCACGAGGTCCGCGTTGGCGCCGACGTAGACCGTCGTGACCGAGACGACCGCGATGTCGCTGCGCGGGTACTGGCGGACCGACAGCGTTCGGATCGCCTGGAGTCCGGCGATCAGGATGACCAGGTTGACGACCATCGCCAGCACCGGCCGGCGGATGAAGAGATCCGTGAATTTCATCGTGAGGTCCTCGGCGGCGTTTAGCTGTTCTCGGGGTTCGGCGCCGGGTCGTTGCCGGGCTGGGTCTTGTTGTTGACCTGCACCGCGGCCCCGTTGCGCAGCTTGAAGACTCCCGAGGTGACGACCTCCTCGCCCGGCTTGATGCCGGACAGGATCGCGACCTGGTCGCCGCGGCCGGCGCCGACCTTGACGAACTGCTGGCGGACGCCCTTGTAGGCGTTGCCCTTGGGATCCTTCATGTCGGTCACGACGAAGACCGAGTCGCCGTACGGCGCGTGGTTGATGGACGAGGCGGGGATGGCGACGATGTCGCCGGTCGATCCCACGCCGAGGCTCGTCTGCACGAACATTCCGGGCTGCAGCTTGCCGTCGGCGTTGGGCAGCGTCGCCTGAACGGCCACGTTGCGCGTGCCCGTGTCGATGACGGTGTCGATCGCGGTGATTCGGCCGGGGGAGCTCTGGCCCGACTGCGTGTTGGTGACGAGGACCTCGCCGCCCACGTGCATCCGGACGAGCTCCTGCTGCGGCACGGAGAAGTTCACGTAGATCGGCTGGAGGGCCTGGAGCGGCACGACCGGGCTGCCCGCCTGGAGGTACTGGCCGAGGTTGACCTGCCGGATGCCGAGAACCCCGCCGAACGGCGCCCGGATCGTCTTGCGCTCGATCGTCGCGCGCAGTTCGCCGACCCTCGCGTCAGCCGCCTTGAAGTTGGCGTCCGCGCTGTCGAGGTCGGCCTGCGCCCCGATCTGGGTCTCGACCAGCCGCTTCATCCGGTCCAGCGAGACCCGCGCCAGCTCGAGCTGCGCTTCGGCGGCCGCCAACTGAGCCCGCTCCTGTTTCATGTCGAGCAGCACGAGGGGGTCGCCCGCGCGGACCCGCTGCCCCGACTCGAACGAAATCTTTTCGACGATTCCGGGCAGATCGGCGCTGACGACGACTCCCTGGACGGCGACGACCGTGCCGATCGCGCCGAGCGTCGTCGGCCATTGCTCCGATTTCGCGACGATCGTCGTGACGGCTTCGGGCGGCATCTGGAACGCCGCCTGCTGGGCCATGCCCTTCTTGATCTGTCCGAACTTGACCGCGCCGATCGCCGTCACGAAGGCCGCGATCGCGACGAGCATCAGAGCCATCCGCTTCTTCATGCCAACCCAACCTCCCACTTCATCCGGCCGTTTCGGCCCTGGTCCGAGGAGTTCGTCGAAACGGCGGGAGACACACCCACTCAAAGCTCCAGATACGAAATAAGCCTGGATTCGTCCCTGGGATTCCGGACCTCGCCGAAAAACGAGAACCCCCGGGGACGAGACGCGAAGTTTATGCCGCCCGGGGCCCTTCTTGCCGGCGAAAGTTTCGGCGGGGGGCGGCGGCCGGACGAGGGGGGCGCGGGGTGAACCCGCCGGCGCCGGATCCGTACGTGAGACTCGGATAGCCTGTGGCGCCATGGCCGAGACGTTTCAGGAATACACCGCCCGGATCGCGTCCTACGTCGGGAGGCGCGATCCGCTGCCGATGCTCAAGGCGGCGCCGGGCGCCCTCGAGAGGCGCCTCGCCGGCGTGCCGCGGCGCGCCCTGACGGCGCGTCCCGCGCCCGGCAAGTGGTCGATCGGAGAGATCCTCGCCCACCTGTCCGAGATCGAGCTGCTCTGGGGCTACCGGATCCGTACGATGCTCGAGCGGGACGACCCGGAGATCGTGGGCATGGACCAGGAGGTCTGGGCGCGGGTGGGACGTTACGACCGCCGCGATCCGAGGGCGAGCCTGGCGCTGTACGCGGCGCTGCGGCGGACGCACGCGGAGCTCTTGTCGGGCCTCTCGCCGAGGGCGCTCCGACGCGGCGGACGGCACTCCCAGTTCGGGCGCCTGACGATCGCCGACATCACCCGGCTGCTCGCCGGCCACGACGTGAACCACCGCCGGCAAATCGAGGCCGTTCTCGACGGCAGACGCGGCCGTGCGGCGCGCTGACGGTCCCGCGGCCCTGGGGGCCGTCCTGCTGCTCGCCGCTGCCGCAGGGGCGCCGGCGCGGGCCCAGACGATGTCGATCGAGGAGTACGACCCGAAGTCGACGCTGGTCGTGCCCGAGCACCATCCGCAGCGCGCGAAGTACCCGTTCGTCGACGTCCACAACCACCAGGACCGGGACATGTCCGCGGCCGACGCCGCGGCGCTCGTCAAGGACATGGACCGCATCAACCTGCGCGTGATGGTCAACCTCTCCGGGGGCCAGGGCGCCGAGTTCGAGAAGGGCTACCGCAATCTCGCGGGCCGCTACCCGGGCCGCTTCATCGTCTTCGCGAACCTCGACTACGCGGGGATCGAGCAGCCGGGCTGGGGGGAACGAGCGGCGGCGCAGCTCGAGCGGGACTACAAGAACGGCGCGCGCGGCCTGAAGATCTTCAAGAACCTCGGCCTGACCGTGACCGATGCGAGCGGCAAGCGCGTGCCGGTCGACGATCCGAGGCTCGACCCGGTGTGGGAGAAGGCCGGCGCTCTCGGCATCCCCGTTCTCATCCATTCGGGCGAGCCGCGCTCCTTCTTCGACCCGCAGGACAAGTACAACGAGCGCTGGCTCGAGCTGAAACAGTTCCCGCAGCGCGCGCGGCCGCCGGACAAGTTCCCGCCCTTCGAGCAGATTCTGAAGGAGCAGCACCACATGTTCGCGAGCCACCCGAAGACGCGCTTCATCGACGCGCACCTCGGCTGGCTGGGCGGCGACCTGGCGCGCCTCGGGCAGCTCTTCGACCGTCTGCCGAACGTGTCGACGGAGCTCGGCGCGGTCCTCGCGGAGCTGGGCCGCCAGCCGCGTTTCGCGCGCGACTTTTTCCTGAAGTACCAGGACCGCGTGATGATGGGCAAGGACACCTGGGAGGCGGACGAGTACCTCGTCTATTTCCGCGTGCTCGAAACCGACGACGAGTACTTCGACTACTACCGCAAGCGCCACGCCTTCTGGAAGATGTACGGGCTGGCGCTGCCGGACGAGGTGCTGAAGAAGGTCTACTACAAGAACGCGCTCAAGATGATCCCCGGCATCGACGCCTCGGCCTTCCCGCCCTGAGCCCGCTCCACCGCCGAAAACCTTTCGCGAACGCCCGCGTAATCTCCTGTAGACAGGCTACAGGGCCGCCCGAGCCCCGGAATCGGCAGCGGAGGCGGCCCGGTGCGAACAGGAGTCGCTCATGAAGAAGCGGACCGGCGTTGTCGTCTCGGCGGTTTTCGCCCTCGGTCTGGCGGCGAGCCTCGCCGTGCTCGGGCTCCCACCCGGGGCCGCTCCGGCCGCCGGCTGGGTGTGCGCGCCCTGCGACATGGCGTGCGACCAGACCGTCTACGACAAGCCGGGAACGTGCCCGACGTGCGGCCTGAAACTCGTCCGAAAGGAGGTGGCCGACCGCGCGCGGGAGACGTCGGCCCGGCCGAAGGTCGCCATCCTCGTCTTCGACGGCGTCCAGATCATCGACTCGATGGGACCGTATGAGGTCTTCGGCGCGTCGGGCTTCGAGGTCTTCACGGTCGGGCAGACGAAGACGCCGGTGACGACCGCGATGGGGCTGACGATCGTTCCTCGCTACGACTTCGCGGACGCGCCGGCACCCGCGGTCCTGGTCGTTCCCGGCGGCGGCGTGCGCGCCGCGCGCGACAGCCCGGAGACGCTGCGTTTCGTCCGCGAGACGACGGCCCGTGCGCAGCACACTCTCTCCGTCTGCAACGGCGCATTCATCCTCGGCAGCGCGGGGCTGCTCGACGGACTCTCGGCGACGACGACGGCCGGCCTCGTCGGCGAGCTGCGCGCCGAGTTTCCGAAGACGAAGGTCGTGGGCGACCGCCGCTTCGTCGACAACGGCAAGATCGTGACTGCCGGCGGACTCTCGGCCGGGATCGACGGCGCGCTCCACGTCGTCGCCACGATGATGGGAGAAGCGGCGGCCGCGCGCGTCGCCGCCGGCGAGGAGTACGACTGGCATCCGGAGGGGACGGTCGCCGCGCGGAATCGGGCGCCCGCGAAGTAGCCGGCGGCTCGGCGCCGGCTCCCGATCGCGGCGAAGGCGGTATCATCCGCGCCCCAGATGCGGCGCGCGGGGACTTCGAGGATTCCCGGGACGGTGGCGGCGGTCCTGCTGGCGGCGGCCTGCGGCACGACCAGCCGCGCTCCGGCGGTCCCGGCGGGGGAGTCGCCGCGCGCCGACGTCGTCGGCTTTCCGAACGACATCCGCTACTTCCCGCGCGACTTCGAGGACGTCCGGCAGTTCGAGGAGGACTTCGTCGCGTCGTGGGCGAAGGAACGGCGGGCTCTCGGCCTCGCTCCGGAGGAGCCCCTGCCGCCGGCCAGCTACCTCGCGATTTCCGGCGGCGGCGACAACGGCGCGTTCGGCGCCGGACTCCTCGCCGGCTGGACGAAGGCGGGGACCCGGCCCGTCTTCAAGCTCGTCACCGGCGTCAGCACCGGGGCGCTCATCGCGCCGTTCGCCTTTCTCGGCTCGGAGTACGACGACAGGCTGAAGTCTCTCTATACCGGCATCTCGCTCAAGGACGTCGCGAGGATGCGGTTCCTGCTCTCGGCGCTCTTCGGCGACGCGATGGCCGACACGACGCCGCTGGCTCAACTCGTCGAGAGAGCCGTGACGCCGGAGATGCTCGCCCGCATCGCCGAGGAGTACGGCAAGGGGCGGATTCTCCTCGTCGGGACGACGAACCTCGACGCGCGGCGCTCGGTCATCTGGAACGTCACGCGGATCGCCGCGAGTGGTCGGCCCGGCGCGCTCGCGCTCGTCCACAAGATCCTGCTGGCCTCGGCCGCGATCCCCGGCACCTTCCCGCCCGTGATGATCGACGTCGAGGAGGACGGCAAGCGCTACGAAGAGATGCACGTCGACGGCGGCACGGCCAACCAGGTGTTCGTCTACCCGGCGGCGTCGGATCTGGCGAGGCTGTCGGCGGAGAACGATGCGTCGCGGGAACGCACGCTCTACATCATCCGCAACGCGCGCCTCGATCCGGAGTGGGCCCAGGTCGATCGCCGGACGCTGCCGATCGCGATGCGCGCGATCACCTGCCTCATCCAGTACCAGGGCATCGGCGACCTCTACCGCATCTACACGATCACGCGGCGAGACCACGTCGACTATCGCCTCGCCTACATCCCGGCCACGTTCACGACGCCGCACACGACCGACTTCGACACGGCTTACATGAAGTCGCTCTACGGCCTCGCCTACCAGGTGGCGGCCGAAGGCCACGAGTGGGAGACGCACCCGCCGGTGCTTCTCTCCGGCGAAGGCGACGCGAACGCGGCGAAACGGCCCGCCGCCGACCCGACGAGCGAGCGCTAGCCTCCGGCAGCCCGCTAGAGCTCGAGGCCCTGCAGTCCGCTCGCCGCGGGACCGGGCGAGCCGGCCGAGGCGCAGGTGGCGTGAAGGTTGACCATCTCCACGAAGAGGGCGAGGCGCTCGAGGAAGGTCTCGATGATCTTCGGTCCGTCGCTGGCGCGGCACGTGAACGACACGAGACCCTTGGCCGGCTCGAGCCGATAGCGCTGGAAGCTGTCGGAATCGCGCGAGACCTGCTCGTAGGAGTCGAGCCACTGCTTGTCGACGGTGCCCGCGAGGCTGACGACGTGGCGCTGAAAAAGCGGCCCGAGAATTTCCTGGCGCATCGCGTTGCGGTCGACGGTGACGTTGTACATCTCGATGCCTCTCGCCATCGGAAAGAGCAAGGTCGGCGCCAACTGGTTTAAGGGCCGTGTTTTCTGGAGGTTGACGGGTCCGGGCAGGTTGGGGGTGACGCAAATCGTCCGTTGCTCCGGGCGCGAGTGCCACGGCGGGGCAGTGGCCCGAGGGACGGGTCCCGAGACCTGTCCGACGCCGCCTCGTCCGATCTGTCCTCGCGAAAACTGATTGATCGCTCCGGGCGCATCGCCAACACTGTCTCCGTGATCGGCGAAAGCGCGGGAAACGTCGTGTCGGGCGAGGCGAAGCCGGGAATCTTCGTCTACTTCTCCGACCTCCTCTCGCGCACCGTCGTCGACGCGCAGGGCTCGCCGATCGGCCGGCTCTGGGACCTGTCCATTCGCCTGCCGGAACCGTATCCGCCGGTCTCGCAGCTGCTGATCCGTCCTCCCGGACAGGCGGACCTTCTGCTGGTGGCCGACGGGGCGCAGGTGCGCGCCTGGACGGAGAACCCGATTCCGCTCTCGGCGCGGCTGACGGAGCTGCGGCCGAGCCGGCGTCGCGACAAGACCGAGATCCTTCTGCGCGAAGCGCTCCTCGACAAGCAGGTCGTCGACGTGTCGGGCGCCAAGGTCGAGCGCGTCAACGATCTGCACTTCCTGATCGCGCGCGAGGGCCAGCTCGTCCTCGCGCACATCGACGTCGGTCTGCGCGGGCTCGTGCGCCGCCTCGGCTGGGAGCGCGGCCTCGAGGCGGTCGTGGGGG
>DATJXB010000202.1:0-2516 GCA_035500755.1 Thermoanaerobaculia bacterium | reverse complement strand
ATGGCCAAGCGCGAGCGCGCCGATGCACGCGCGCCGCGCGTCGCGGCGGCCGGACCGCTCCTCTCGACGTCCGATCACTGGCTGAACCTCCCCGCCGAAAGGCAGTTCATCTATCTAAAGGACCCCGAAGCAGGGCGCGGCGGAGTCCGATACCTCGCCGCCCGGGGCGCGGACGCCGTCAAGGTCTGGTACATCGTCACGAAGGATCAGCCGGTCGAAGCCTCCGCACCGGCCGTGCTCGCGGCCGGCGAAGAGGCCCGAAAGGCGGGTCTCCCGCTCATCGTTCACGCGACCGGCCTCGCCGAGGCGAAGGTCGCGCTGCGGGCCGGCGGGAAGCTGCTGGTGCACGGGGTCGCCGACCAGCCGGTCGATGAAGAGTTCCTCGCCCTCGCGAAGAAGAGCGGCACGATCTACTGTCCGACCCTCACGGTCGCCGGCGGCTATCTTCGGATGAACCAGGCGGCGGCCGCGAAGACGCCGCCGAGGGTCGACGACCCCAACGGCTGCGTGGATCCGGCCACGCTGGCGAAGGTCGCGGAAACGGCGACGTTGCTGCCGGTCTCCGCGGATCGGCTGGCCGGACTGGAGCGGAGGGTCGCCGACTGGGAACGCTTCGGCGGCGCCAACCTGAAGCGCGTCTTCGACGCCGGAATCCCGATCGCGATGGGTACCGACGCGGGGAACCCCCTGACGCTCCACGGCCCGTCCGTCTACGCCGAGATGGAAGCGATGCAGGCCTCGGGCTTGACGCCGATGCAGGTGCTGGTGGTCTCGACTCGCGGCGGGGCACTCGCGATGGGTGTCGAGAAAAACACGGGGTCGGTCGAGAAGGGCAAGGACGCGGACCTCTTGGTCCTCTCGGCCGACCCGACGCGGGACATCGCGAACCTGCGCCGGGTCAAGTTCGTCGCACGGGCCGGCGTCGTGCGCTCGATCGAGGAGCTCCACGCCGTCGCCGCGGCCAGAGAATAGAATCGCCCCCGTGCCGAGCGAGTCCTCTCCGGTCGCAATCGTCGGCGCCGGGCCGACGGGGATCGCCTGCGCCGTGGAGCTCCAGCGACGAGACATTCCGGCCGTCTGCTACGAGAAGGCCTTCCTGCTCCATTCGATCTACCAGTTTCCCGAGGAGATGCGCTGGTACTCGACGCGCGACCTCCTCGACATCGCCGGCGTTCCCTTCTCCGTCCCCGACGCGCACCCCACACGCCTCGAAACCCTCGCCTATTACCGCGGTGTCGCCGAGCGTTTCGGGGTCATGGTGGTTCCGGAGACCGAGATCCGCGCCATGGCGCCGCGGCCGGGCGGGGGCCTCGAGGTCGAAGTCCTGGTTGGCAGTGAAGCGAGATCCTTCTTCGCGCCGGCGGGAATTCTCGCGACCGGGTTCTTCCACAATCCGCGCCGGCTCGGCGTGCCGGGTGACCAGCTGTCGCACGTCCATTCCCGCTATGTCTCGGGCTATCCGTTCCACGGCCGCGACGTCGTCGTGGTCGGCGGGAAGAACTCGGCTTGCGAAGCGGCCCTCGATCTCTACCGACACGGGGCGCGGGTGACCCTTCTCGTCCGCGCCCCCGCGCTGTCCGACCGCGTCAAGTACTGGATCAAGCCCGACCTCGAGAACCGGATCCGCAGCGGGGCGATCCGGGCGCTCTTCAGCGCCCGAGTGGTCGAGATCACCCCCGGCACCGTCCTCGCCGAAACGCCCGAGGGCCGCCGCGCGGTCGAGGCCGACGCCGTCTTCCCGCTGATCGGCTACGAGCCCGACTTTTCGCTTTTCGAGCGCTGCGGCGTCCGCCTGGAAGGACCCTTGCGCGTGCCGGCGCACGACGCCGATACCCTCGAGTCCAATGTCCCGAACCTCTACCTGGCGGGCGCGATCCTCGGAGGCTCGGAGATTGGAAGGATCTTCATCGAAAACAGCCGCCATCACGCCGGCATGATCGCCTCCTCGATCGAGCGGAAGCGGCGTCTGGTGACCGCATGAGGACGCGCCGGGAGAGAACGTGACCGACGAAGAGAACGCGGGACACGGTGAGTCGCACGCGGCGCGCGTCCGGGACGCCTTCGACTCCTTCCTGACGCGGCATGGCGAGCGGCTCGATTCGCACGGCCATCGCCTGCTCGAAGAGATGCGGCAGGCGGCCTCGGAGAAAGACCAGGACCTCCTGCGGCAGCAGCTGGCGGAGGCCAGGGAACGACACGGCTGGCTCTATCGGGAGCTTGCCGCGCATCCGTCGCTCGCAACCCTGCTCGACGAGCTCGCGCTGTGGGGGTTCTGACCCGGACCGGGCGCCGATCGACCGCTGTGCCGCCCCGCCCGCCTCGAGGCGCCGCGGCACCCCGAGAAGCAGCGAGAGAGCCCCGCGGTTCGTCGCGCGGGCGCCGGTGTTTTGTGTAAGAGTCTCGGGGGTCGTGTACGAAAAGTTCTACGGATTTCGCGAAGCTCCCTTCAACCTGACACCCGATCCGCGTTTCCTCTTCTTCTCCGACCGCCACCGCGAGGCCTTCAACCACATCCT
>DATJXB010000201.1:0-21544 GCA_035500755.1 Thermoanaerobaculia bacterium | reverse complement strand
GGCGGCGGGCTTCTTGTCGCCCTTGTCCGCCGCGGTCTCCTGGGGCAGCGCCGACGACGCCCAGCCCACCCCGACCAGAACGGCCGCCGCCAGGATTCCCCGCGCCTTCGCGTCCTGCCTCATGAGCCTCGCTCCTTCTCGGGCGCTAGCGCGCCGCTCCGCGATAGACCTTGCCGTCCTTCATCACGAACGTGACCTTCTCGAGCACGCGGACGTCGGCGAGGGGGTCGCCCGACACCGCGACGACGTCGGCGAAAGCCCCGGGCGCGAGCACGCCGAGGGTGCCTTTCTGCCCCAGCAGCTCCGCTCCCCGCGACGTCGCGCTCTGGATCGCCTCCATCGGCGTCATGCCGAACTCGACGAGCCGCGGAAACTCCTGGGCAATCGCCTCGGTCCAGGGAAAGCCGCCGACGTCCGTGCCGAAGGCGATCTTCACGCCGGCCTTCAGCGCGCGCCGCAGCGACGGGCCGTGCACCGCGACCCGCTTGCGGTCGAGATCCCCTGTCGGCGTCCCTTCGGGCGCCCAGCCCCCGTAGTAGACGCTCATCGTCGGCACGAGCCACGTGCCCTGCCGGACCATCTGCGCCACCGCCTTGTCGTCGAGCTCGAGGCCGTGCTCGATCGAGTCGCAACCGCCGTCGAGCGCGCGCTTCAAGCCGATGCCGTTGTAGGCGTGGCAGGCGACCTTGCGCCCCCAGCCGTGCGTTTCGTCGACGACCGCCTGCAGCTCTTCGAGGGTCAGCGTCGGCTGCGAGACGAGGTTGCCCGCGGCGTCGACCCACGAGCGGTGCGTCATGTAGACCTTGATCCAGTCCGCGCCGTTCGAGAGCTGCTCGCGCGCCGCCTTGCGGGCCTCGACCGGCCCGTCCACGAGCTGCGCGCCTTTCGGAACGTCGACCTCGGGAGCGTAGCCGTCGAGGGAGTAGCCGCCGGTCGTCGAGATCGCGCGCGTGACGACGAACATCCGCGGGCCCGGGATGTACCCGCGCTCGATCGCCTCCTTGATCCCGACGTCGCCGTAGCCCGCGCCCTCGGTCTCGACGTCGCGAATCGTCGTGAAGCCCTGCTCGAGAGCCCGCCGCGCGGACACGGTCGCGCGCGCGGCCCGCAGCGCCAGGGGGGCCATCAGGAGCTGCGCGTCGTAGCCGCCTTCGGACGCCTCCTCTCCCTGGAGGAAGACGTGCGTGTGGGCGTCGATCATTCCCGGCAGGACCGTCGCCGACGAGAGGTCGATCACCGCGGCGCCGGCCGGAACCGAAGCGGCGTTCCACGCCCCGACGCTCTCGATGCGGTTGCCGCGGATCACCACGGCCTGGTCCCGCCGGACGGACGGGGAAACCCCGTCGATCAGCGTTCCCGCACGGATGACCGTGACCGACGGCGCCGGCGCCGGCGCCGGCGCCGGCGCGGCCGTCTGCGCCGACAGCGCCCCCGCGATCAGAGTCAGGCCGAGAGCCGCCGTGGCGACGCGCCTCATGGATCCTCCGCTGGTCGCGCATTCCACCACAACGCGCCCTGAATGTAGACTCCCGGGAAACCCATGTCGCTCAGCTCCGGGACGAAGCTCGGGCCGTACGAAATCCTCGGCCAGATCGGCGCCGGGGGCATGGGCGAGGTGTACAGGGCTCGCGACCCGCGCCTGGGACGCGAGGTGGCGATCAAGGTTCTGCCGGCGTCGTTCTCCTCCGACGCCGACAGGCTGCGGCGCTTCGAGCAGGAGGCGAAGGCCGCCGGGGTGCTCAACCACCCGAACATCACCGCCGTGTACGACATCGGGGCGTCGGAGGGCGCCCCGTACGTCGTCCAGGAGCTCCTCGAAGGCGAGACCCTGCGCTCGGTCCTCGCCGGCGGGCGCCTGTCGCCGAGGAAGTGCTCGGACTACGCGCTCCAGGTCGCCCACGGCCTCGGGGCGGCGCACGAGAAGGGCATCGTCCATCGGGACCTGAAGCCCGAGAACCTCTTCGTCACGCGAGACGGGCGCGTCAAGATCCTGGACTTCGGCCTGGCCAAGCTCACGCACCAGGAGGAGGGTTCTCAGGTCACCAACCTCCCGACCGCGACCGCGGGCACCGAGCCGGGCGTGGTGCTGGGGACGATCGGCTACATGTCGCCCGAGCAGGTACGGGGCAAGCCCGCCGACGCCCGCAGCGACATTTTCTCTTTCGGCGCGATCCTCTACGAGACGCTCTCGGGAAAGAGAGCTTTCCACGGCGACAGCGTGGCGGACACGATGTCGGCGATCCTCAAGGACGACCCGCCGGACCTTTCCGTCACCAACCAGAACGTGTCCCCCGGCCTCGAGCGGATCGTGCGCCACTGCCTCGAGAAGAACCCGGAGCAGCGCTTCCACTCCGCGCACGACCTCGCCTTCGCGCTCGAGGCGCTCTCCGGAACTTCCGCTCCGGCCCTGGCGCTGCCCGGGCCAGCGCGGGCGCCGGCCGTACGCTGGCCGGCCGCGATCGCCGCCGCGGCCGCCGCGCTCGCGGTCGGATTCGGGATCGGCCGATGGACGCAGGGACCGCCGCCCCCGCCTCCGGAGATCGTGCCGCTGACCTACTCCGGCCGCGACATCCAGCCCGCCGCCTCGCCGGACGGAAAGACCGTCGCCTTCACGTCCGGCCGCGAGCGGGGAAAGGCCCGGATCTGGGTCAAGCAGATCCGCGACGGCAGCGAAGCGCCGTTGACGGCGGGCCCGGGCGACACGCACCCCCGTTTCTCTCCGGATGGAACGGCGATTCTGTTCTCGCGCGCGCCCTCGGACGTGGACGTCTCGATCTACCGGGTCGCCACCGTCGGAGGAGAGCCGCGGAAGCTCCTGTCCAATGCCTACGAAGCCGACTGGTCGCCGGATGGAACGCGCCTGGCGTTCCTTCGCGGCGGGCGGACGAGCGAAGAGGTGGAGGTCGGCATCGCGGCCGCGGACGGCGGGGACGAGCGGATCCTGTCCCGGTTCAAAGACACTCCCCTGCGGCGGCCGCGCTGGACGCCCGACGGCCGAGCCATCCTCGCGGTGCAGACCACGGGCAACATGACCCGCACGGGGCGGTTCCACCTCATCCCGCTCGACGGCTCCGAACGGAGCGTCCTCTCGGCTCCTGAGGCCCGCGGTCAGCTCTCGTCGGTGGCCTGGTCGGGCTCGCAGATGATCTACATGCAGGGTGCGGCGCCGACCTCGAACGTTCGCTCGGTAACGGCCCGGGTCCTCGAGCAGCGACCCGGCGCCACCGAGGCGCGGGTGCTGCTCAATCTGCCGAGTTTCGGAGAGACCCTGGACATCCTCGCCGAGGGCCGCCTGGTCTTCGACGCGAGCACCTCGTCGGCGATGCTGCGCGAGGTCGCGGCGCCGGGCGCGAGCTCGGCTCGCCCGCAGGGTTGGGTTTCCCGGGGCCACAGCACCGACCGGCAGCCCGTCTACTCCCCCGACGGCAAACGGATCGTGTTCGCCTCGGACCGTGGCGGAGACTTCGACATCTGGGAGGCCAACCTCGAAACGGGAGCGCTGCGGCGGCTGACGGACCAGCCGGGGGAGGATTGGGACCCGGCGCTCTCTCCCGACGGGAAACACCTCCTCTGGAGCTCCAATCGGTCGGGGCCGTTCGAAGTCTGGATGGCGGACGCGGACGGGAGCGGCGCGAGGCAAGTGACGCACGACGGGACGGACGCGGAGAACCCGACGATGACGCGCGACGGCCAGTGGATCGTTTACGCCTCCGCGGGCGAAAAGCGCCAGGGCTTGTGGAAGATCCACCCCGACGGATCGGGGGACGCCCGTCTCGTCTCCGGGTCGATCGTGCATCCCGAAGTGTCGCCGGACGGAACGCTGGCGGTGTATCACACGCCCACGGCCACGCGGGTCGTTCGGATCTCCGACGGCGTGGTGCTTCCCTTCTCGATCGACCTCCAGGCGCTCGGGGCCAACGTCGGACGCGCCCGCTGGACGCCCGACGGAAAGCGGCTGGCGTTGCTCGGCCGCGCTCCCGAAGGATACGGCGTCTTCGTCCAGGACTTTTCCCCGGACGCCGCCGACACGTCCACGACCCGCCGGCAGCTCGCCGGTTTCGATGCCGAGCGATTCACAGACAGCTTCGGAATCGCCCCGGACGGCTCGCGCCTCGTCCTGGCAGAAGGCGAGATTCGGGATGTCCTCTACGTCGCGAGCGGAGTGCCGGGGGTCGTGAAAGGTCGCCGAAATAAATAAAGAACTGGTAGATGTTTTCCTTATTTTATTAGGCTAGAAACCGCATCCAACCCCCGCAAGGTTCGGACCCCGTGCCAGCAGTAGTCGTCCCCGTCCACGAAGACCCGGCGCGTGTGATTGCCGAAGAGCCTCTCGACGAGGGCGCCGTGCCGCTCTTCCGCGAAGGGGTACGGCTCGCTCGCGAAGATGTGCACCTGGGGCTCCCGAGCGAGAGCGTCGGACGGGTGCGTCGTCGGATACCGGACGGGCTCGGCGCCGTACACGTTCTCGCCGCCCGCGAGCCGGATCAGGTCGGCCACGTACGTGTCGTCCGAGATCGTCATCCACGGGTCCTTCCAGATCCAGTACGCGTAGCGAAAGCGGGCCGCGGGGCGATGCGCCTCGAGGTCGCGGCGCGCCGCTTCGATCCGCGAGGCCAGGGCGTCGGCCTCCGCCTCGGTCCCGAGCCGGCAGCCCCACTGCCGGATCGCCTCCGGCACCTCGGCGACGGTCTTCGGCAGCGTGACGTCCACCTCGACGCCGGCCGCTCGAAGCGCCTCGACGTCCTCGCGGCGGTTCTCTTCGGCGTTGGCGAAGACGAGGTCGGGCGTCAGCGCGAGGATCCGCTCGATCTCCGGACTCTTCGTCCCTCCGACGCGCGGCAGGCCCCAGAGCATGCCGCTCGGGCGCGTGCAGTATCGGGTCACGCCGACGAGGGCCTTCAGACCCCCGATCGCCACGATCGTCTCGGTGATGGACGGGCAGAGGGACACCACCCGCTTGGCCGGCACGGCGGAAGTCTACGCCCGGAATCTTCGCTAGACTCGGCGCCGATTGGACGCTTCCGCCAGGGACCTCGCCGTCCTCCTGAAGTCGCGGCATCCGCTGATCGTCTGTGAGACGGTCGAGGAGCAGCGCTTCGAGGCGCTCGTCCGCGACGTTTCGAGCGGGCTCTCCCTGCCCTTCTGGACCTGGAGCGCCGCGAGCGGCCTCGCACCGGCCCATCCGACCGACGCCGAGACCTCGGCCGACCTCGGCCAGGCTCTGCGGCTGATCCGCCGGACGGCCGGCGACGGCACGTTCCTTCTCAAGGACCCGTTGCCGCACCTCGAGAACGCCGCCACCCTGCGGCTCCTGCGCGAGACGTCCCAGGAGTTCGCCGGCTCGGCGCGGACGATCGTCCTCGTGGGGCCCTCCATGCCCGAGAAGCCCGAGCTCTCCGACATCGCCGTCCGGTTCGAATTCGCCCTGCCGGGACCGGAGGAGCTGCGCGCGCTTCTCGGGCGCGTCGTCAAAGCCCTGCCGCGCCAGAGCCCGGGAGCCCGCGTCTCGCTGACGCGGGAAGAGGCCGACGGCATCGTGTCGGACCTCCAGGGCCTCACGCTCTTCGAGGCGGAACGGGCGCTCGCCCAGGCCATCGTCGAGGACAACGCCCTGACCGCCGCCGACCGCGGTCGCCTGCGTGAGCTGAAGAAAGGACTCGTCGAGGGCGGCGGCCTCCTCGAGTTCATCCCGACGCCCGAAGGCCTCGAGCAGCTCGGCGGCCTGGAGAAACTGAAGAAGTGGATCGCGACGCGCCGCGTCGGTCTGCTCCCCGGACCCGAGGCGAAAGGGCTCGACCCCCCCAAGGGCATCCTCCTCCTCGGCGTGCAGGGCTGCGGCAAGAGCCTCGCCGCGAAGGCCGTGGCGTCGACCTGGGGGCTGCCGCTCCTCGCGCTCGACGCCGGCAAGCTCCTCGCGCCCTACATCGGCGAGTCGGAGCGCAACCTGCGCGACGCCCTGCGGCGCGTCGAGCGCATGGCGCCCTGCGTCCTCTGGATCGACGAGATCGAGAAGGCCTTCGTGTCGCCGCGGTCCTCGGACTCCGACGGCGGCGTTTCGCGGCGGCTCATCGGGACGCTCCTCGTGTGGATGCAGGAGCGCGCGTCCCGCGTTTTCCTCGTGGCCACCGCGAACTCGGTCGAGGACCTCCCGCCCGAGATGATGCGGAAGGGTCGCATGGACGAGATCTTCTTCGTCGACCTTCCCGGCACCGGCGCCCGCGCCGACATCTTCCGCCTGCACCTCGGGAAGCGCGGCGAGGCGCCCGCCCGGTTCGACCTCGGCCAGCTCTCCCGCGCCTCGGCCGGCTTCTCCGGCGCCGAGATCGAACAGGCCGTCGTCTCGGCCCTCTACGAGGCGCGCGCCGGCGGCTTTCCGCTCGACACGTCCGCCATCCTCGTCGCGCTGCGCTCGACGCGGCCGCTGTCCGTCACGCGCGCCGAGCAGATCACGGCGCTGCGCCGGTGGGCGTCGGGCCGCTGCGTCCCGGCCGACGGGCCGGACGAGCGGGACACCGGCCACGTCTGAGGGTCAGGCCAGCTCCCGGTAGACTTCGAGGCACCGGGCCGCCGGCTGTTCCCACGACATGCGCGCGACCTCGGCCCGGCCCAGGCTCGACAGCTGGCGCCGCACGGCCGGGGAGTCGATGAGCCAGAGAATCCTCGCGGCGAGGGCCTCGGGGTCCGACGCGTCCACGCGAATCACGCTGCGAACGACCTCGCCGACGCCGGCCTGGCGCGACACGATCGTGGGCGCGCCCTGGCCGAGCGCTTCGAGAACGGTCAGGCCGAACGGCTCCGCGACGGACGGCAGCACGTAGACGCTCGCCTGCGCGTACAGCGACCGCAGCGCCGCCGCCGGAAGGAACCCCGGGAAGGCGACGACGTCGGCCAGACCGAGCTCCTCGGCGCGCTCCTCGAGCCAGGGCCGCCGATCTCCGTCGCCCGCCATCACGAACACGGTTTCGGGGCGCGACTGGCGCACGAGGCGCGCCGCCTCGAGGAAGCGGGACGGACCCTTCTGGCGGGTCAGCCGCCCGGCGAACAGGACGACCGGGCGACCCGACGGCGGCCGCCGCGCCGGCACCGCCGACGCCCCGTCGATCGCGTTGTGGACGACGCGGATCCTCTCGGCGGCGACGTTGTAGCGCCGGCGTACGACCGACGCCGTGAACCGCGACACGCACAGGACGCGCGCGGCCCGGCGCAGGGCCTGGCGCTCGAGGTCCTCGATGGCGGCGTTGCCCGGACCGCCGCCGCTGCGCGAGAACTCGGTCGCGTGAACGTGCGCCAGAAGCGGGCGCCCCGAAGCGTCCGACGCCGCGAGGCCGGCCGGATACGTCATCCAGTCGTGGACGTGGATGACGTCGCACCGCTCCTCCCGGGCCACGACGCGGGCGACCGCGGCGAGCCGGCTGACCTCGTCCCAGAGGTCGTCGCCGTAGAGCCCCGTCCCCCGGCCGTAGGGCTCGAGCTTCGTGCGCATCGGGATCAGCCGAAGCCGCCCTGCGGCGGCCGCGAGCCCGGCGGCGGGGACCCCGCCGGGACGCCGCGGGAGCAGCAGGACGAGCTCCGCGCCGAGAGCCAGCAGGCCGCGCACGAGACCCTGGCAGGCCACCCCGAGCCCGCCCGCATATCGCGGCGGGAACTCCCAGCCGATCATCAGGACCCGCGGCGCCGCGCGGCCCGGGGTCGCGTTCACTTTGCCGTGACGAGGACGTGGTCGCGGCGGTTCTCCTGCCAGCAGGAGTCGTTGTCGGCCTCGCAGAACGGACGCTCCTTGCCGTAGGAAACGACGGCCACGCGATCCGCCGGCACGCCGAGATCCGCCAGGTACTGCCTCGCGATCGAGGCCCGCTGCTCGCCGAGAGCCAGGTTGTAGGCCTCGGTGCCACGGTCGTCGCAGTGCCCTTCCAGGAGGATCCGGATGGACGGGTACTTCTTCAACCACTGCGCGTCGTTGGCGAGCGCCTGCCGGGCGTCGTCCCGGAGCTCGGACTCGTCGAAGTTGAAGTAGGCGTCCTGGAGATAACCCTTGCGATTGAGCGTGGCGAGGTCCTGGGACATGACGTCCGCCTGGGCGTCGTGCGCCGTGTCCGGAGCGCGCGGCGGCACGACCGCCTTCTCGGGGGCCGCCTTGACGGGGGGTGCGGCCTGCGCCGCCGTGGTGGGAGCGTTCTTCTTGCAGGAAAGTCCCCAGAGACAGACCGAGGCGAGACCCAGCACGCCGGCCAGGGAGCGAATCGTTCTCATGGAAGCGCCTCCTCGACGAGGAGAAACTTCATCGTGACACGATATATTCCGCCGCTCGCGAAATATATCGGACTGCGATAATCTGGCGGCACGGCAATGGCGAGCGCGCGATCCGCGGCCCTCCGCGAGACGGACTACCAGCGCCTGGCGCGCTTTCGCCAGGCGCTGAGGCGGTTCCTCCGCTTTTCGGAGCAGGCCGCCCGGAGGGCCGGGGTGTCCCCCGCCCAGTACCAGCTCCTGCTTTTCGTCCGCAGCTTCGGCGACGCGCCGCCGGCCGTCTCCGACCTCGCCGACCGCCTCCAGATCCTGCACCAGAGCGCCGTGGGCCTGGTCGACCGCTGTGAGCGCGCCGGCCTGGTCCGGCGCCGACGCGACGAAGCGGACCGGCGGCGGGTCCGCGTCGCCCTGACCGCCTCGGGCCGCCGGCTCCTCGCCGACCTCGTCCGCGAGCACTACCGCGGCATCGCCGAGCTCCGAAAGGCCGTCCCGCGCGCGCAGGCCCTGCGCTTTCCGACCGCCAAGCGCCCCTCCCGCCGTGGCTGAGCCCGCGGGCTCGCACCGCCTCGGCGACTACTCCGCCGACGCGCGCATCCTCGTGCTCTCGGCCGCCGCGCTCCTGATCGGCGGCATCGCCGCCGTCGTCGCCAAAGGACTCCTCTGGCTGATCGACGCGATCACGAACCTCGCCTATTTCGGGCGGCTCGCCGCAATACCCGTCGCGCCGGGCCAGAACCAGCTCGGTGCCTGGAGCGTTTTCGTCCCGGTCGCGGGCGGTCTCGCCATCGGCGCGATGGCCAGGTGGGGCTCGCCGAAGATCCGCGGCCACGGGATTCCGGAGGCGCTCGAGGCGATCCTGATCGGCCGCAGCCGGCTCGACGCACGCGTCGCGATCCTCAAGCCGGTCTCCTCGGCGATCTCGATCGGCACCGGCGGGCCGTTCGGCGCCGAAGGGCCGATCATCATGACGGGGGGCGCCTTCGGCTCCCTCTTCGCCCAGCTCTTTCACTTCTCGTCGGCCGAGCGCAAGACGCTGCTCGTCGCCGGCGCGGCCGCCGGCATGTCGGCCGTCTTCGCCTCCCCCATCGCCGCGACGCTGCTGGCGGTCGAGCTGCTTCTCTTCGAGTGGAAGCCGCGCAGCTTCATCCCCGTCGCGCTCGCGGCGGCCCTGGCCGCGGTGGCCCGCGGGCCGCTCATCGGCCCCGGCCCGGTGTTTCCGGTTCCCCCGCATGCGGGCCTCACCGGTCCCCTGCTCGTCGCGGCGCTCGGCCTCGGAGTTGCCGCCGGGCTCGCGTCGGGTCTGCTGACCGCCGTCGTCTACGGCTGCGAGGACCTCTTCCAGAAGCTCCCGATTCACTGGATGTGGTGGCCCGCGCTCGGCGGGCTGTGCGTCGGCGTCGGCGGCCTCTTCGACCCGCGCATCCTCGGCGTGGGTTACGGCACGATCCACGCCCTCCTCCGGGGCGAAGTCTCCGGCGGCGCGGCCGCCAGCCTCGTTGCCGACAAGGGAATCGTCTGGGCGGTGGCCCTCGGGTCCGGTACGTCGGGCGGCGTCCTCGCTCCGCTGCTCATGATGGGCGGCGCGCTCGGCTCGCTCTTCTCCTCCGCGCTGTCCCACGGCGACGCCGGGCTCTGGGCGACGATCGGGATGGCCGCGATGATGGGCGGCACGATGCGCTCACCGCTGACCGCGATGTTCTTCGCGGGCGAGCTGACGCACGACTGGGGGCTGCTGCCGGGCCTGCTCGTCGCCTGCGTCGCCGCTTACGCCGTGACCGTGCTCCTGCTCAAGCGCTCGATCCTGACGGAGAAGATCGCCCGCCGCGGCCACCACGTCTTCCGCGAGTACGCCGTGGACCCCTTCGACATCCACCGCATCGGCGAGGTGATGGACCGCGAGGTGCCGACCGTCCCGACGGCGATGAGCGTCCGCGAGCTCGCCCGCCGCGTCGGAAGCGCCGACGACGCCCTGTCCCGCCGGCAGGGAACGCCGATCGTGGACGCGTCGGGCCGGCTGGTCGGCATCGTGACCCGCAGCGACCTGATGCGCGCCCTCGCAAAGGACCCGGAGGGAGCCGCCGGCGTCCTCGACGCGGGCACGCGCTCGCCGGTCGTGGGGTTCGAAGACGAGCTCGTCCGCGACGCGGTCGAGCGCATGCTCTCGCACGACATTGGCCGCCTGCCGGTCGTCGCGCGGGAGGATCCGACGAGGCTGGTCGGCTACCTCGGGCGCGCGGGCGTCGTCGCGGCCCGCCACCGGCTCCTCGAGGAGGAGCGCGTGCGCGAGCGGGGCTTGAGACCGGTCACTTCGTGACGCTGTACGCGAGCGCGAGGCCCTTCGGGTCGGCCTCCGCGCCCCCGATCCATCGGTGAAGCCAGTCCATGACCGTGTTGTGCCAGAGGCAGGAGTTGCCCGGCTTCAGCACCCAGTGTCCTTCGTCGGGAAAGGTCAGCAGCTTCGAGGGCACTCCTCGAATCTGGAGCGCCGTGAAGAGCTGCAGCCCCTGGCCGAACGGCACGCGGTAGTCCCTTTCGCTCGTGATCACCAGCATCGGCGTCTTGAAGTGCCCCGCCGACTCCATCGGGTTCCATTTCCGGTAGAGGTCGGAGCTCCAGGGCCAGCCCTTGAACTCCCAGTTCGGGAACCAGAGCTCCTCGGTCTCGAGGTTGGCCGAGGCGAGGTCGAAGGTGCCGTCGTGCGACACGAGCGCTGCGAAGCGGTCCGTGTGCCCCGCGATCCAGTTGACCATGTAGCCACCGTACGAAGCGCCCGCGGCCGCGATCTTCGTCCGGTCGACGTACGGCAGCGCGGCAAGGTCGTCGGCCTGGCGCATCAGGTCGTCGTAGACCTGCCCGCCCCAGTCGCCGCTGATCGCGTCGAGGAAATCCTGGCCGAAGCCGGTCGAGCCGCGGGGGTTGGCCGCGTAGACGACGTAGCCGTAGGCCGCCCAGACCTGCGGGTTCCAGCGGTACGACCAGCCGTCCACCCAGGCCCCCTGCGGGCCGCCGTGGATGAAGAAGACGGCCGGGTACTTCTTCGAGGCGTCGAACCCGGGCGGCGTGACGACCCAGGCCTGGAGCTTGCGCCGGTCGGACGCATCGGTGAAACGCTCGGAGACGGCGCCGAGCGCGATCTCGCCGACCTGCGCGTCGTTGACGTGCGTGAGCGCCGCGGGCGCCGTTCCCTCGGCGCCCACGGTCCACAGCTCGGCCGGGCGCGAGAGCGTGCTCGTCCCGAAGACGAGGCGATTGCCGGCCACGCCAAGGCCGGCGACCGTCCCGCCCGTCCAGATCACGACCGGCGCGCCGCCCGCGACGGCGATCCGGTAGAGGTTCTCGCGGCCGCGGACCTGCGAGGCGAAGTAGATCGTCTTCGAGTCGGGCGCCCAGCGGAAGTCGTCGACCCAGAAGTCGAAGGCCTCGGTGAGGTCGCGCGTCTGCCCGGTCGACCGCTCGAGCAGCCGGAGACGGAAACGATCGGCCTCGAAGCCGGCGCGCGTCTGCGCGCGGTAGGCGATCCAGCGGCCGTCCGGCGAAATGCGCGGCGTGCCGTCGAAGGCGCGATTGCCCGCGGTCAGGTTCCGCGCAGCGGCGCCGCCCTCGAGCGGCACCGCCCAGAGATCCGAGTTGGTCGAGAGCGCTTCGTCCTTGTCCGGGTCGGAGGCGTAGACGAGCTCCCGGCCGTCGGGCGAGACGTCCCAGTCGACGCCGCCGCCGACGTGAAACGGCGGCGCGTCGCGGTCGCCGGGCGTCAGGTCGACGGCCGTGCCGCCGCCCTCGGTTGCCGGCACCTTCCAGAGGTGAGAGCGCGTGCCGTCCTTCCAGGAATCCCAGTGCCGGAAGAGGAGCCGCTCGGCGACGCGGCCCTTGACCTTCGCGGTCTCGCGCTGCTGGAGCGTCTTGTCCAGACACGCCACCTCCGAGCACTCCGGAAACACGTCCGACGCGATCACGAACCACTTTCCGTCCGGAGTCCACGTGTAGTCGGAGACTCCGGTCGGAAACGACGTGGCGCGGACCGGATCGCCGCCGGCGAGGTCCAGCACCCAGATCTGCGGCCCCTTCTCGCGGCTCGAGAGGAAGGCGATCCGTCGCCCGTCCGGGGAGAACTTCGGGTCGTCGTCCCTCTTCTCGCCGCTCGTGACGCGCCGCGCCGCGCCGCCCGCGGTCGAGACGATCCAGATCGCTCCGCGCGACGTGTTGGCGGCCACGTCCGGGGTCGCGACCGCAAAAGCCACGAGCTTGCCGTCGGGCGACACCGTGAAGGCGCCGACGCGCCGGACCTTCGCGAGCTCCTCGAAGCGGAGCGGCCGCGGCGCGGCCGCGAGCGCGGCTCCCGAAGCGGCGAGGCAGAACAGAGCGAGGCCGAGCGAGCGCAGGCGCATGAGGGGTGTTCCTCCGGGCGCGGATTCTACAGAGGGAGGGCGCCGAAGGCGCCTCCCCATCGCTTTGGTATCATCCTCGGTCCGCGGGTTTGACCGCCAAAGGAGACGCATGTCCACCGCCGTTCTCGAAGAAAAGCACCCCGGAACGACGAGCCGGCCCCCGGTCATCAACGACTTTTCGATCCACGTCGCCACGGCCAACGGCTCCGGATCGCAGTCCTCCAACACGATCCTGATGCGGTCCATCTTCCAGATGGGCATTCCGGTGTCGGGCAAGAACCTCTTCCCGTCGAACATCCAGGGGCTGCCGACCTGGTTCACGATCCGGGCGTCCAAGGAAGGCTTCATCGCCCGCCGGCGCGACATCGGCGTCCTGATCTGCATGAACCCGGAGACGGCGCACGAAGACGTGCGGACCGTCGCCCCCGGCGCCGCGGTGATCTACGAGGAAAGCCTGAAGCTCGACACGCTCCGGCAGGACGTCGTCTTCTACCCCGTCCCCTTCCAGAAACTGGTCCTCGAGCTCGTCCACGACGGCAAGCTGCGCCGCCTCGCGATCAACATGATCTACGTCGGCGTGGCCGCGTGGCTCCTCGGTGTGGACATGGTCGAGGTCGAGAAGGCCGTCGCCAAGCAGTTCAAGAACAAGGCCGCGGCGGTCGAGATCAACATGAAGGCGATCCGCGGCGGCCTCGAGTGGGCGGAAAAGAACCTGACCAAGCACGACCCCTTCCGCCTCGAGCGGATGAACGCGACGGCCGGAAAGATCATCATCGAAGGCAACGCGGCCTCCGCGATCGGCTGCATGATGGCGGGCGTCCAGTTCCTCGCCTGGTACCCGATCACGCCCTCGTCGTCCCTGGCGGAGTCGCTCATCGACTACGCCGGGAAGTACCGCGTGGATCCCGAGACGGGCAAGTCGACGTTCTCCGTCGTGCAGGCCGAGGACGAGCTCGCCGCGCTCGGCATGGTGCTCGGCGCGGGCTGGGCGGGCGCGCGGGCGATGACGACGACGTCGGGCCCCGGCATCTCGCTGATGTCGGAGTTCACCGGCCTCGGCTACTACGCCGAGGTTCCGGCGGTGATCGTCGACGTCCAGCGCGTCGGCCCGTCGACCGGCCTCCCGACGCGGACGATGCAGGGCGACATCACGTCGACGTACAACCTCTCGCACGGCGACGCCAGACACATCCTGCTCATCCCGGGCTCGGTCGAGGAGTGCTACTCGATGGCGATGGACTCCTTCGACCTCGCCGAGCGCTTCCAGACGCCGGTCTTCCTGATGACCGACCTCGACCTCGGCATGAACAACTGGATGGCCGACCCCTTCCCCTTCCGCGACCAGCCGCTCGACCGCGGCAAGGTCCTGAAGACGAAGGAGGAGCTCGACGCCCACGTGGCGAAGTTCCGCGAGTTCGCGCGGTACCGCGACGTCGACGGCGACGGGATCCCGTGGCGGACGCTGCCCGGCTTCATCGACAACCTGGCCGCCACCTACTTCACGCGCGGCTCCGGGCACAACGAGCGCGCGCAGTACACGGAGCGGCCGGACGACTACAAGAACAACATGGACCGCCTCGCGCGCAAGCTCGAGACGGCGAAGAAATACGTCCCGCGGCCCGCCGTGTCGAAGGTCGACGGCGCGAAGATCGGCATCATCGCGTACGGCTCCTCGGACTTCGCCGTCGAGGAGGCGCGCGTGATCCTCGGCCGCAAGGGGCTGTCGACCGGGTACCTGCGCCTGCGGGCCCTCCCCTTCACGCCCGAAACGGCGGCGTTCGTCGCCGCCCACGACCGCGTTTACGTGATCGACCAGAACCGCGACGGCCAGATGTACGACCTGCTCCGCCTCGAGCTCGGGGCGGACGGCCTGAAGCTCCGGTCGATCCGCCACTACGACGGCTTCCCCCTCGACGCCGAGACGGTGCTCGAGGGCATCGAGGCCGGGGAGAAGCGCTGATGTCCTCCGCACCCGAAACCAAGACGCCGCCCACCAACCGCGTCGGCCTGACCGTCAAGGAGTACGGCGGCTCGAAGTCCACGCTCTGCGTCGGCTGCGGCCACGACGTCATCACGCGGCAGATCACGCAGGCGCTCTACGAGATGTCGATCCCGCCGTACAAGGTCGCGAAGATGTCGGGCATCGGCTGCTCGTCGAAGACGACGGCCTACTTCGCGGACCGCGGCCACGGCTTCAACGCCGTGCACGGCCGTATGCCGGCCGTCGCGACCGGCGCCATGATGGTCAACCCGTCGCTCGTGGCCGTCGGCGTCTCCGGAGACGGCGACACCGCCTCGATCGGCGCCGGCCAGTTCGTGCATCTGCTCCGCCGCAACGTCCCGATGGTCTACATCGTCGAGAACAACGGCGTGTACGGCCTGACGAAGGGCCAGTTCTCGGCGACGGCCGACGCGGGCTCGAAGCTGAAGACCGGCGTCGTCAACGACCTGCCCGCGATCGACCTCTGCGCCATGGCGATCGAGCTCGGCTGCGGCTACGTCGCGCGGTCGTTCTCGGGAGACATGAAGCAGCTCGTCGCCCTGCTGAAGGGCGCGCTGGCGCACCGCGGAACCGCCCTGGTGGACGTCATCTCGCCCTGCGTCACGTTCAACAACCACGACAGCTCGACCAAGTCGTACAAGTGGGCCAAGGACCACGAGATTCCGATCCACGAGATCGGCTTCATCCCTTACTACGACGACATCGCGGTCGAGTACGACCCGGGCACGACCCAGGACGTCGCCCTTCACGACGGGTCGCACATCCGCCTGCGCAAGCTGCGCGAGGACTACGACCCGACGAACAAGGGCCAGGCGCTGGCCCTCTGCCAGGAGTCCCAGGAGAAGACGGAGTTCCTGACCGGCCTGATCTTCGTCGAACCGCGGAAGAAGGACTTTCTCGAGCTGTCGGGAGCGGGCACCGAGCCCATCGTCGCGATGCCCGACGCGAAGCTCCGCCCGCCGAAAGCGGCGCTCGACGAGATCATGGCGGCGCTCAAGTAGCCCGGAGCTCCCGATGGCCATGAACCGAATCGCCGTCGGCCTTCTGGCCGCGGCGGCGCTCGTCGCCGCCACCCCGAAGCCCACGCCGAAGCCCACCGCCGCGCCAACGAACGCGTGCGCCACCTGCAAGGAGCGCCACGCGACGCTCGACCCGGCCCTCTTCGCCAGAGACGCCGAGCCCGGCGTCCAGGAGTGCTACACGATCGCCCGCAAGTACCCGGCGACCCTCGACAAGCTCCACTGCTATTGCGAGTGCGCCGAGAGCCCCATGTTCCACCACAAGACGCTCCTGACCTGCTTCACGAACACGCACGCGGCCGGCTGCGGGATCTGCCTCTCCGAGGCGCGCCTGGCCGGGCAGCTCAAGGAGAAGGGCCTCTCGGACGAGGAGATCAAGGTCACCGTCGAGTCGGTGCACCGCACCGACGGACACCCGCCGACGAGCTAGCGCGCTTCGACCAGACCGCGGTAGACGACGCCGTCGAGATCCAGGGGCGAGCGTCGGGCCGTCTCGGCGAAGCACCGGGCGAAGGCCGCGAGAGCGCCCTCCTCGTCGCGCGGCAGCGGGTCGCCGAGCGTCAGCGTCCACCGGCCGCGCGGCAGCGTCAGGAAAGCCGGGCGGCACGGCACACCGGCCGCCCGCGCCAGCCGAAACGGCCTCGGGTCGAGGAAGACCCGGCCCCCGAGCAGCGGCGCCGGCTCGCCCCGCCCCGCGGGCAGGTCGGCCGCGAGGATGAGGCTTCCCTTCCGGAGCGCGCTCCGGAGGCGATGGGCGCGCGCCGCCTCGAAGACGTGCGGGTACGGGAGCGGGTGGCGCCGGTCGAAGACCTCGTCCTGCCGCTCGGCCTCGGCGCGCGCGAGGTTGTGCGGCCCGAGGACGACCGCGGCCGGGACCCCCAGCGCCCGGAGCGTGTACCGCAAGGCCTGGAGCGAACCGAAGTGCGCGCTGACGTAGACCGCGGGCGCCGTCGAGGGCGGCGCGCCGTTCACTCTCGCGGCCCAGTCGCCCGTGGCCAGGCGCCGGGAGGCGAGCCTCGAGAGCAGGAGCCGCCGGGCCGCCGCGCGCGGGCCCGCCGCCGCCGGAAGCTCCGGGAGGGCTTCCCGGAGGCGCTTCCAGTCGTCGGCCGAAATGCCGGTCAGGTTCGCGACGCGCCGGCGCCCGAACACCGTGCCCGCTTCGCTAAGCCGAGAACGCTTTGGCGGCCTGCGAAGGCGCGTTCAACGGTCCGGCCCCGGCGCTGCGGTCCGCCAGCGCGACGCCCTCGCGGCGCAGCGTGTCGCGCTCGCCGCTGCCGGACACGACCGGCAGCATCGACGCGTCCGACGGCGGCGTCGTCCCGTCGCCCGGATAGTACGGGCGGTAGCCGTAGCCGTGCGCCGCGACCTCCGCGGTCGATTCGCGCAGGCGGTCGATCGAGAAGACCGCGTCCTCGCGCGTGAAGAACGCCATTTCGTAGTTGCGCGTCATCCAGATCGCGTCCTTCGGGCACGCGTCCACGCAGAATCCGCAGAAGACGCAGCGCATCATGTCGATGTCGAAGACGACGGGATACTTCTCGTACGCGATCTTGGGATGCTCGCCGGCGACGATCGTGATGCACTCGGCCGGGCAGGCCTGCTGGCACATGTAGCACGCCACGCACTTGAGCGTGCCGTCCTCGCGCGCCTTCAGGATGTGCTTGCCGCGAAACCGCTTCGAGTAGTTCCGCTTCTGCTCGGGGTATTGGATCGTCGGCATCCGCCGCCGGTCGAGCAGGTTCAGGACGAGGTGGCGCAGCGTCACCGCCATCCCGCGGAAGATCTCGGGGAGATACAGGCGCTGGTGGAACGTCAGCCGGTCGGGCACGCGCCGGCTGACGTCGACGACGCCGCTCATCGGTCGAGCTCCCCGGCGATGATGTTCAGCGTGCCGAGCGTCGCGATCGCGTCCGAAACGGTCCCGCCGACGACCATGTGCTCGAACGCCGCCATGTTCGGGAAGCACGGCGGACGCACCTTGAGCCGGTACGGACCGCCCCGCCCGTCGGAGATCGCGTAGTACCCGAGCTCGCCGTTGGCGCCTTCGATCCATTCGTAGCGCTCGCCGGCGGGCGCGCGGATGCCCTCCATGACGAGCTTGAAGTGGTAGATGAGCGATTCCATGTCGTGGTAGACGGCGTCCTTCGGCGGGAGCACCACGCGCCAGTCGTCCGAGTTGACCGGGCCCTTCGCCGGGAGGATCTCGAGCGCCTGCCGGATGATCTTCAGCGACTGCCGCATCTCCTCGAGGCGCACCAGGTAACGCGCGAAGTTGTCCCCGTCCCGGGCGATCGCCACGTCCCAGTCGAACCGGTCGTAGAAGTCGTAGGGCCGCGCCTGCCGCACGTCGTACGGCACGCCCGAGGCGCGCAGCATCGGCCCCGTCATTCCCCACGCGACGGCCTGTTCCTTCGTGACGACGCCGGTGCCCGAGAGGCGGCTGCGCACGACCCGGTTGTTGTTGACGAGCTTCTCGACGTCGTCGAGCAGCTTCGGGATCGACTCGAGAAGCCCCCGGCAGCGCGCCACGAAATCGTCCGGCACGTCGACGGCGAGCCCACCCACGCGGACGTAGGAGACCGTCAGCCGCGCGCCGCAGCACGCCTCGAGCAGGTCGTAGATGTTCTCGCGATTCTGGTAGAGGTAGACGAAGCTCGTCAGCGCCCCGATGTCGACCAGGTTCGCGCCGATGCACACGCAGTGGTCCATGATCCGCGTGAACTCGGAGAGGATCGTCCGGACGAGGCGTCCGCGGTCCGGAATCTCGACGCCCAGCATCTGCTCGACCGTCCGCACATACCCGACGCCATTGAGCATGGCCGACACGTAGTTGAGCCGGTCCGTGTACGGGATGATCTGGTTCCAGTGGTGCTTCTCGGCCATCTTCTCGAAGCACCGGTGGAGGTACCCGATCATCGTCTCCGCGCGGACGATCCGCTCGCCGTCGAGGCGCGCCACCAGGTGGATGATCCCGTGCGTCGCCGGGTGCGACGGCCCGATCGAGATCGTCTGCGTCTCGAAGTGGCCGGCGCGCACGTCCGTGTCCTTGGACCACTCGGGCATCCGGAGGTCCTCTTCCGCGAAGAACCACCGCTGCCCGGGCGCGTAGTCCTTGCGGAGCGGGTGGCCCACGAAGGCGTCGTGGCACAGGAGCCGGTGCAGGTTCGGGTGGCCCGGAAAGTCGAAGCCGTAGAGGTCGTAGGCCTCGCGCTCGAACCAGTTGGCGGCCGGATAGACGTCCGAAACGGTCGGGAGCGACGGCTTGTCGGCGTTGGGGAGCGGCACGCGCACGCGCACGTGCTCGTTGCGCGAGAGCGAGTGGAGATGGACGACCGCCTCGAACCGCGTCTTCTGACCCGAGCGCTTGAGGTTGTCGACGCCGCAGAGATCCAGGAACAGGTCGTAGCGGCAACCGGGGTCGTCGCGCAGGTAGCGCGCCAGCGCCGGCCAGGACTCGGGGGCGACCTCGATCGTCGGCAGGTCGAGGTCCGCGACCTCCGCCCGCAGGCCTCCCGGCGCGCTCGCGAGCCGCTCGCGGAGCCGCTCGGCCGGTGCCGAGAGCGCGGGCTCGGCCGCGACGGTCACGACGTCTGCTCCGCGGCGAACTTCCTCGAGCGGCCGTCGCGCGATTTCTCGCCCGAGGCGATCTTCTTCTGGAGCTCGAGAATGGCGTGGATGAGCTCCTCCGGCGTCGGCGGGCAGCCGGGCACGTAGACGTCGACCGGCACGATCTCGTCGATGCCCTGCGTCACGTGGTAGGCGCGGTAGAAGCCCCCCGAGGAGGCGCAGACGCCCATCGAGATCACCCACTTGGGCTCGGGCATCTGGTCGTAGATCTTCCGCAGCACGGGCGCCATCTTGTCGGTGACGGTCCCGGCGACGATGAGCAGATCGGCCTGTCGCGGCGAGAAGCGCATCACCTCGGAGCCGAAACGGGCGATGTCGTAGTGGGCCGCGGCCACGGCCATGAACTCGATGCCGCAGCAGGCCGTGGCGAAGGGAAAGGGCCACAGCGAGTTCTTGCGGGCCCAGGAGACCATCTCCTCGAGGCGGGTCACGAGGAATTCGCCGGCGCCGCCGCCGGCCTTGGCGGCCGGATGCGCCGGGAGAGCACCCTTCGAGGCGGGAGAGCTCATGCCGGGGCGGATTCTACGGGATCGGCGCCGGGTCCGTCGAGCGGCGCGCCGCCGATCAGCCGAAGTTGACCGTGTACGACAACGACTTCATGTCCTTCATGCGGTCGAGGTACACGAGGCCGTCCAGGTGGTCGATTTCGTGCTGGAGCACCCGGGCGTGGTAGCCGGACGCCTCGAATTCGATCGGCTTGCCGGAGCGGTCCAGGGCGCGGACGCGGATCGTCTCGAAACGCGGGACGACGCGGCCGAGCAGAAAGGGCACCGAAAGACAGCCCTCCGAGTCCTGCTCGAGCGCGTCGCCGACGCCCTCGTACGAGGCGTTGAACAGGGCCGTCAGCGGAATCTCGGGCTCCTTCCGCTTGCGCGTTTCGGGATGAACCTCGTAGAGAAAGATGCGCAGCGGCGTGAAGACCTGCGGGGCGGCGATTCCCGTGCCGTCGTACTCGCGCATCGTGTCCTCGAGATCCGAGAGGAAGGGCTCGTAGTCGCCGCGGGCGATCGCCTTTGCGTCCACGGAGTCGGACGCCAGCCGCAGCGTCTTGACGCCGAGCTTGGCCACTTTGAGGATCATGGGCGCGCGTCTCCTCGGTCCTCGAATCGCGGTTCCGGGTTCCCGGAGGTCGTCGGAGGAAGTAGTGGTGCCCAGGGACGGAATTGAACCGCCGACACAGGGATTTTCAGTCCCTTGCTCTACCGACTGAGCTACCTGGGCGTCGTACCGGAGGGCGGAGTCTAGCGGAATCCCCGGACGGGGGCAACGCGACGCGGCGTTCTCCCGCCGCGTACCTTTTCTCCCGCCGAGTCAGCGAACGACGCGGCGAGGCGGAGGCTCGGAAGCCGGCACGCGCTCGACGCCGCCTCGGGGCGACGTCGGCGACGCGGCGCCCACCGCGAACAGGTGCCCGTTGTTCTGCGCCCAGAGGAGCCCGTCCGGACCGATCGCGACCGGCGTGTACGCGGCGCCGAGCGCGGTGTCGAGGAACAGGCTGCCGACGACGCTTCCGCTGGCGTCGAATCCATAGAGCGTGCCGTCCTCGCTGTTCAGGAAGACCCGGCCCGCCGGATCCACCGCGGGCTGGTTCACGCACCACTCGAAGCCGTCCGGGTGATCGTCCACGCAGGAGATCGTGCCTCCGGGCTGCCGCGCGCACGTCTCCGTGTTGGTCGAGCGATACGACCACTCGGGAGAAAGCGCGGCGTCGAGGGACGTGACGTCGTAGAACTCGGTTCCATCCGGCGACGAGTAGTGGTTGTCCTTGAGGAGGATCGAGTAGGTCTCGCCGTGCGGGCGGACCGCGGGCGTGACGTCCCATCCGAAGTCGTACGTCGCGAGCGCGTCGCCGGAGGCGCCGAACTCGAAGAGGTGGCCGCGCGCGAAGTTGTACGACGTGTAGGCGCCGTAGAGCACGCGCCCGTCGGGCAGCACCAGCGGCGACGCGGTGCCGGCGTCGTTGACCCGGCCCGCCGGCCGGTCGTTCGTCGCGGGGTCGACGCCGAGCGGGGCGTTCGAGCGGCAGCCCAGGTTCGAGTCGTCGTTTCGAAGCAGGACGCCGCACCCGTCGTCGAGGATGCCGCGCAGCGACGCGGCCCACGCCGGCGTCAGGTCCGGGTGCACGGCGACCAGATACGCATACCGGTCGGCGTTGTCGGCGCGGCTCATCGTGTAGATCGTTCCGTCGGCGGCGATCGCGGGGACGACGTTGATGCCGGGCCGCTGCGCGCCGCACGGCACGGTGGGCGGCACGGCGCCCGGCG
>DATJXB010000200.1:0-11849 GCA_035500755.1 Thermoanaerobaculia bacterium | reverse complement strand
CGGGATGACGCCGCCCCGGAGCGGGCGATGTCTTATTCCAGGTGCGGTCGCCGGCGAGATCGTCTGGACCCCCGAGCCCGTGATGCCGCGGCCGCGAGCGACAGCAGGCTGATGACGGTGCCCCGGACGACGCTCTTCGGTCGATAGCGCAGCGCCAGCCGGTGCGTGCCCGCGGGAACGCGGAACCCGAGAAACGCCACGTCGTACTCGAGCGGCTCGATCGGTTGTCCGTCGAGCGTGGCCTTCCAACCAGGCCAGGCGGGAACGGACGTGGCGACGACGGCGTCGGCTTCCGCGGCGACGTCGAGGTCGAGCGAGGGCGGCTGGTACGACGCGACCGTCACCCTCGCCGGCCCGTTGCGGCGCCAGTCCACGTTCCCGGCCTCGCTTCCGGGTCCGACGACGCCGCGCGCGCCGAAGTCGTCGAGGGACTCGAGGAGGCGGAGGCGCTGCAGAATGTCGGGCGCGGAACGGATCCACGCCGGGGCGAAGGCCCGGGGAAGGCAGCGCGCGTTTTCGAGCAGGTCGGCGCCGGGTCCGCTCGCGCGGCGCGTCCAGCCGGGAGGCGGCGCGAATCCCGGCGGCACGAGCGCGTAGCCGACGTTGAGAAACGACAGAAACGGCTTTTCGAGGTCGTCCACCCGATTGAACCAGAGGCCCTGGCGGGGGCACCAGAGCGAGTACGTGGAGACGAAGGTTCGGAGCGTCATCGATTCGTAGCCGCGCACGTCCTCGAGCTCGTAGAGCGCCGAGACGTTCGGGACGAACAACGTGCCGACGGCGGCCATGCGGATCGGCCGGTCGCGCGGAATCGCGTCGAGGACCTCGAGGCGCGGCGCGAGATCGCCGGCGGGACACGACGGGTAGAGGCGGCCGGCCTCGAGGAAGCGCTCGGCGACGAGGAGGACGACGAGCCCGGCGCCGGTGGCGCGCGGCGCCCGGCGCCCGGCCAGGCCGACGAGCAGCACCGCGGCGCCGAGCGGGACGAGCTCGAGGAGCGTCCGCCGCCGCACGTGATCGTCGGGCAGGCCGAGCGCGCGCATGTCGGAAGCGCGCGCGACGACGAGAAGGGTCACCGCGACCGCGCACGCCCCGGCGGCGATCGCGAAGCCGCGCCGGCCCTCGCCGCGGCCGATCCGGTCGGCGCCGAGCGCCGCGAGGCCGCAGAGCGCGAACGCCGCGAGGAACACGAAGTACTCGGTGAACGAAATGTCGAAGACCGGAAGCGCTGCCAGAGCGTCGGTGGCGACACGAAGTCGGATTCCAAGGACGGTCCCCAGCAGCAGGAGCGCGGCGAGAGTCCACCGGAAGCGGTTCCGGGAGAAGAGCCCGACGGCGGCGAGCGGCAGAAGCAAGGCGCCGGCGTAGGCGCCCGGGATGGCGAACCCGTCGCGCACCGCGCCGCGCCCCGACTCGCCCCAGGCGAACGGCACCGCGTAGGCGGCGAGATGGCGCGCGCTCTCGACGGGCGCGACCGACTTCGTCAGGTGCGCGTAGTACGAGGCGCGGAAGAAATGCTCCCACGTGACCGGCAGCGCCTCGGCGAGCGGGAGAAGCTGCACCGCCATGATCCCGAGCGCGAAGACGCCGGCGGCGAGCGAGACGAGAAACGCGCGGCCGCGGCGGCCGCCGGCCTCGCGGGCGAGCGCGAACAGGAACCAGGCGCCCGCGGCCGTGACGGCGAAGAGAAGGCTCTCGGGGTGTCCCGCGGCGACGATGAGGCAGAGCGCCGCGACGGTCAGCGCCGCCGCGCGCCGGTCCGCCTCGCGGGCGATGCGGAGAAGCCCGAGCAGGAGCAGCGGAAAGGGCGCGAGCGCGTTCGAAACCGGATAGCCGAGCCAGAAGAGAACGAAGTCCGAAAAGGCCCACCCGGCGGCGCCGAGGAGGGCGGCGGGCTCCCCGCAGTCGATCTCGCGCAGGAGCAGGTACGCCGAGAGCAGCGCGAGCAGCAGACGGGCGCTCATCTGAAAGGTCCACGCGGCGCCGAGCGGCAGCAGGAAGCCCGCGACCGTGAAGGGGTGAAGGATGGCGGCCTGCTGCACCGCCAGCAGCGGCTCGCCCGTCAGGATGAAGCGGTTCCAGAGCGGCAGACGCCCGTGCTTGACCGACTCGCGCACGGCCTTCTGCCACGGGATCATCGAAAGGACGACGTCGGAGAGCATTGGCGTCCGCACCGGCGCGAGCGCGGCGCTTCCCGGGAGCGAGGCGAAGGGTTCCGTGTGGCGGATGATGTCGAGCGGCGCGTAGACCTCGCCGCGGAACGTGGCGCGGCCGGTGAAGAGCAACGGCGCCAGGGCGAGCAGGAGCGCGGCGCGCCGCGTCAGCGGGCGAACCCACCGGTGCGCCGCGCCGAGGAGCGCCGCGGCCGTCGCTCCATACACGGCGAGCGAGAGAAGGACGAGGAGGCCCAACGGCGACGATTCTAAGAGACGGCCGGCGGCGGCGCCGGCGCCGGAGCGGCGAAGCGGCGGCGCAGGTAGCGATTCGCGGGCGCCTCGATGCCCTCGTAGAGAAGGATGGCGAGGAGGTTGACGAGGAGGAAGAGGCCGATCGGTCTCGTCGCGAACCGGAAGGTCACGGCGGCGGCGCCCGCCGAGACGAGCCCGGCGCCGAGCACTGCCAGACGCACGAAGAGGTCGCGGACGACGCCCATGTGCACGAGGTAGAAGGCGTACGAGCTCCGGCCGAGGAGATCCGCGATTCTCGTCGAGAGGACGCGCTGCAGGAGCGAGCGCTCCCGGATCAGCCCCAGGTAGAACGCGGCGATGAGGAGCGGCAGCACGAGGTTGTTGAGCACGATGCCGGCCGGGTGGTGCAGCCCGTACAGGTAGCGCGTCGCCGTCGCCGTGTGGATGGCGGACAACGCCACGACGACCCCGGCGATCCCGGCCGCTCCGGCCAGGGTCAGGAGGGGAAAGCGCCGCGGTCTCGACGGCGCCGGGTCGGCGGCGACGCGCCTGGCGAGCGCCATGCCGACGTAGAACTCGAAGAAGCGGCCGAAGAAAGTGTAGAGGAAGAGGGTGCGGGGCGGCCCGAGGATGCCGTCCATCGAGGGCAGGAGCGAGACCGGCACGAGCGCCGCCAGCACGGCGGCGCCGGCCGCGAGCGGCAGCAGCGGATGGCGGCGCCAGAGCAGGAAAACCAGCGGGGCGGCGAGGTAGAAGCACTCCTCCACCCGAAGGGACCAGGCCTGCGGAATTCCCGAATCGAAGCACGAGAAGATCGTCAGGTTGAAAAACCAGACCCGCGGCGAGCGCTCGCCCCAATAGAGCATCGTCGGGACGACGAGGAAGAAGTAGAGCGGATAGATCCGCGCGAACCGGTTGACGAAGTAGCCGCGCAGGCGCGACCCCCGCGGCGGCCCCTGCCGGTCATAGCGCCACGTGATCACGAAGCCCGAGAGGACGAAGAAGAGGGTGACGCCGACGTGCATCTCCCACCAGAGGTAGAGCGGTCCGACCTGGAGCCAGCGTGTCGGGGTGTGGTGGAAGAAGACGAAGTAGGCCGCGATCGCCCGAACGCCCGTGAGCGCCGGGATCTGGCTCCCGGCGCGCGGCGCGGGAGCCGGCGTTGTCTTCTCCGCGCTCGTCACCGAATCACTCCGGGCGAGTGTAGCGTGCCATCCCCTCTTTCCCCCCGGCGGGGAAAGAGGGAGAGGGCGAGGGCGAGGGGGGACTGACTACCGGGCCGCCGGCGCCTCCCGCGACAGCGAGGACCTTTCGCCGTAGGCCGTCAGGGTCCAGACGACGCCGACGAGAATCGCCATCGTCCAGACGAAGCGGCGCGCGGGTGAGCCGGGCGCGTAGCCGTCGACGATCGGGAGAACGGCCAGGACGATCGTGATGGCGAGCTCGATCAATCCGTGCAGGATCGAGACGACGGGCGCGGCGTGGCGGCCGCGCCGCCAGACGGTCGCCGCGAGGAGGACGAAGGCGACGGCGAACAGGAACGAGAAAACGGCCGGACTGCCCCCCAGCCCGAAGACCAGCGGTCCGAGCACGAACGCGAGGGCAAACGCGACGTCGGCGAGGCGATGCAGGCGGGCGTCGAGGATTCTCATGGGCCTTGCTCCTTTCGAAGACGGCGGACCTCCGTCTTGCAAGCCCGGTGCCCGGAACGGCCGGGCCGGTTCGGCTAGGATCGCCGCATGAAACTGGCCTTGCGCGTCCTCTGGCGCTCGATGTTCGTCTGCATGGTCGGGGTGCTCGGCGGCGCCGCGGCCACCCGCGCGGAGCGCCTGCCTGTTCTGAAGCAGATCGACGAGCCGCATTCCTACTACTACCGCGAGATGTACCTGCCACAGGTCACGAGCGGCCCGAGCGCCGCGGCGTGGTCGCCCGACGGGGCCGAGCTCGTCTACGCGATGCAGGGCACGCTGTGGCGGCAGAAGCTCGGCACGCGCGAGGCCATCCAGCTGACCGACGGGCCGGGCTACGACTCCGAGCCCGACTGGTCGCCGGACGGCAAGCGGATTCTCTACACGTCGTACCGGAACGACGCGCTGGAGCTCCGGGTGCTCGAGCTCTCGAGCGGCACCTCGCGCGCGCTCGTCGCCAACGGCGCCGTCAACCTCGACGCGCGCTGGTCGCCCGACGGCGCGCGCGTGGCCTACGTCTCGACGGCGTTCCGGGGGCGCTTCCACGTCTTCGTCGTCGACGTGCGCGACGGCGCGGCCGCGGGAGAGCCCGTGCGGATCACCGAGGACCGCGACAGCGGCCTGCCGCGCTACTACTACTCGAAGTGGGACCAGTACCTCTCGCCGGCGTGGTCACCCGACGGCAAGGAGCTCCTCGTAATCTCCAACCGCGGCGAGGTCTGGGGCTCGGGCTCGATCTGGCGCATGGAAGCGCGCGCGGGCGCGCCGATGCGCCTGGTCCGCCAGGAGGAGACGAACTGGAAGGCGCACCCGGACTGGGCGCGTGACGGCAAGCGCGTCGCCTACAGCTCGTACCTCGGGAAGCAGCGCAACCAGCTCTGGCTGACGACCGCGGACGCGGGGCATCCGTTCGAGCTCACCTATTGCGAGTGCGACCACACGCGGCCGCGCTGGTCGCCCGACGGGCGGCGCATCGCCTTCGGGACGAACGAGGACGGCAACGTCGCCCTGCGGATCGTTTCGATTCCGGGGGGCGCGATCGAAGCGGTCGTGCCGGAGAAGCGGCGTTACCTCCGGGCCCCCGGCACGCTGATCGTCTCGCTCGAGGATGGCGGGGCCGCCCGCCTCTCCGTCACCGGCGCGGACGGCCGCGGCTGGGCGCCCGACGACGCGTGGCGCCACGCCGACGACGGCTTCGACCGGAAGGTCCGCCCGTTCGAGCTGACGTACTTCCACGCGCGCGGTTCGGCGACGCTGACGCTGCCTCCCGGCGAGTACACGGTGCTCGCGACGCGCGGCCTCGAATACGCGGCGGTCACGCGTCAGGTCAGGGTGGCGGCGGGATCGGCGGCGTCGGCGGGCCTGGCGCTCGGGCGCCTCGCCGACCTGCCCGCGCGCGGCTGGTGGAGCGGCGACCTCCACGTCCACATGAACTACGGCGGCGCGTACCGGGCCGACCCGGCGCGCCTGCGTTTCCAGGCCGAAGCGGAGGACCTGCACGTCGTCGAGGACCTGATCGTCAACAAGGAGCAGCGGATCCCCGACGTCGCGCGCTTCGCCGCCGGTCTCGACCCCGTGTCGACCGCGACGACACTCGTCAAGCACGACCAGGAGTACCACACGAGCTGGTGGGGGCACTCCGGGCACCTGGGGCTCAAACAGTTCCTCATCCTGCCCGACTACGCGGGCTACGCGGCGACGGCCGCCGCGAGTCTCTTTCCCGACAACTCCACGATCATCGACCTCGCGCACGCACAGGGCGCGATTTCGGGCTACGTCCATCCCTTCGACCCGCCGCTGCCCGATCCCTCCTCGCCCGACATGCCGACGAGCGCGCTGCCGGTCGACGTCGCGCTCGGGAAGGCCGACTACATCGAGGTCGTCGGTTTCAGCGACCACCGCACGACGGCCGAGGTCTGGTACCGGCTGCTGAACGCGGGCCTGCGTCTCCCGACCGGGTCCGGGACGGACGCGATGACCAACTTTGCGTCGCTGCGCGGGCCGGTCGGCATGAACCGCGTCTTCGCCAGGAGCGGCGAACGGCTCGACTACGCCGCGTTCCTCGCGGCGATCAAGGCGGGCCGCACGTTCGCCACCAACGGGCCGCTGCTGTCGTTCACCCTCGACGGCCGCGAGATCGGCGACGAGATCGCGGCCGCTGGCGGCGCGTCGTTGACGGCCCGCGTCCGGATGGACTCGATCGTGCCGGTCGACGCGCTCGAGATCGTCGGCAACGGCCGCGTCGTCGCGACGGTGCCGCTCTCGCCCGACCGGCGGCACGCCGACGCGGCGGTTCCGGTGCCGGCCGCCAGGAGCGGCTGGTACGTCGTGCGGGCGTCGTCGGCGGAGGCCCGCGAGCCGGTCCTCGACATCTATCCGTACGCGACGACGAGCCCGATCTACGTCATCGTCGGCGGCCGGCCGATCCGGGACGCCGGCGCCGCGCGGTACTTCGCTTCGTGGATCGAGCGCCTCGAGGCCGCGGCCGGCGCGCACGGCGGCTGGAACGACGCGCGCGAGAAGTCGGAAGTGCTCGCGCGCCTCGCGGCGGCGAAGGCGGTGTTCGTCCGGCTCGGCGCCGAAGCGCGGTAGCCGCGAGGTAGAATTCGGCTGCCTTTTCAGCCGGAGGGCGATGCGGCGACGCGGGCGCGGGAAAGTCGTGCGTGAGCGCTGGGTCTTTCCGGCGGTTTCCCTCCCGCTTCTGCTCGCGGCCGGGTGCCTCGTCGGCCCGAACTACCAGACGCCGAAGAGCGACGTCGCGCCGCAATACCTGGCGAGCCCGGCCTCGAACCCGAAGCCCCTGAACGCCGCCGACGCCTACTGGTGGAAGACCCTGAACGACCCCGTCCTCGACGACCTCGTCGAGGCCGCGTACCTGAACAACCTGACGCTCCAGCTCGCCGGCGTCCGCGTGCTCCAGGCGCGCGCCCAGTTGTCGAAGTCGATCGGCAACCTCTTCCCGCAGACGCAGGGCGCCGCGGGCTCGATCGACTGGAGCCAGACGAACCGGCCGACGACGTTGAACGTCGCGACCGACAATCTCGGCTTCACCTTGAGCTGGGAGATCGACGTGTGGGGGAAGATCCGGCGGGGCATCGAGTCCGACCGGGCGACGTACCTCGGCACGATCGCGTCCTACGACGACGCTCTCGTGACGGTCATCTCCGACACCGCGTCCAACTACGTCAACCTGCGCACGGCCGAGGAGCGGATCCGCGTGGCGCGCAAGAATCTCGCGACACAGAAGGAGAGCCTGAGGGTCGCGCAGGTCCAGTTCAAGTACGGGGAGGTCAGCGAGCTCGACGTCAAACAGGCGCTGACGCTCGTCGGTCAGACGCAGGCGCAGATCCCGCCGCTCCAGAACACCCTGCGGCAGTCCAAGGACGCGCTCGCCGTCCTGCTCGGGGAGACGCCGCAGGCGGTCGATCAGCGGCTCGCGGGCGAGGGGAGCATCCCCGTGGCGCCCGCGCAGGCCACGATCGGCATCCCGAAAGACCTGCTGCGGCGCCGGCCGGACGTCCGCTCGGCGGGCTACACCGCGGCCTCGCAGTCGGCCCTGATCGGCGTGGCCGTGGCGACGATGTACCCGTCGTTCTCCTTGAACGGCGCCTTCGGCTTCGCGGCGACCAACCTCGGGCCCGGATCTCTGTCCGACCTCTTCACGTGGCAGAGCCGTGTCGCCTCGGCGGGGGCCTCGTTCTTCTTCCCGATCTTCAACTACGGAAGGCTCGTGAACCAGGTCCGCGTCCAGGACGCGCAGTTCCAGGAGGCGGTCCTCAACTACCAGAACGTCGTCCTGAACGCGCAGGCGGAGGTGGAGAACGGCCTGTCGGCGTTCGAGACCTCCCGCGAGGCGCAGGCCAATCTCGAGACCGCCGCCGGCGCCGCCGCCCGGTCGACGGAGCTCTCGGTCCTTCAATACAAGGCCGGCGAGGTCGACTACACGACCGTGCTGACGTCGGAGCAGTCGGAGCTCGCGATCGAGGACTCCCTCGCGTCGACGAAGGGCCAGGTCGTCCTCGGCCTGATCTCGGTGTACCGCGCGCTCGGCGGGGGCTGGGAGATCCGCGGCGACGCCGACGTCGTCTCCGACGAGGTCAAGGCCGAGATGGCCCGGCGCACCGACTGGGGCCGCATGCTCGAGGTGGCGCAGCACATGCCGGCGCAGCCGCCGGTGGAGGAGCCATGACGATGCGACTCGGGGGATCGAGGCCGCGGCGGATTGCCGGGGCGGCGGCGCTGGCGCTCGGCCTCGCGGCGGCGTGCCGCCGTCCGGAGGCGGCGCCGGAGATCCGGCCGGCCGTGACGGTGAGCCATCCGGTCGAGGAGCCCGTCATCGAGTACACCGAGCTGACCGGCACGGTGGCGGCGTCGAAGACGGTCAACCTCATGGCGCGCGTCGCGGGATTCCTCGAGTCGGTCGACTTCAAGGACGGCGACGTCGTCAAGGAGGGGCAGCTCCTCTTCGTCATCGAGCAGCCGCCGTACGTCGAGCAGGTCAAGCTGAACGAAGCGGCGCTCGTGCGCGCCCAGGCCGAGCTCGACCGGCAGGAAGCCATGATGAAGGAGAACGCGACGGCCCAGACGACGGTCGAGAACTGGGTGTCGCAGCGCGACCAGGCGAAGGCGCAGCTCGAGCTCGCGAAGATCAACCTCGGCTACACCAGGGTCACGGCGCCCTTCACGGGCCGGATCGGGGCGCGCCAGGTCGACCCCGGCAACGTCGTCGGCACGAACGGCCCGACGCTGCTCGCGACCCTCGAGCAGCTCCAGCCGATCTACGTCAACTTCAACCTGAACGAGCGCGACGCGCTGCGCCTGCGCGACCTGATGAGGCAGTACAACATCGAGCTCGGCTCCCGGGTCGGCAAGGAGCCCGTCGAGGTCGGACTCCAGAGCGAGAAGGGCTATCCCCACGTCGGCGTCCTCGACTTCGCCGACAACTCGCTCTCGACCTCGACCGGGACGATCGCTTTGCGGGGCATCTTCAAGAACGAGGACGTGACGCTCTTCCCGGGCCTCTTCGCGCGCGTGCGCCTGCCGATGGGCGGCCCGAGGCCGATGCTCGTGATTCCCGGCAGCGCGATCGGGAGCGACCAGCAGGGCGACTACGTGTTCGTCGTCGGACAGGACGACGTCGTCGCGCGGCGCGCGATCGTCCGCGGGCCGATCACCGACCGCGGCTTCGCGATCCGGAGCGGCCTCGAGAAGGGAGACCGCGTCGTCGTCAACGGGATCCTGAACGCCCGCGCGGGCGAGAAAGTCGCGCCGACCGAGGCGACGCCGGTGCCGAGCTCCAAGAACCCTCTCCCCCCACCGGGGGCAGAGGGCAAGGGTGAGGGGGGGAAGGCGCCGGCATGATGACGCCCCTCACCCCGACAACCCTCTCCCCCTGCCAGGGGGAGAGGGAGTAAAGCGCGGCGGTCGATACCTCCGTGCTCGCCAGGTTCTTCATCGAGCGCCCGGTCCTCGCGAACGTCATCGCGTTCGTGACGATCCTGCTCGGCGCCGTGGCGGCCGCGGTGCTGCCGGTGGCGCAGTATCCGCCGATCACGCCGCCGACCGTCCAGGTCACGACGACCTACCCGGGCGCCTCCGCGAAGACGCTCGTCGAGACCGTGGCGCTGCCGATCGAGCAGCAGGTCAACGGCGTCGAAAAAATGCTCTACATGCAGTCGAACTCGACGGGCGACGGGCGCTACACGCTCACCGTGACGTTCCAGGTCGGCACGGACCTCGACTTCGCGCAGGTGCTCGTCCAGAACCGCGTGGCGGCGGCGATGGCGCAGCTGCCCGCCGCCGTGCAGCAGCAGGGCGTCGTCACGAAGAAGAAGGAAACGTCGCCCCTCCAGATCATCACGCTCTCGTCGAAGGACAACCGCTACGACGCGCTCTTCCTGTCGAACTTCGCCACCCTCCAGCTCTCCGACAAGCTCGCGCGCCTCCCCGGCGTCGGCGACGTCGTCGTCTTCGGCGTCGGCGAGTACAGCATGCGCGTCTGGCTGGACCCGCAGCAGATGTACCAGCGCGGCCTGATGCCGACCGACGTCGTCTCGGCGCTGCAGGCGGAGAACGCCTACGTCGCGGCCGGGCAGGTCGGCATGCCGCCGACGCCGGCCGGCCAGGATTTCCAGTTCACGGCCAACGTGCCGGCCGCGATGTCCGACCCCGGGCAGTTCGACAAGATCATCCTCAAGACCGCCGCGAACGGGCAGATCACGCGGATCCGCGACGTCGGGCGCGTCGAGCTCGGCGCGCGCAGCTACAGCCAGGTCTTCCGCATGGACGGCCGTCCCGCGGGCGGCATCGCGATCTACCAGCTGCCGGGAGCGAACGCGCTCGATACCGCGAAGGGCGTGCGGAGACTCCTCGCAAGCCTCGCCCCGGGATTCCCGCAGGGGCTGATCTACCAGATCCCGTTCGACACGACGACGTTCGTGCGGGAGTCGGTGACGGAGGTGTACCACACGCTGTTCGAGGCGGGGCTCTTGGTGCTGGTGGTGATCGTGGTGTTCCTGCAGGACTGGCGGGCGACTCTGGTGCCGGCGACGACGGTGCCGGTGACGATCATCGGGGCGTTTGCGGCGATGGCGGTTTTGGGGTTCTCGATCAACCTGCTGACTCTCTTTGCCGTCGTTCTGGCGATCGGGATCGTGGTGGACGACGCGATCGTGGTGGTGGAGGGGGTGGCGCAGCACGTGGAGCGGGGGCAGACGCCGAAGCAGGGATCGATCGACGCGATGAAGGAGCTGATGGGGCCGATCATCGGGATCACGCTGGTGTTGATGTCGGTGTTTCTGCCGCCGGCGTTCATGCCGGGGATCACGGGGCAGATGTACCGGCAGTTCGCGCTGGTGATCGCGGCGACGGCGCTGATCTCGGCGGTGAACGCGCTGACGCTGAAGCCGACGCAGTGCGCGCTGTGGCTGCGGGCGCAGGATCCGAACCGCAGGAAGAACTGGTTCTTCCGGGGCTTCAACGCGGCGTACGAGCCGCTGGAGAAGCGGTACGTGCGGGTGATCCGGTTCATGGTGGAGCGCAGCCACACCATGGCCGTCGTCGCCCTCGTCCTGATCGCGGTCGCGATCTGGGGACTCACCCGCGTTCCGACCGGCTTCATTCCCACCGAGGACCAGGGCTACGCGATGGTCACGGTGCAGCTCCCCGACGGCGCCTCGCTCGAGCGGACGCAGCGGGTGATGGACGCGGTCGGCGACATCTGCCGCCGGAATCCCGCGATCGAGCGGACGATCATGATCGGCGGCGTCTCGCCGCTCGACAACAATGCCTCGCTCTCGAGCGCGGGCATCGTCTACCTGATGTTCAAGGACTGGAGCGTGCGCAAGAAGGGCGAGGACCTCCGCTCGATCTACGCCGACCTGACCGCGCGCCTCGAGCGTTATCCCGATGCGCGGACGATGGTGCTCGTGCCGCCGCCGATCCAGGGTCTGGGGCTCTCGGGCGGCTTCCAGATGCAGCTCGAGCTGACCGACGGCAGCTTCGACTTCGCGCGCCTCCAGGCCGCGGCCGACGCGGTCGTCGCGGCGGCCCGGCGCGATCCCGCGATCCGCCTCGCCCTGACGCCGCTACGCGCCTCGGTGCCCCAGATCACGATCAAGGTCGAGAAGACGCAGGCGAGCACCTTCGGGCTCAACGTCGGCGACGTCTACGGCACGGTCCAGGCGTACCTCGGGTCGAGCTTCGTCAACCAGTTCACCCTCTTCGGGCACCAGTACATGGTCTACGCGCAGGC
>DATJXB010000199.1:0-19463 GCA_035500755.1 Thermoanaerobaculia bacterium | reverse complement strand
CAAGGGGCCGCCGCCAGTCGCCGGTACGCCTCGGCGATCGCCTTCTCGGCCGGCGTGCCGAGGACGTTGAAGCCGCGCTCGCCCGGCCGCGCCGGTTTTCCGTTCGAGAAGGTCTTCCACCAGTAGACGCCCTTCCACCAGCTCTGGCCGCCGAGGGCGCGGAAGACCGCGGCGACGGCGCGTGCCGAGTCTTCGCCGCCCGCCGCGCGCTTGCCGTCGTCGTCGCGGGGAGCGGTCCAGGCGCCGCGCAGCCACGGGTACCCCGCCTCCGCGAAGATCACGGGCTTCTGGAGGCGCGTCGCGAGCTCCGCGACCGGCTTGACGGCCAGCCGGACGCCGTCGTCGAGCGCCGGGTCCTTGGCCTTCTCCCCCTTCGCCAGCGGGTCGTCGAAGTCGACGCCGATCGCGTCGAGGACGTCCCAGAAGCCGACCTTCGGCGCGTCGGCCGCGCCGCGAGCCGTGTAGAGAAGCGGCGCGCCCGTGGCCAGGTGCGTCGCGCCGGCGACGTTGCGGAAGTCGCGCTCGTGCGCCTCGGGGCGCGTCAGGTCGGTGCCGATCGAGAAGAGCGCCGCGCCGCCGGCCTCGGCGATCACGGCGTTGTGGATGACGTACCGGCGGTAGGCGTCGAACCAGCGGTTCCACGCCGCCTCGTCCGGCATCGCGATCTCGCCGACGGCCACCCCGGTGCCGACCCAGAGCTGCGGCGCGACCAGCGCCGTCATCCCGACCGATCGTGCGTCGACGACGGCGCGGAGGACCGCTTCGTCCGTCTCCCCCTTGGCGGTCCGGTGGACGAAGAGCACGCGGTCGCTCGACGGGTCGCGGACGAAGCCGTACGGCAGCACGGCGACCGAGCCGACCCCGAGATCCTTCAGGCGGCGGAGCGTGGCGAGGGACGCCGGCGCGGCGTAGCTCTCCTCGACCGTGTTCGTCATCGCGTACGCAACTCCCCGCAGGAAGCCCTCGGGCAGCGGCCGCCGCGCCGGCGGCTGGACCGGCTGGCGCCACGCCGCGTCGCGCCAGCGCGAGAGCTTCGTCGCGAGCACGCCCTCCTTCTCCGTCAGCGCCTTGTCGACGGCCGCCTCGCTCTCCAGGCGCGCTCCCGCGTCGAGCCACGCTGCCCCGGCGCCGATCGTCAGGATCGGCGAGGCGTCCTCCGAACCGCGCACGACGTCCTCGAGCGTGGGGTCCACGCCCGTGGCGTGCGTGAAGGCCGCGAAGCTCTTGACGTCGCGCCCCCACCACTTTCCGTAGCGCCGCGCCCCCGCGGCGTAGAGCAGCGTCCGCCGCTCCAGAAGCGAGGGGTTCGCCGCCGCGAGCCCGGCCGCCGCGAGCACGGGCTCGACGAGGTCGGGCTCGGCGGGTGTGGAGGCGTCGACCTCGACGACGACGGCCCCGTCCACGGCGCCGAGGTCCGCGGGGCGGGACGAGCCGGTGTACAAGGCCTTGGTCGCCGCGTCGGGAAAGACCCGGACCAGGAATCCTTTCTTGCCGGCGTACTTCGCCGCGGCCTTTTCCCAGCGCGCAACCGTCTCCGCCTCCGACTCGCGAAACTCCCACTCGACGGCGCCGCGCTTCTCGCGCTTCAAGGCCTTCGTGAACGCCTCGCGCGCCGCGATCCGGTCGTGGTCTGCCGCGGGGTCGATCCAGAGCTTCCCGTCGCGCGCGGCGAACCGGCCGTCCCGCGTCAGGTCGCCCGACACGACGACGTAGTCGGCCGGGCGCTCCGCGCTCTCGACGAGCGCCGACACGGCGAGGTCGAGGACCGCCTTCTCGGAGCCGCCGAGGACGAAGCTCTCGGCGGGCTTGCCCGGGTCGACGAGAAAGACCGCGTCGTTTTTTCCGGCGAACCGGCGCCCGTCGAACGAGAAGCCGTCGCCCTCGAAGGCGATCGGAAAGCGCGACAGCTGAGCCTTGAGCTTCTCCGGCGGAGGCAGTGTCGACAGGTGCGCCGTCTCGAAGCCGCGCGGCACCGGCGCGCCCTCGGGCGCCTCCTGGAGCTCGATGCCCCGGCCCTTCGCGGCCTCCGTGAGGCGCTCGAGCGCCGGCACGCTCGCCATTCCCTCGGAGAGCCTCAGGGCGATGCGCCGGAGCTCCGGCTCCTTCGCGCCCAGGGAGAGGAGCGCGGCCGCGGCCGCGAGCGCGAGAATCCGGCGCGGCGTCAGAGCTCGACGCGCTGCCACACGACGTTCCCGGCGACGATCGTCGCGGCCGGCGCGCCGCCGAGCTCCCAGCCGGAGAACGGCGTGCTGCGGCCCTTCGAGACGAAGCGGTCCGGGTCCACCTTCCACCGCGCCTCGGTGTCGAAGAGCGTCAGGTCGGCGGGCGATCCCGGGGCGAGCGTGCCGCCCGGAAGCCCGAACGCCTTCGCGGGACCGGCGGTGAAGAGCGCGACGAAGCGCTCGAGCGTCAGGCGCCCGCGCGCGACGAGGCGGTCGTAGACGACGGAAGCGGCCGTCTCGAGGCCGACGACGCCGAAGGGCGCCGTGTCGAAGTCGACCGCCTTCTCGTCGGCGTGGTGCGGCGCATGGTCGGTCGCGATCGCGTCGACGGTGCCGTCGGCCAGACCGGCGGCGAGCGCCGCGACGTCGGAGGCCTCGCGCAGCGGCGGGTTCATCTTCACGCGCGTCGAAAACGCCGTCGTCGCGACCTCCTCGTCGGTCAGGACGAGGTGGTGCGGCGTGACCTCGCAGGTCACGGCGAGACCGGACGCCTTCGCGCGGCGGACCATGTCGAGCGCCTTCGCGGTCGAGAGGTGCGCGACGTGAAGGCGGCCGCGGGTCAGCTCGGCGACGAGGAGGTCGCGCGCCACGGCCGCGGCTTCGGCGAGGGCCGGTTGCCCGGACAGGCCGAGGCGCGTCGAGACGGCGCCCTCGTGCATCGGGGCGCCCTGCGAGAGGCTCCTGTCCTCGGCGTGCTGGACGACCGGCAGGCCGAAGAGGCCCGCGTGCTCGAACGCCGCGCGCAGCAGCGCCCCGTCCTCGAGCCACTTCCCGTCGTCGGAGACCGCGACGGCGCCCGCCTCCTTCAGCTCGCCGAAGGCGGTCATCGCCTCGCCCTTCTGGCCCATCGTGATCGCCGCGATCGGGTGGAGGCGCGCGCTCCCGGCCGAAAGCCCGCGCGCGCGCACGAACTCGCAGACCTCGCGGCTGTCGTTGACGGGGCTCGTGTTCGGCATCGCGCAGACCGCCGTGAAGCCGCCCGCCGCGGCGGCGCGCAGCCCCGTGTGGATCGTCTCGGCGTACTCGCGGCCCGGCTCGCGCAGGTGCGCGTGCAGGTCGATGAAGCCCGGGAAGACGTGGAGCTTCGAGGCGTCGAAGACCTCGGCGTCGCCGGCCTCGAGGCGATCGGCGACCTGAGCCACGAGGCCGTTCTCGAGGAGGACGTCGGCGCGGCCGTTGCGGCCCGCGGCCGGATCCACGACGCGGCCGCCGCGCACGAGCAGCCGGCGGCTCACGACTCTCCCTCCCAGGGATGCCCGCCGAGCAGCAGGTAGAGCACGGCCATCCGCACGGCGACGCCGTTGGAGACCTGGTCGAGGATCACGGAGCGGCCGGAGTCGGCGACGTCGGAGGCGATCTCGACGCCGCGGTTCATCGGGCCCGGGTGCATGACGATGGCCTGCGGCTTCGCCTTCGCCAGGCGCTTCGCGTCGAGGCCGTAGTGCCGGAAGTACTCGCGCACCGACGGGAAGAGGGACTTGCCCTGCCGCTCGAGCTGCATCCGGAGCATCATCACCACGTCGGCGCCGTCGAGCGCGTGGTCGAAGTCGGTCGTCGCCTCGACGCCCATCTCTTCGATCCGCGGCGGCAGCAGCGTCGGCGGGCCGCACACGACGACGCGGGCCCCCATCTTCTTCAGGAGCCAGATGTTCGACCGCACGACGCGGGAGTGGGCGATGTCTCCGACGATCGAGACCTTCAGGTCATCGAGGCGGCCGAGCCGCTGGCGGATCGTCAGGGCATCGAGCAGCGCCTGCGTCGGATGCTCGTGGGCGCCGTCGCCGGCGTTCACGACGCCCGCCTTCAGGTGCCGCGCGAGAAAGTGCGGCACGCCCGGCGACCCGTGGCGGATGACGATCAGGTCGGGAGACATCGCCTGCAGGTTCTTCGCGGTGTCGAGGAGCGACTCGCCCTTCTCGACCGAGCTTCCCTTCGCGGCGAAGTTCAACGAGTCGGCCGACAGCCACTTCTCGGCGGTCTCGAAGGAGAAGCGCGTGCGCGTCGACGCCTCGAAGAAGAGGTTGACGACCATCCGGCCGCGCAGCGCCGGCACTTTCTTGATCGACCGCTGGCCGATCGCGCGCATGGACTCCGCGGTGTCGAGCAGAAGCGTGATCTCGTCGGGAGAGAGCGGCTCGATCCCGACGAGGTCCTTGGAGCGCAGGCTCGCGACCGTCACCCTGTTATTGCGGCCTTTCGAGGATCCAGACTTCGTCCGTGCGGTCGGTCTCCTGGAAGAGGACCTGGATCACTTCGCGGTTCGCCGTCGGGACGCTCTTGCCGACGTAGTTGGCCTCGATCGGGAACTCGCGGTGGCCGCGGTCGATCAGGACCGCGAGGCGGATCGCCCGCGGCCGGCCGAGGTCGATGACCCCGTCGAGCGCCGCGCGGATCGTCCGGCCCGTGAAGAGCACGTCGTCGCAGAGGAGGACGGTCCGGCCGTTCAGGTCGAAGTCGATCTCCGTCTTCTTCAGGAGGGGCTGCGGCGCGACCGTCGAGAGGTCGTCGCGGTAGAGCGTGATGTCGAGGGTGCCGACCGGGAAGTTCTGCTTGACGAGATCCGACAGCCGGGCCGCCAGCCGCGTGGCCAGGGGCACGCCGCGCGTCCGGATGCCGATGAGCGCGAGCCCGGGCAGGTCCTTCTGGCGCTCGGCGATCTCGTGCGCCATGCGATCCACCATCCGCCGAATGCGGTCGCCGTCGAGGATGCGCGCCTTTCGGATCAGGTCTTCGCTCAAATCCGCGCGAGTCTATGGGGTCGCCCCGCCCCGGTCAAGGAAGCGACGGAAATCACGTCGAAGCGGCTTGGATCGGCGGTAAAATACGCACTACTTAGGCGCACCGATGGTCATCTACAACGCAGCCACCCGAGAGCTGACGGCCAAGATCGTGTATTACGGCCCCGGCCTCTGCGGGAAAACGACGAACCTCAAGGTCCTGCACGACCGGCTCGAGCCGGGCACCGCCGGCAAGCTCCTGAACCTCCAGACTCAGACCGACCGCACGATCTACTTCGACCTGCTTCCGGTCGAGCTCGGCGACATCAAGGGCTACAAGATCCGCTTCCAGCTCGCGACGGTCCCCGGCCAGACCGCGTTCAACGAGACGCGGCGCGTCGTCCTCAAGGGCGTCGACGGCGTCGTCTTCGTCGCCGACTCCCAGTGGACGATGCTGCCCAAGAACCTCGAGAGCTGGCAGAACCTCAAGGACAACCTGAAGTCCAACGACATCTCCTTCGAGAAGATCCCGATCGTCATTCAGTACAACAAGCGCGACCTCGCCGACATCCTCGCGGTCGACGCGATGCAGGAGGCGCTCGGCCTCTCGTCGTACCCGTTCGTCGAGGCCGTCGCGAGCGCGGGCCGCGGCGTCACCGAGACCTTCAAGCTGATCTCGAAGCTGACGTTCGTCGACCTGCTGCGCCGCCTGCAGGGCCGGCGCGCCGAGGAGCCGCCCGGGCCGGCCGAGGAGATCCCCGAGGAGCGGCAGGACGACCTCCAGACCTGGAAGGACTCGCTCCTGAAGCGCGAGTCTCAATCGACGGTGCAGATCCCCAAGGTGCCGGCGCCCTCGTCGCGGCCGTTGTCTCTCGTGCCGCCGGTGTCGGACGAGGCGCCCTTCGACACGACCGAGCTCGGCCGCGGCGTGGACGACGAGGACGGCGTGTCGCCGTACGCCGTCCCCGAGCCTCCGGGCCTCGAGCCGGGGCCGCCGGTCGAGCTCGCGCCGAGCTCGGCCACGATCGAGATGGACGTCATCGGCATGGAAGAGATCGGCAGCACGATCGAGCCGCCCGAGGAGCTCACCGAGGCCGATGCCGTCGAAGAGGACGAAGGGATCGTGATCGAGCCCGACGCCCCCGCGGCGCCGCGGCGGGCCGAAGCCGCCCCGCGCCAGGAGCCGGCCTTCTTCGCCGCCGGCGAGGCGGGATCCGAGCGCCTGGAGCTTCTCGAGCAGCGCCTCCAGGAAGCCGAGGGCCGCGCGGCGCGCGAGCGGGAAGCCGCCGAGAGACTCGACCAATCCGTTTCCGCGATGCAGGAGCGCGTCGCTGCCACGCTCGAGCACCTCGCGTCGCTCGGCGACCGCCTCGGCACGCTCGAGAAGGGCGTGGCGGGGCTCCAGGACGCTCTCCAGAACCTCCACCGCCGCGTCGAGCCGGTCGACGGCATGGCCGCGCGCCACGGCGAGATCGAGGGCGCGCTGCGCGCCTTCGAGGTCGGTCTCCGCGGCCTCGAGGAGCGGCTCGGGAGCGAGGCCACGCGCTCGCGCAAGGACGCCGACGACCTCGGCATGGCCCTCCACTCGCTCAACGACAAGATCCAGGCCGTCGAGCAGCAGGCCGCGGTGCTGCTCTCGCAGACGGGGTCGCACGAGGACCAGATGACCTCCGTGCGCTACCTCGCCGAGACGATCCCGCAGCTCGAGGCCCGGATCGGGGCGCTGCCGCCTCTTTCCGAGAAGGTGGTCGACGTCGAGGGCCGGCTGGAGAACGCCCTGCGCCAGCACCGCGAGCTCGAGTCCGCGTTCGAGGAGAAGACCCAGCTCGGGCGGCGCGAGGCCGAGGACATCCGCTCGCAGATCGCGCCGTTGCTCGAGGAGCGCGTCCGCCGGCACGAGTCCGACGCGCTGCTCTTCGCCGAGATGGAGCGCCTCCGCGAGTCCCTCGCCGAATCGCTCCACGACCTCGCCGAGCGCCTCCGCAACGCGGTTCGGTAGGCCGCCCTGGCCCTCTCCCCCCGTTGGGGGGAGAGGGGATCATTAGGGCGCCGCCGGGCAAGAGACTCCCCTCTTGTCCCCCACAGGCAGAGGAGATTTCCCTGGCCCCCGAAGAGCAGACCGCATGCCTTGCGAAGCCGCCCGATAAGAGACCCCCTCGCCCCCCGCAGGGGGGAGAGGGTTGGGGTGAGGGGGGATTAGTCCCCTTCCCGCCTCAGCCGGCTCAGGAATCGCTCGTCGTTGCGCCAGTCGGGCTGCACGCGGACGGTCAGCTCGAGGAAGAGCCGGCGGCCGAGCTCGCGCTCGAGCTCCTCGCGCGCGGCCGTCCCGATCGCGCGGATCATGGCGCCGCCCTTGCCGACGACGATGCCCTTCTGGCCTTCGCGCTCGACCACGATCGTCGCCTTCACGACGGTGATGTCCTTGCCCGCGCCCGGTTCGACCGACTCGACGACGACCGCGTGCGCGAAGGGAAGCTCGTCCCGCGTGCGCTCGAGCAACTTCTCGCGGATGACCTCGCCGATCCACTCGGTCTCCGGGGTCGCCGTCAGGAAGTCGTCGGGATAGGCCGCGTCGCCCTCCGGGAGCCGGCTCGCCAGAACGGCGAACAGCCGGTCCACGTTCTCGCCCGTTTTCGCCGACACCGGCACGAGATCCGGCATGCTCCCGTACGGAGGCGTCTGCGACAGCGCAGCCAGAAGCGGCAGCAGCGCGTCCTTCTTCAGCCGGTCGATCTTGTTGACCGCCAGGACGACCGGCGCGCCCGCCCTCAACGCGAGCTCGCCGATCCCGGCGTCGCCGGAACCGCGCTCCTCGAGCGCGTCCACGACGAAGAGGATCGCGTCGGCCGACGCCAGGGCGTCGGTCGCGTCGCGGACCATCGCCGCGTTCATTCGGTATTTCGGCCGGTGGATGCCGGGCGTGTCGACGAGCGCGATCTCGGCCTCCGGCCGCCGCGCGACGCCGAGGATCCGGGAGCGCGTCGTCTGCGGCTTGTCCGAAACGATGGCGACTTTCTCGCCGACGAGGGCGTTGACCAGCGTGGACTTGCCGGCGTTCGGTCGGCCGACGACCGCGACCTCGCCGACCCTCACGCGCTCGACGAGCTCTTGCCGACCGAGGACGGCGCGGGCGTCGGCGCCCCCGAGCCCACCGGTTCGATGCGGACCCGGTGAACGCGGCGCCGGTCCGCTTCCTCGACGGTGAACCGCAGGTCCGACTCGCGGTAGGTCTCGCCCGCCTTGGGGATGTGCCCGAGGCGGCTCGTCAGGAACCCGCCGACCGTCGTGAACTCCTCGCCCTCCGGTCCCCGCGTGAAGAGGTCGCGGACGACCTCGATGTTGGCTTTGCCCGAGACCGAGAACGCGCTCTCCCCCGCCTTCGACACGGGCTCGCGCTCGTCCTCGTGCTCGTCGGAGATCTCGCCGACGATCTCCTCGAGCAGGTCCTCGACCGTGACGAGACCCGACACGCCGCCGTACTCGTCGACGACGATGGCCATCCACAGATGCCGGCGCTGGAGCTCCCGCAGGAGCTCCGAGACCTTCTTCGTCTCGGGCACGAAGTACGCCTCGCGCATCACCGCCGCGACGGTGCCCGAGCTGCCGGCCCGCACGGCCTCGAGGACGTCCTTGACGTGCACGACGCCCACGACCGTGTCGATCGAGCCGCGGACCACCGGGATCCGCGAGTACTTGGACTCGACGAAGAGGTCGAGCAGCACGCGCAGCGAAGCGGCGACGTCGATCCACACGATGTCCGTCCTCGGCGTCATCACCTCGCGCACGCGCGTGTCGCCGAAGTCGACGATCGACATCAGGAGCTTCTCCTCGTCCTTTTCGAGGATGCCCTCCTGGCGGCCGACGTCGATGTAAGCGCGGACCTCCTGCTCGGTCGCCTCCGGCGGCCGCTCGGGCGCCGGGGCCCGTCCCGCGAAGATGCGCCGGATCAGAAAGCCGATCGGCAACAGCAGCCAGGACGCCGCGGTGACGAGCGGCAGCAGGCTCGCGACGATGCGCTCGGGATCGCGGTTCGCGTCGCGGCGCAGGATCGCGATCTCGGTCAGCATCCAGCCGACCACGAAGAACGCGCCTCCCCACAGCCAGGGCCGCGGCACCTCGTACGTCTCGAGGGCCGACACCGTGGTCAGCAGGCCCGCGAGCAGCAGCGCCTGGACGAGGACTTTCGTCGTCGTGCGGACGATTTCCACCTCGCCGGCCCCCGAGAGGATGCGGGCGCGCTCCGGATGTTCCTCGAGAAGCCCCCGGATCTTGATCGGCGAGAGGCGGTCGAGGGCCAGCGCGAAGGACTCGAAGAGCAGGAACGCGCCGTAGCAGAAGGCCGCGGAGACGATCGCGATCATTGCGGTTCTCTCGCGGCGAGGTCCGCGATGCGCAGGCGCCGGCGCAGGCGCGTCTCGAGCGCTTCCATCTGCCCGTCGTCGGTCTCGTGGTCGTAGCCCATCAGGTGCAGGAATCCATGAAGCAGGAGCCGGTCCATCTCGCGGTCGGCCGGCTCCCGCCGGCGCCGGGCCTCGCGGGCCGCGTAGGGGACGGAGATGACGATGTCGCCGAGGTAGCCGCCCACGGCCGGGCCCGCCGGAAAGGCGAGGACGTCGGTGGACCGGTCCTTGCCCCGGTAGCGGCGGTTCAGGGTCCGCATGCGCCCGTCGGCGCAGAAGAGCACCGAGACGCCGGTTCCCCGGGCGCGCGCCGCCCGGGCCACGCGGGCGAGAAGCCGGCGGACTCGCGCCAGCGGCGGGGCGCCCGCGACACGGGCCTGCACGTCGACCTCCATCACACCGCCCTCGGCCCCGTCGCGGTGTCTGCGGGCCGGCGCCGCGAACGCTCCCGGTTGAAGTCGAAGCCGGGATAGTCGATGCGGTGATGGAAAACGGTCGCCACCGTCCGCTCGAGCGCGTCGGCGATGATCGAGAGGTCGCGCATCGTCAGGTCGCACTCGTCGAACTGACCGTCGCGCAGGCAGTCGTCCACGATCTGCCGGATCATCGCCCGGATCTTCGCGGGCGTCGGCTCGACGAGCGTTCGCGAGGCGGCCTCGACGGCATCGGCGATCATCAGGATCCCGAGAATCCGCGTCGACGGCTTCGGGCCCGGATACCGATATTCCACTTCTGCGACTTCCTCGCCCGGCGCCGCCTTGCTGACCGCCTTCTGGTAGAAGTAACGGATCAGCTTGGTGCCGTGGTGCTCGCGGATCGCCGTCACGATCGGCTCCGGAAGACGGGCCCGGTGCGCCATCTCGACGCCTTCCTTGACGTGCGCCGCGATGATGAGCGCGCTCATCGAGGGCTCCAGGCGGTCGTGCCGGTTGAACCCCTTGGCCTGGTTCTCGATGAAGTAGTCCGGCATCTTCGTCTTCCCGATGTCGTGGTAGTAGCCCGACACGCGGGCGAGCAGGGAGTCGGCGCCGATCGCCTCGGCGGCGGCTTCGGCGAGGTGGCCGAGCATCAGCGAGTGCTGATACGAGCCGGGCGCTTCGAGCGCGAGCGTCCGCAGCAGCGGCAGGTTCTGGTTCGAGAGCTCGAGCAGCCGGATATCCGTGACGACGGAGAAGAGGTGCTCGAACACCGGCAGCAGCAGCGCCACCACCATCGAGACCGTCACGCCGCCGGCCACGCCGGCGAGCGCGTCGTAGAAGAAGTCCCAGCCCCACGGGCCCGCGTTGAGGAAGTGGAGGGCCGAGATCGCGACGAGGTTGCCGGCCGCGACGACTCCTCCGAGGAAGAGCAGGACGCTCCGCGCCCCGACGCGGCCGAGACCGTAGATCCCGGCGAGCGAGCCCACGACCGCAAAGAGCGCGAACGGGAACGAAAGCCCCATGAGCACGCCCGCGCCGATCGAGAACACCAGCGCCACGAGGAGCGCCGGCCCCATCCCGGCGACGAGGCTGACCACGATCGGCCCCGCCGCGAACGGAATCGCGAAGTTCACCGCGCCCGAGGCGCCCTCGAGACTCGGCGACAGCGCCTGGGCGATCGCGAAGGCCGCGCGCGTCACGAGGGCGAAGACGAGGCCGGTCGCCAGGACCGAGCCGTACACGACGCCGGTCGACCTCTCGCGCCGGCGGCGCCGCTGCCGCCGCGCGTCGAGCCAGAACGCCCACGCGGCGAGGATCTGCAGGATGAGAACGCCCGTGACCTTGACCCAGGACGACGGATCCGAGGCCGAGGCCCGGACGGCCGCGATCCACTGCGCCGTCCGGGGCGTGATCTCGTCCCCGCGCCGGACGATGACCTTGCCGCGCGGGATGCGCGTGAACACGCTCTCGACCGACCGCGACGCGTCGTTGCGCCGCTCGGCGGTCAGGCCCGCGTCGTAGACCAGGCTCGGCCGCAGCGTCGCCGCCAGGAACGCCGCGACCTCCGCGCGCTCGCGCGGCGTGAAGGGACTCTCCGCCAGGCGGGTGGCGACCGCCGCGCGCGTCTCGTTGCCGTACTCCACGGCCCCGCTCTCACGGCGCTTGGATTCCTTGCCCGACGACGTATCGCGCGCCGTGAGGCCGCGGCTGCGGGCCTCGGGCGGCAGGTCGCGATGATCCACGACGCCGCCGCGGTACAGGTCGAGGCCGATGATCGCAAAGCGGTCTTCCAGGTCCTTCGAGAACCCCTGGCGGGCGAGCGCCGCCAGCGCCTCGTCGCCGATCGGCAGGCCGAAGGCGTCGGCGAGCTCGGTCGTGACGCGGCCCTTCGGGCGGACCTTCGCGTATGCGGTCCGCGCGCCGTCGAAGGACTCGCGCAGCTGCGACTCGAACCGCGCCGGCGCCTGGGCGTCGAAGTCGTAGACCGGCAGGACCTCCGCGGAGGCCTCGGCGCGGCGCCGCGCCGTGGCGTCCGGGTCGGGGACGATCAGCTCGCGCGGCGCGACGACGTCGCGGGCGGCGACCATGCCCGGGACGGCCGGCTTGTCGCGAAACGACAGCGTCGGCGAAAAGCAGAGTGTCGTGACGACGACGTAGATCGCGGCCCAGAGCAGCGGCCGGACTTTCCGGGCGGCCGGACGGTCGTCCTTCGACGGCGGCCCGGGAGGCCTCTGGAAATCGATCGTCGTGCGCCCGCGGGGCGCGTCGGCCGACATGGGCGGCCGCCTCAGCGCCCGGAAGCCGCCGGGCCCGGGTGACCGGGTCCGCGCGAGCCCGCGGCCGCAGCGGCTTCCCGCTCGCGGTCCAGGGCCTCGTACGCCGTGATGATCGACTGGACGAGGCTGTGGCGCACGACGTCGCGCTCGTCGAAGAGCACGAACTTGATCGCGGAGATCCGCGAAAGGACCTGCTGCGCCTCGCGCAGGCCCGAGGTCTTCCCCTGAGGCAGGTCGATCTGCGTGATGTCGCCGGTGACGACCGCCTTGGAGCCGAAGCCGATGCGCGTCAGGAACATCTTCATCTGCTCGGACGTCGTGTTCTGCGCCTCGTCGAGGATGATGAACGCGTCGTTGAGCGTCCGGCCGCGCATGAACGCGATCGGGGCGACCTCGATGACGCCCCGCTCGAGGAGCTTCGCCGTCTTCTCGTAGCCGAGAATGTCGTAGAGCGCGTCGTAGAGCGGCCGCAGGTACGGGTTGACCTTCTCGACGAGATCGCCCGGGAGAAAGCCGAGCCGCTCGCCGGCCTCGACCGCCGGACGCGCGAGGACGATGCGTTTGACCTTCTTCTCGACGAGGGCCGCCGCGGCCATCGCCACCGCCAGGTAGGTCTTCCCCGTCCCGGCCGGCCCGATCGCGAAGACGAGGTCGTGCCGGTCGATCGTCTGGGCGTAGATCCGCTGCTTGATGTTGCGGGTCGTGACCGTCGACTTCAGGGTCTCGCCGAAGGGGCTGTCGGTGAAGAACTCGACGAGCGAAGAGGCCGGGTCTTCCTTCAGAACGCGGATCGCGGTGGCGACGTCGCTCCGCTGGAGGGGGTACCCCCCCGCCATCAGGTCGGACAGGCCCGTGAGCAGCCGCCGGGCGGCGTCGGGCCCCGGGCCCTCCCCGAGGACGGAGATCTCGCTGCCCCGGGATTGCAGGCGGACCTGAAAGGCCTCCTCGATCGACCGGAGGTTCTCGTCGGCGATTCCGAAGAGGGCGGTCAGACCCGTGTCGGGCAGGGCGACCGCGTGGCTGGGGTCAGAAATCGGCGCTGCTCCTTGAGGGGGGAAACGGTACCACGGCAAAACGAAGAGGCGCCTCGAGGCGCCCCTTCCTGGAACTCAAGCCGCTGAAGGGCAAGGGTTTATACCTGTCCCCGCCTCCGCGACTACTTCCCCTTGGCGATCGACTTGGCGCAATCCTCGAGGCCGTTTTCGACCGCGTCGTGGATCGTCGACCCCTTGGCCTTCTGCCGCAGCTCGGCGACGACCGCGCCGCTCTTGTTCTTGATCAGGAGCTCGATGCCGACCCCCGGGTTGGCTCCCCATCCGCCCCAGACCCGCGCGGCCCCGCTCGGCTCCCAGGCGTTGAAGATGTTGCCCTCGACCGTGTAGTCGGCGGCCCCCTTGTCGACGACGTCGAAGCCCTGCTTCTGGAGCCACTGCTCCATGTACTCCTTGCCGTAGGAGGCGGCTTCCTTGGCTTCGCGACCCTTGCCGTTGTTGACGAATTCCTTGACCAGGAAGCTCTTGCCCTTCAGAGCGCCGTCGGGGAAATACACCCAGTCGGCGTCCTTGCCCTTGACGAGCTTGTCGTAGTCGGGAAGGAACTTCTGGGGCTCGTCCTTCTCCTTCGCGTCGTCGGAGCTCAGGAACGATTTCTGGGCGTAGACGGCCGTCGTCGAAAACGCGACGAGAACCACGGCCGCGGCGAACAGGGGAAGGAGCTTGCGCGCAACATTAGACATCTGCCGTTTCTCCTTGCCTCAATTGTAGCAGGGAGCCCGCGCCGCCGACCAAGCCCCCGAACGGCTACAGCCGCAGGCGCTCGCAGACCGCGTCGCCGGCCCGCGACGTCGTGAGCGAGCCGCCCACGTCCGCCGTGGCCGCGCCCTCGCGCACACACTCGCCCACGGCGGCTTCGACGGCCGAGGCCTCCGCCGCATGGCCGAGATGGTCGAGGAGAAGCGCCGCGGTCAGGATCGCCCCGAACGGATTGGCCTTCCCGGTCCCGGCGTACTTGGGCGCCGAGCCGTGGACCGGCTCGAACATCGAAACGCGCCCCGGGTGGAGGTTGCCGGACGCGGCCATGCCGAGCCCCCCCTGCAGCGCCGCGCCGAGGTCCGTCGCGATGTCGCCGAACATGTTGTTCGTCACGACCACGTCGAACTGGCGCGGGTCCTTGACCATCTGCATGCAGAGCGCGTCGACGTAGAGATGCGAGGCCTCGATCCCCGGGTACTCCTTCGCCGTCTCCCAGAAGGTTCGCTGCCAGAGGTCGCCGACGAACCGCATCGCGTTCGACTTGTCCGACATGAGCACGCGCTTCTTGCCGCGCGCCTTGGCGAACTCGAACGCGTAGCGGACGATCCGCTCGACGCCTTTGCGCGTCGAGACGTCCTCCTGCACGGCGACCTCGTCGGGGGTGCCTTTCTTCAGGTGCCCGCCCGAGCCGACGTACGAGCCTTCCGTGTTCTCGCGGAACACGACGAAGTCCACGTCCTTCGCGCCGAAACCCTTCAGCGGGCAGAGGCGGTCGTCGAGACAGCGCACCGGCCGGTAGTTGACGTAGAGGTCGAGCGTGAACCGCGCGCCGAGGAGGATGTCGGCGGCGTGCTTCATGTCGGGCACGCGCGGGTCGCCGAAGGCGCCCATGAAGATCGCGTCGTAGTTCCGCGAGAGATCGTCGAAGCCGCCGGGCGGCACGGTCTCGCCGGTCTTCAGATAGTGATCGGCGCTCCAGGGAAAGTAGACGGGAACGAACGTCAGGCCGCGCCGGGACGAGACCTTCTCCAGGACCTTGACGGCCTCGGCGGTGACGTCCACGCCGATGCCGTCGCCCGGAATCACCGCGATTTTCATGCGGTCGGGAACCCTAGCACGATCCCGACACCGGGGACCCGGGCAAAAAAAACGCCCGCCGGGACGCCAAGAATCGTCCTAGAATTCCCGGACGTGAACCTCGCCGAACTGGTCAAGGACGTGATCCGCGACACGTGCAGCCGACCCGAGCGCGCGACGCCCGGGATTCTCTGTCAGAAGGTTGCGCAGGAAACGGAGCGATACGTCGATCGGATCCGCTTCTCGACCGAGCGCTACATGCGCCACCCGATCCTGCTCTGGGAGGACTGGGAGGTCATGCTGATCGCGTGGTCGAGCGGCCAGATCACGCCGATCCACGACCATCGGGGCGTCATGGGGGGCATGGCGATGCTCTCCGGGAGCCTCGTCGAGGAGCGCTTCACCACGCCCGACGACCGGCCCGAGCTCGCCGACAGCCGGACACGCCCCGAGGGGGATCTGTCGGACATCGGCCCGACCGTCCTGCACCGCCTGACCACCGCGTCGCCGCGCGCCGTCTCGCTGCACATCTACCGTCCGCCGCTGCGCTTGATGGGGATCTGGGACGCTTCCGGAATGACGAGCATCATGCCGTCCGCGTTCGACGTGGGCGAGGAAGTGCTGGCGCGCTCGGTCGACGTTCCCGTCGGTCAGTAGCCCCGTCCCCGGGGGTTCCCGCGGTTATTACTTCTGGAAGAAGAGGAACAGGTTCACGGCCGACGGGCCGAGGGAGAAGAAGTCGCCCGAGCGCAGCGGCCGGGCACAGTCGTCCTCGCTGACGCCCTCGAGGTCGTCGGGCACCGGGAGCGCGTCGCCGTTCAAGTACGTGCCGCAGGTCGAGCGCATGTCCACGAGGCGGTAGCTCGGGCCATCACCCTCCCGCCGGCGAACGACCTTGGCGTGCAGGCGGGAAACCTCCGTGTTCAGGAACGCGTCGGGCGACGAGACGCGGAAACCCGTCACCGGCATGCCCACGCCGATGAACTCGGGAACCTCCCGGCCGATCAGGAGCTCGTCGAAGTCGAGCTTGACGAGGCCCGCGTTGTAGGGGCCGAGGCCGAGGAGGAAGTAGCCGGACGGCAGCTTGAGCAGCGTCCTCTCGAGCCGGCCCGACATGCCCGCCATGCCGTTGTCCACGAAAGTCGTCAGGTCCCGCTGGCGGGACTCGAAGGCCTCGCGGCAGATCGCGGAGTAGATGTCGTCGCGCATCGTCGCTACACGCCCATTTTACTCCCGGCGCGCCCGGCGAGTCAGTGCACCGTCTCGTCCGCCCGCGTCGCCGCGCCCTCCTCCGGCGCCGGTTCGCGCTCGATCGTCCAGCGCTCGGAGACGCCGTCGGGAAGCTCCGTCACGAACCGCGAGGGCTCGAGGATCACGTCGACGCCGTAGCGGTCGCGGGCGAGCATCGGGTAGACGAGCGCGAGCTCGTTCCTGGCGCGCGTGACGGCGACGTAGAAGAGCCGCCGCTCCTCCTCGAGTCCCTCGTCCGTCGCGCCGGCGCGGTAGTTGGGGAAGCGCCCCTCCGACAGGCCCATGACGATCACGCGGCTCCACTCGAGGCCCTTGGCCTGGTGGATCGAGGAAAGCACCACCTTGTCGTCGTCGGGCTCGCCGGGCACGACGTCCTCGCCGGAGAGCTCGTTGAACAGGGCGACCTCCTCGAGGAAATCCGGCACCGAGGCATAGCTCTGGGCGAACTGGGCGAACTGCTCGAGGTCGTCGAGACGCGCGTCGCCGTTGGGGAACTTGGCGCGGGCGTAGTCGCGGTAGACGTCCTCGACGACCGACCGGATCGCCTCGGCCGGCGACGAGCGCAGGGCCGGGCCGTCGAGGCGCGCGAGCATCGAGCGAAACGGCTTCAGCGCGGCCTCGCCACCGCGGCCGAAGGCGCCGCCGCCCGCGTCGAGCTTCCGGAACGCCGCGAGCGGATCGGGTTTGTCGCCGATCGCCTGCCAGACGGCGGCGGCCGAGCGTTCGCCGACGCGCGGGAAGATCTTGAGCGCCCGCTTCCACGAGAGCTCGTCCTTCGGGTTGACGAGCAGACGCAGGAACGCGAGGATGTCCTTGACGTGGCGCTGCTCGAAGAAGCGCGTGCCCGATCGGATCTCGTACGGGATCCCCCGCCGCACGAGCTCGATCTGGAGCTCCAGCGCCTGGTAGTGCGCCCGGTAGAGGACGGCGAGGTCCTGGAGGCGGTCGCCCTCGTCGCGCCACTCGAGAAGACGCTGACCGACGAAGCTGGCCTGATCCGGGATGTCGGGCAGCGCGACCACGGCCGGCAGGGGTCCCGGCTCGCGCGAGGCCTCGAGCTCTTTCGGAAACTGCTTCTCGTTGTGCGCGATCGACGCGTTGGCGAGCGCCAGGATCTCCGGGGTCGACCGGTAGTTGCGGGTCAGTCGGAACGTCTTCGCGTCGGGGTAGCGCTTCGGAAAGCCGAGGATGTTCTCGAACGAGGCGCCGCGAAACGAATAGATCGCCTGGGCGTCGTCGCCGACGACGGTGACGTTCTTCTTGACGCGCGCCATCGCGTCGACGATGTCGCCCTGGAGGCGATTCGTGTCCTGGTACTCGTCGACGAGGATGTGGTCGTACGATGCCGACAGCTGCGCCGCCGCCTCCGGCGCCTCGTCGAGCAGGCGGCGCCACTGGAGAAGCAGGTCGTCGTAGTCGCACGCGTTGGCGGCGCGTTTGCGTTCGCGGTAGCGCTGGAACACCGCGACGATCTCGGTCTCGAGCTCGCCGAAGTGCGGGGCGCGCTCGGCGAGGACCTCCGTGAACGTGCGGCCGGTGTTGATCGTGTACGAGTAGAGGTCGAGGAGCACGTCACCCTTCGGGAAGCGCCGCTCGAGGGTCGGCACGCCGCGGTCCGAGGTCGCCGCTTCCAGCATCTCGCGGGCGTCCTCGGGGTCGAGGATCGTGAAGTTCGGGCCGAGCCCGAGCCGCCCCCCGAACCGGCGCAGCAGGCGATTGCCGACGGAGTGGAAGGTCCCTCCCATCAGGCGGCGGGTGTCGACGGCGAGGAGCTCTTCGACCCGGCGGAGCATTTCGCGGGCGGCCTTGTTGGTGAAGGTCAGGAGCAGGATCCGCGACGGGTCGTGGCCCGACTCGATCAGGCGGGAGACCCGGTAGACGAGGGTGCGCGTCTTGCCGGAGCCGGCCCCCGCGATGACGAGGATCGGCCCGTTGCCGGCCAGGACGACCTCGCGCTGCTCGTCGTTCAACTCCCGGTCGTAGTCCACCCGGTAGGACGTGAGCCGGACCGGGGTCCGCAGGACGTATTTGCGCTCCACCTCGGGCAGTTTAGCCCCTTCTCAGAAACGGTAATCTTTTAGGCCGGCGGCGCGTTCTGAGGAGTGGTACAGGAGATTTTCGATGAGTATCCAGCAGGTGAGACGCTCCATTCTGATCGCCGCGGGGATCGCGGTTCTGGCCGTGATGGGCCTGTTCGCCGGACGGCTGTTCGGGCGGCAGATGGATCCAGACACCGGCCACGGCGGCCCCAGGGCCTCCCGGATGTTCGAGCACATTGCCAGCCGCCTCGAGCTGACCGACGCCCAGAAGACCTCGGTCCGCGGGGTCCTGAAAACGCACGCCGACGAGATCCTCGCCCAGGTCAAGGCGGGGATGGACGCGCGCAAAGCCCTTCACGACGCGGTGGTCGCCCAGCCGTCCGACGAGGCCGCGATCCGCAGCCTCGCCGCGCAGGTGGGCACCGTCCACGGCGAGGGCGCGCTCCTGATCGTCAAGATCCGCTCGGAGATCTGGCCGATCCTGACGCCGATCCAGCAGCAGAAGTTTCTGGCCTTCCACGACAAGATGGGGAAGAAGGGCGACGACCAGCTCCAGTCGCTCGCGAGCTTCCTGAGAGGCGAAAGCTGACGCTCCGCCTGGTGACCGCGCCGGCTCCGCCCCCGGCGCGGGTTCCGGTCGACGAAGACGTCCTCGTTCGAAGAGCCCGGGAGGGCGACGAGGACGCCATGGCCGCGCTCGTGCGCGGGGCGGCGCCTATCGTCCTCGCGGCGGCGCGGCGCGTCACGCGGGACTCGGGGCTGGCCGAGGACGCGGCGCAGGAAGCCTTCGTCAAGGCGTTCCGCGCGCTCGACCGTTATCGTCCGGAGTCGAGCTTCCGCGCCTGGGTCCGCGCGATCGCGATCCGCTGCGCCATCGACATCATCCGGCGGCGCCGCCCCGAGTCGCCGCTGCCGGACGCTCCCCCGGCGCGGGAGAACGAGGAGGCCCGCCACGAGGACCTCGACCTGCTCCGCGCGGCGCTGGCGTCGCTGCCGCCGCTCGACCGGGAGATCATGATCGCGCGGGAAGTCGACGGCGTCCCCGACCGGATCATCGCCGAGCGGTTCGACCTGAGCGTCACGGCCGTGAGAGTTCGCATGCACCGGGCGCGGCGGAAGATTCGCGCCCGTTTCGAGGAGGAACGTCCATGAGAGATCGAGATTGCCGGGGCTCCCGCGACAACGAAAGCCACGTGTTCGCGTGCCCGGTGTGCCGGGCCGACGCCCGCGCCGCGGCCGCCTGGAGAGCCTACCGGCCGGAGGAGACGCCGGCCGCGGCCGACGAGCGCTTCGTGCGCGCCGTGGTCCGCT
>DATJXB010000198.1:0-2440 GCA_035500755.1 Thermoanaerobaculia bacterium | reverse complement strand
GTCGATCTCGTACGTGTTCGTCTTGACGGCGCCGACCGTTCCGGACGGGCCGTCGGGCAGGGTGGGGCTCGCGGTGAGGTTCGGCTTCGCGTAGGTCCACGCCGCCTCGAGCTCGACGCCCCAGGAGAGGTTGTAGCCGAGCCGCGCGCCGTACTCGTACGTCGTCGCGGTGCTCACGTCGGCCGCCGGCAGGTCGAGGATCGAGTGGCTGAAGGAGCCGCCGCCGATCCCGGTCAGCTCCCAGGAGCCGGGGATGTTCTGGGCTCCAACGGCCGAGGCGCACAGGGCGCCGAGCGCGGCCGCCAAAATCAGTCGACGCGTCATGGGCCTTCCTCGCGATCTCGTTTTGGAGCATCGCCATTGTATGCTTCGCGTTTTCCGAGGAGATCCTCTCGATGAGAATCCGACTGCATTGCGCCGATGGCGCCCTCGCTCTCGTCCTGTCGATCGCGCTCGCGACTCCCCCGGAGCTGCTCGCTCAGTCCGCCGCGGCGAAGACGGCTCCGGCCTCGAAGACGTCGGCACCCTCGACGGCCCCGCCGGACCGCTGGCCGCGGGTACTGACCGCCGCCGACGGCTCGACGATCAGCCTCTACGCGCCGCAGCTCGACGACTGGAACGGCCGCTCGATCGAGTGGCACGCGGCGGTCTCCGTGCAGGCGCCGGGCGCGAAGGAGCCGACCTTCGGCGTGCTCTTCTGTGCCGCGAAGACCGACGTCGACAAGACCACGCGCATGGTCACGCTCACCGGCCTCAAGGCCACGAAGGTCACCTTCCCGTCCGCCGCCGCCGCCAACGACACGTACCAGAAGATGTTCCAGAACGCGCTGACGAAGCGCGGCAGCGTCACGATCGCGCTCGACCGCCTCGAAGCGGCGGACGCCATCCTGGCGCAGACGAAGAAGGGCGAGTCCCAGCCGCTGAAGAACGAGCCGCCGAAGATCCTCTTCTCGACCGTGCCGGCGATCGTCGTCCTGATCGACGGCGAGCCGGCCTGGCGCCCGCAGGAGAAGACCGGCCTCGAACGCGTCATCAACACGAGCCCGATCGTCCTGAAGGAGAAATCCGGGACGATCTATCTGCACGTGTTCGACGGCTGGCTCGAGGCGAAGAGCCTGGAGGGGCCGTGGACCGTCGCGGCGCAGCCGCCCGCCTCGCTCTCGACGGCGTACAAGCAGATCCTCGACGCGAAGTCCGGCGACCCCTTGACCGGCGGCGTCCCCGACGATCCGGACGCCAAGGACGTCGAGCAGCCGACGCTGAAGAAGGTCGTCCCGGTCGTCTACGTCGCGACCTCGCCGACCGAGCTGATCGTCACCGACGGACAGCCGGACTACGTGCCGATCGACGGCACGCAGCTCCTCTACGTCAAGAACACGACCGGGCGCGTCTTCAAGTCGATCGCCGACCAGAAGACGTACGTCCTCCTCTCCGGCCGCTGGTTCGAGGCGCCCGGCCCCGAGGGGCCGTGGGCGTTCGTGCCGTTCGAGAGCCTGCCGAAGGACTTCGCGTCGATCCCCGACGACAGCCCGATGGAGAACGTCAAGGCGTCGGTCCCCGGCACGCAGCAGGCGCAGGAGGCCGTCGTCTCGAGCTCGATTCCGCAGACGGCCGGCGTCGAGATCGCGAAGACGAAGCCCCAGCCGGTCCAGATCGACGGTGCGCCGCAGATGAAGCCGATCGAGGGGACAGAGCTGCAGTACGTCGTGAACGCGTCGTCGCCGATCATCATGGTCACGCCGAGCGCGTACTACCTCTGCCAGAACGGCGTCTGGTTCGTCGGCGCCTCCGCGAACGGGCCGTGGACCGTCGCGACCTCGGTGCCGCCCTCGATCTACGCGATCCCGCCGTCGTCGCCCGTCTACAACGTGACGTACGTGAAGATCTACGACACGACCCCGACCGTCGTGTACGTCGGCTACACGCCGGGGTACCAGGGCGCCGTCATCTACAACGGCGTCGTCGTCTACGGCACCGGCTACTACTACACGCCCTGGATCGGGACCGTCTGGTACGGGCCGCCCGTCACGTACGGGTTCGGCATCGGGATCGCCTACTCGCCGTGGACCGGATGGGCCTACGGATTCGGCTACGGCTGCGGCTGGGGCTGGGGCCACGTGACGGTCGCGGTCGGCTGGGGCTGGGGCGGCTGGGGCTGGGGCTGCGCGTGGGGCGGCTGGTACGGAGGATGGCACGGCGGCTACTACGGCGCCGCCTGGGGCGCGCGCGGCGCCGCGGTCTGGGGCCCGGGCTACGCGCGCTGGTCGACCGGCAACGTCTACCACTCGTGGGGCGCCGCGAGCGGCGTCTCGCGCTCGGGCGGCGGATACAACGCCTGGACCGGCAACGCCTGGCGCGGCCAGTCGGGGGCGGCCTACAACTCGAAGACGGGGACTCTCGCCGCCGGCCAGCGCGGCTCCGTCGGCAACGTCTACACCGG
>DATJXB010000197.1:0-11913 GCA_035500755.1 Thermoanaerobaculia bacterium | reverse complement strand
GAGCGAGCGGTAGGTGCCCTTCAGGCCCACGGAGAGTGTCGGATCGAGCGCCTTCTCGACGCCGATCGTGAACTCGTCCTGATACGAGGCCCGAATCCCGGGGTCGACAGGCTCGCCGTGAACCGTGCCGACCTGCACGAGCCACTGCCGCGGCACGCAGCCTGGCGTCGGGTTGCCCGTGTCGCAAACGCCGTCGACGCGGTCGAGGCTCGTCTGACTGTAGTTGTAGCTCGCCTGGGAGGTGCTCGGCGTGAAAACACGGACGTTCAGGTCCGTCGGAATGGCGTAGTAGAAACGGCCGGCCGACGCGTAGAGCTTCGATGTCCCGTCGCCGGCCCAATCCCAGGTGATCCCGAGACGAGGCGCCCACTGGTCGTTCAGGCTGAAGGCCTTCCCTCCGGCGCTGTTGTAGAGGGTCTCCGCGTCGTAGCGCACGCCGAAGTTCGCGGTCAGCGTCGGAATGATGCGCCACTGATCCTGAACGAACCCGCTGTAGCGCTTCGTCGGCGTGACGAACGGCGCGTCGGCGACGATGCTCGTCGGATCGGCGTTGGCGCTGAAAAAATCGTGCTCGAAGAACACCGGATAGGAGTCGCCGAGTACGTTCGTCCACATCGGCGCCGAGGCGAGATCGCACGTCCGAGTGGCCACCTGGGTGCACGCCCGAACGACGACGGATTGCTCCCCCGTGTAATAGCTCGAGCCCGCGGTCGAATCCTTCTGGTAGTCGCCGCCGACCTTGAACTCGTGGTTGCCCAGGTAGCCCGTGTAAGTCGCCGAAAAGTTGTTGCGCGTCGAATGGTTGTTCTGCGTGGCGCCGAAGACGCTCCCGTACCCGCCGATGTAGTTGAAGACGCCCGGGTTCGTAATGTTGGTGGTCGTGTCGATGAACAGCACGCCGTTGCGCAGCTGCGGCTTGGTCTGGTAGCGGTCGGCGTGCTGGCCGTAGGCGAGCGTCAGAATGCCGGTCGAACCGAAGAGCTGGTTCAGGCGGGCGCCGTAATCCGGGCCACCGACGTCGATGCGGCCGTTGGTTATGGGCGGATCGTCGACGGTAGGACTGGCGACGATCGTCCCGACCTGCGACTGATGGTCCGAAAAGTACACGCCCTGGAGCGTCGTCGAGGGCGCCAGGTTCAACGTCAGCTTCAGCGAGTACTTGTTCTCCGTGTACGTGTTCGGAAAGTCGACGCCTTCCGCGAAGCCGCTCGTCGGCCGGATCTCCGTCCCCGTAATGACGCGGTCGTACGCGGCGAAGAACCACACGCGGTCCTTGACCATGAAGCCGCCGAGGTCGAGACCGCCCTCCGAACGGGTGTTTTTCGTCGTGATCGTCGTGCTCTGCGAGTTCCCGACCTCCGTGAATGGCTGAGTCAGCGTGTTCTTCTGGTCCGCCGCCAGCGACAGGTTGTTGTAATACCCGAAGATGCCGCCGTGGAATTCGTTGCCGCCGGACTTCGTGATCACGTTGATCACCCCGCCGGTGTTGCGGCCGTACTCCGCCTGGTAGCCGGAGGTCTTGACTTCGACTTCCTGGATGAACTCGTTGTTGATGTCCTTGCCCTGGATGCCCTTGATGACGTTGGTCGTGTTGACGCCGTCGATCAGGAACGAATTCTCGGCCGAGGTCGAGCCGTAGATCGAGATCGCGAGAGAGCGTCCCTGCGTCTCGCCGCTGTCGGCCTGGGTCCCCGGCTGCGTGAAGACGATGTCGGCGTAGTTGCGGGAGGGCAGCGGCAGCTTGTCGATCACCTTGGCCGTGTAGCTCGAGCCGGCCGTCGTCGAGGACCGGTCGATGAGCGGCGCTTCTCCCGTGACGAGGACCTCGGCGCTGGTCGACAGCTTCATCTCGAGGTTGGCCGTCGTCAGCGCGTCCAGGGAAACGGTCGCCTTCCTCTGCGCGCGGGCGAACCCCTCGAGGCTCGCCGTCACTTCGTAGTCGCCGGGGATGAGGCTCAGAAACCGGTATTCGCCGGTCGAGGTCGTCACCGCGGTTCGAGGGCCCTGGAGGCGCGGCCCCGAGAGCTCCACGGTGACGCCCGGAAGCGCGCCGCCGCTCTGGTCGGTGACGCGGCCTTCGAGGGTTCCCGTCGTCTGTCCGAGCACCAGACGCGACACGAGGAGCAGGCCGAAACCGAGAGCGATTCTCCGTCGGTGCGCGACGTCCATGCACTCCTCCTCGAGCGAAGTCGCGGAGCACAAAAAATCGAATCGGTCGGAGGAAGCAATATCCGGGAAACCGGCGACCGGTGCTGGAGAAAGGCTACTCCATTTCAGCCTCGGCAGGCACACGCGGGCGAGGGTTCGGCAGCCCGCGAGGCGTCCGACCGAACCATTTTCCGGCCTCCGGGGCGATCAATGGCAGCGGTAAACCGCGGCCTGGCCGGCCCCGTCGGGCCCCCGCGGCACGTAGAGCGTGTCTCCGCCGTCGGAGACGGCCGTCCAGCGCTGCGCGTAGGGGCTCGCGTTCTCGAGGTTCTCGTTTCGGAGGAGCGTGCAGTCCCGCACGGCCGACTGGTTCTCGGTCACGCGCACGGCCTCGATCGCCGTGTTCATCGCGGCGAGCCGGGCATTCACCTTCACGACGTTGCCCGGAGCGCAGGCGAGAACCTGATAGCTCGTGCCGTAAAGGATCACGGTATCGCCGTCCTTGAACTCCGGGTGCTTCGGCACGTCGGCGACCGCGGCGGCGACGACGGCCGAGGCGCTCGCCGCCGGCGCGTCGACCGTCCACGCGCGGGCGATGGGAGCCGTCATCACGCAGCCGTACTCGGCCTCGTAGACCTGAGCGAGCTGGTCGACGCTCACCGGCATCGAGCCCTTGTAGAGGCCGCGGATGACCGTCAGCGCACCGAATCGCTGTGGCGGCCCGAACGAGCTCGTGGTGATGCTGTCGCTCGCGCACGAGACGAGGAGCAGAAGTCCGCCGATGGCCGTGAGACGTCGAGTCACTCAATTCTCCTTCTGCGATCCTGGTGGGAGGTGAGGGGCTCGAACCCCCGACATCCTGCGTGTAAAGCAGGCGCTCTACCGCTGAGCTAACCTCCCCACGACTAGTCTAACCGCCGGGGATCCGGCGCGCTTACATCCCTGACAACGACAACGTGATCGGGGGCCCCGCCGACCGGGTGGCGCGGTTTCTCTTCGCGACGCGGCTCGTGCTCGAGACGTCGCCGGTGGCCGTGAAGGCGACCGCCTCCGCAGCGTCAGGGCTCCTCGACGCCGGCGAAGTCGTCGTCGGTCGGCAGGATCGGCTCGCCGTGCATGTTCTTCTGGATGACCTTGAACTGGTCGACGAGAAAGAGCGGCTTCGCGCTCTCCTTCGCGAGCGCTTCGAGGCGCTTCTGGAGCGCGGCGACCGTCTCGGGATGGTCCGCGGCGACGTTCTTCGTCTCGGAAGGATCCTTCGCGATGTCGTAGAGCTCGACGCTCGAGGGCAGGAAAGTCTTCCAGACGAGCTTCCAGTCGCCCTGGCGGATCGCGGCCCGGAACGGCTCGACGTTGTACACGATCTCCGTGCGCGGCGACGGCGCGCCCTTCGCCAGGACGTCCCACATGTTCACGCCGTCGAGCGGCTTGCTCTTCGCCGTCGACGCGCCGGCCAGGGCCGTCAGCGTCGGATACATGTCGACGACGTGGATCAGGCCGTCGACCGTTCCCGGGGGGATGTGTCCCGGCCAGTTGGCGATCCCGGCGACGCGCGTGGCGCCCTCGTAGAGCGTGCCCTTGCCGTCGCGATACGGCGCGTTGTCGCACGGGATCCTGATCTTGGACATGTCTGCGATCACGCCCGCGAACATCGCGTCGCGGGTACCGCCGTTGTCGCTGTGAAAGACGATCAGCGTGTTGTCGCGCATCTTCTTCTTGTCCAGCGCGGCGACGACGCGCCCGATCTGTTCGTCCATGGCGGCGATCATCCCGGCGTACGTGCGCCGCGTCGGGTCCGCGATGTCCGGGAAGCGGTCGACGTACTCCCGGGGCGCCTGATACGGCGTGTGCACCGCGTTGAACGCGAGGTAGAGATAGAGCGGCTTGCCGACGTCGTGCCGCTCGATGAGGCGCACCGCGTCGTTCCCCAGGAGCGTCGTCGTGTAGCCGGTCTCCTTGACGGGCTCGTTGTCGCGGAACCAGTCGAGCCGGCCCTCCACTTCGTGCGTGAAGTAGTCGACTTCGCCGATCATGGGGCCGTACTGGTAGTCGAACCCGCGCTGGCGCGGCCAGTACTTCTTGTCCGCGTGTCCGAGGTGCCACTTCCCGATGATCGCCGTCTCGTAACCCGCGTCCTTCAAGGCCTGGGGCAACAGCCACTCGCTCGTGTCGAGGCCGTAGGCCGAGACCGCGGGAATGACCGCCGTCTGGAGCCCGTACCGGAACGGGTACCGGCCCGTCATGACCGCGGCGCGCGTCGGCGTGCACATCGGCTCGACGTAAAACTGCAAGAGTCGTGCGCCGCCGGCGGCGAGCGCGTCGAGGTTCGGGGTCTTCAGATCCCTGGCGCCGTTGAAGCCGACGTCCTTCCACCCGAGGTCGTCGGCCACGATGTAGACGATGTTGGGACGGCGATCCGCGGCCCGGGTCGGGGCCGGAGCCCCCGTCATCGCCGCGGCAGCCGCGAACAGACAGAGAGCGACGAACCGGGATTTCATGGCGGTCCTCCAAAAAAATCGCCGCAGTCTACCGCGTCTCTCACCCCCACGCGCCTCTTCCGGAGGGAACGGGGGACGTCTCTTAGATGGCGATCGAGGCAAAGCGCTCGATGTCGCCGACGGGCATGGGGCGGGCGAGGAGGAATCCCTGGCCGTAGGGCACGCCGAGCGACTGCAGGACGCGCAGCTCCTCGCGCGTCTCGATGCCCTCGGCGATGACCTTGGTGTGCATCTTTCGCGCGAAGCTCATCAGCGCTTCGAGCAGATCCTGTTTGACCTGGCGCCGGTCGATGCCGCGGACGAAGACGTTGTCGAACTTCAGATAGTCGGGCTCGATGTCCGCGAGCGAGGACAGGTTCGAGTAGCCGGTGCCGACGTCGTCGACGGCGATGCGGAAGTTCTGCGAGCGGAACTTCGACAGGACCTCGCGGAAGAGTCCCTCGTACACGGCGTACGTGCGCTCCGTGATCTCGAGGACGATGCGGTCGGGCTCGAGCCCGAGCGCCCGCACCTGGTCGCGGAACACCGGCCCGAGGAACTCCGGATCGGACGCCGCCGCCGGCGAGAGGTTCAGGAAAATCTGGCGGCGCGGGTTCGCCTCCGCCGCCGCCTCGAGCGAGCGCTGCCGGCAGACGCGCTCGAGCGGCACGAGCAGCTCCGTGCGGTCGGCCAGCGAGAAGAGCGTCTCGCCGCTCTCGAACTCGCTGCCCCGCGGGCCGCGCGAGAGCGCCTCCATGCCGATCATGTTGCCGGTCGCGAGGTCGAACACCGGCTGGAACACCGGCCGGATGTCGCGGCGCGAGATGACGTCCTGCAGCAGCTCGCCGCCCCGGATCTCCTGGCGCACCGTCTGACGGGTGACCTGATCGCGCGCTTCCTGGACGCCGCGATAGACCAGGCGCTCGATGCGGTGCTTCGGGTCTTTCATGATGCGCGCCGAGCCGACGAACGACCGGAACCGCGCGGACACGTCCGCGCGCTCGGCGAGGTAGCCGCGGATCAGCTGGTCGAGCTCGGCCGCCTTCTGGCCGAGAACGGTGGGACCCTCCGGGAGTCCGCCGCCGTCGGGACTGACGAAGAGGATGATTTCGTCCGACCGCACGTACGGCAGGCACAGCGTCCCGCCCGGCACGATCCCGTCGGTCTGGAAGGCTTTGAGCCTCCGCACGAAGTCGAGGAGAAGGTCGTCGTACGCCTCCCAGCCCCAGACCTCCTCGACGTGGCCCTCGGAGCTCGGGCGGAAGACCAGGACCGAGATGCTCCCCCGCTCGTCGAGCTGCGTCTTGAGGTCGTCCACGAGCACCGCGACCGTCGGCAGACCGGTCTCGCGGTCGTAGAGTCGTGTGCGCTCCTTGAACCACTTGCCGCGAAGCGCGACGAGCTCGCTCTGCTTTTCCTTGGCCAGCGCGGCCTGACGATCCTTGTCCAAGCTACGCGTTCAGGATAGCACCCCGCCGTGAAGGCGGCGGCGGCCCTCGGACGGCTAGGGGGCGACGGTGGCGGGCAGGGGCGCGCCCTCGCGCAGGCGGTCGATCGCCTCCTCGCTGCCGAGGACCACGAGCACGTCGCCCGGCGAAAAGCGGTCGGTCGGCTCGGGCACGAAGCGCCGCACGAAACCCTCGCGCGTCAGCCGCTTCACGGCGAGCACCGAGACGCCGTAGCGGGAGCGCAACCCGGCCTCGGCGACGGTGAGGCCGACGATCGGCGGCGGCACGTCGATCTCGGCGAGGCGATGCTTCTCCGGAAGCTCGAGCAGATCCACCTCGCCTTCGGCCGTTCCCGCCGTGTGGACGCGGGCGAGCAGCCGGCTGCGCTTCAGGATCTCCGTGTCGAAGGCGCCGAGCAGGTCGCGCTGCGCCACGATCCCGAGGAAGCGCCGGCTCTCGGCGGTGTCGACGACGGGGAGCTGCCCGACGTCGCGGAACCACAGCTTTTCGTTGACCGAGGTCAGCGGCTCGTCGGCGGTGGCGAACGGAATCTCGGTCATCAGGTCTTCGGCGAGGACGACCGTCGAGAGGTCGCGGTCGGGGAACGACTCCTTGATGTTGTGGATGTCGACCGCGCCGAGGAGCCGGCCGGTCTCGTCGCCGACGTAGAGGAAGAGGCTGCGCGAGCGCAGAAACTGGGCGACGATCTCGGAGAGCGGCATCGTCCGCGGAATCAGCGACACGTCGCGCCGCATGATGTCCGCGACCTTGAGGCTCGCGAGCGCCGTCGCTTCCGCGGTCCTCTCCCAGACGATGCCGGCCGAGCGCAGGCTCTCGATGTAGATCGACTCCTTGCGGAACACGCGCGCCGAGGTCACCGCCAGGACCGACACGACCATCATCGGCAGCAGGACTGCCGTGTTCTGGGTCAGCTCGAACATCATGATGACCGCCAGCAGCGGCGCCCGCGTCACGCCCGCGAGCATCCCGCCCATGCCGAGAAGGGCGAACCCGCCGACCGCGACGTCGAGCGACGGCGCGACCGCGTGGCACGCCTGCGCCGCGAGCCCGCCGAGCGTCGCGCCGACGAGGAGCGACGGGGTGAAGACGCCGCCGACGCCGCCCGAGCCGATCGTGGACGACGTCGCCACGGTCTTGCCCGCGAAGACCAGCAGGAGGAAGAGCGCGGTGGGATTGCCGTGGAGGATCCGGTCCGTCGCCTCGAAGCCGTTGCCGGAGACCTCGGGCAGCCCGAGCGCGATCGCGCCCACGATCGCCCCGCCGGCGGTCATCGAGATCCAGACCGGCCAGTTCAGCGCACGGAAGAGCTTCTTGCCGACCGACAGCGCCTGGACGAAGAACGCCGAGACGGGGCCGGCCGCGAGGCCGATCGCCACGAACGGCAGATACTCGAGCACCGAGCCGACCGAGAAGGGCGCCACGTGGTAAACGGGCTCGTCGCCGAGGACCGACCGCACGAGGAGTGTCGAGACCACGGCCGCGACGACCGCCGGGCCGAAGAGCGCCATCGAAAACGAGCCGACGACGACCTCGAGCACGAAGAGCGTCGCCGCAATCGGCGTGTTGTAGGCGCCGGCCACGCCGGCCGCCATGCCGCAGGCCGTCAGGATGCGGACGCGCTCCGGCGAGACCTTCCAGCGGCGCGCCAGCGCCGACGCGCACGCGGCCCCGATCTGGATGATCGGCCCCTCGCGGCCCTCCGAGCCGCCCGAGGCGATCACGGCCACCGACGAGGCGCCGCGCGCGAGCGAGGGCCGCAAGCGCACCGACCGCCGCCCGAGCGAGACGACCTCGATCAGGTGCGAGATGCCGCTCGGGCCCTTCTCCATGAAGAAGAAGTGCGCGATCAGGCCGCCGACGAGCCCTCCGGCCGCCGGCAGCGCCACGCGCTCCCACGGGGCGAGCATCCCGACGCCGCGGACGATGTCCTGCGTGCCGTGCAGCAGGTGGGTGAGCGCGTGCGTCAAGAGCCGGAAGGCGATCGCGCCGACGCCGCCGAGAAGACCGGCGACCGCCGCCAGGATGAGGAACTGGGTGTTGGGGTCGCGCCAGAAGAAGCGGCCGAACGGGGACGGCCGCCGCGGGGCCACGGGATCAGCGGCGCTCATTCTCCATCTTCGATCCGGTGCAGGTCGGACTCGTCCTCGACGTCCTCCTGCCCGCCGAAAAAGAAGGCGTTGGCGCACGCGCTCCCGCAGAAGACGCTGCCGCCCATCCGGAAGGCGCAGCCTTCGCAGACGGCTTTCTTGCAGATCGGGCAGATCGGGAGCGCGAACGCGAGCTCGGTGCCACAGACGCCGCAGCGGTCGGCAAGACCAGCCATGACAAGAGTATAGGCCCGCGGTGGAGCGCCGGTGGGTCTGCTATGATCCGCCGTCCTAAATGGCGGTGTAGCTCAGCTGGTCAGAGCACGCGGCTCATATCCGCTAGGTCCGGGGTTCAAATCCCTGCACCGCCACCAAAGCCTACCGGCCGACATGCGGCGCCCCATCGCACGCTTCTGATCCGGCGGCGGCTCTGGCGAGCTGTCGGAACGGCTGCCTGTCTCCGAAACATAGAATCCGCGCCATGAAGATACGCCTCGGCCTCGCGCGGGGCCTCGCTCTGTCCGCGCTCGTCCTGCTCGGAGCCGTGGCGACGACCTCTCCGGCCGGTGTCGCGGAAGACCCCTACGTCGCGTCCGACGTGATGATCCCGATGCGCGATGGCGTCAAGCTCCACGCAAAGGTTTTCTCGCCGCGCGTTCAAACCGAGCCGCTGCCGTTCTTGCTCGAGCGGACGCCGTACGGAGTCGCGGACTCGGGCGAGGACCTCGACCGCTCGCTCAAGGAGCTCGCCGACGACGGGTACATCTTCGTCTTCGAGGATCTCCGCGGGAAATTCGGCTCGGAGGGCACCTTCGTGATGCAGCGTCCGGCACGCGATCCGGCCGACACGAAGGCGCTCGACGAGGGAACCGACACGTACGACACCATCGAGTGGCTCTTGAAGAACGTGCCGCGCAACAACGGCAAGGCCGGCATGCTCGGCGTCTCGTACGAGGGATGGACGACGATCATGGGCGCGCTCGAGCCGCATCCCGCGCTCGCGGCGATCTCGCCGCAGGCCTCGCCGGCCGACATGTGGCTCGGCGACGACTTCCACCACAACGGCGCCTTCCGCCTGAGCTACGGCTTCGAGTACGCGTACGAGCTCGAGAGCGGAAAGGAGTTGAAGCAGTTCGGCTTCGACCGCTACGACACCTACGGGTGGTACCTGGCCCTGGGCCCGCTCTCCAACGTCAACGCGCTCCTCTTCCACGGAAAGATCCCCACGTGGAACGACTTCGTCGAGCATCCCGACTACGACGACTTCTGGAAACGCCAGACGATGATCCCGCACATTCGCGACGTCCGCGTGCCGACGCTGAACGTGGCGGGCTGGTGGGACCAGGAGGACTTCTACGGCCCGCTCGCGATCTACGCGGCGCTCGAGAAGCACGACTCGAAGAACCTGAACCGCCTGGTCGTGGGGCCGTGGAACCACGGGGGGTGGACCGGGAAGGCCGGCGACAAGCTCGGCGACATCTCCTTCGACAGCGCGACCGCGAAGTACTTCCGCCGGGACGTCCAGGCGCCCTTTTTCGCGGCGCACCTGAAGGGTCGGCCCGGGCTCGACCTGCCCGAGGCCCTGACCTTCGAGGCCGGTTCCAACCGCTGGCGCCGCTGGGACGCGTGGCCCCCGATCGCGCGCACGGAGCGTCGCTCGCTCTACACCGGTCCCGGCGGCCGCCTGTCCTTCGACGCGCCGCGCGACACGGCGGCCGACGCCTCCGATTCGTTCGTCTCGGACCCGGCGCACCCGGTCCCCTACCGGCACGCCCCCATCCAGACGACGTACTTCCCCGGCGGCTCGAAGTGGCGGACCTGGCTCGTCGAGGATCAGCGATTCGTCGAGGGACGCAACGACGTGCTCGCGTGGGAAACCGAGCCGCTCGCCGCCGACGTCACGATCGCCGGAGAGGTGACGGCGCGCCTCTTCGCCTCCACCACGGGCTCGGACGCCGACTGGGTCGTGAAACTGATCGACGTGTATCCGGAGCGGTATCCGGAGAACTGGGACCTCGCCGGATACCAGCTGATGGTCTCCAACGAGGTGTTCCGGGGCCGGTACCGCAAGTCGTTCGAGAAGCCGGAGCCGATTCCGTCGAACGCGGTCCTCGAATATTCCTTCAGCCTCCACACGCAGAACTACACGTTTCAGCGGGGGCATCGGATCATGGTCCAGGTCCAGAGCACATGGTTCCCGATCATCGACCGAAACCCGCAGACGTTCGTGCCGAATATCTTCAAGGCGAAGGCCGCCGATTTTCGCGAGGCGACGCATCGCGTGTATCGGTCGGCGGAGCACGCCTCGCGCGTCGAGATTCCCGTCGTGGTCCGACCGCCGGGGTGAGAGAAGGGGTCAGTCTTGACTTGCTGATTCTCGAGGAAGTGCGAAGCCAGCTCGCGGAGGATCCCGTCGGAGTTGCGGGCGCAGCGCAGCCGACATCAGCAAATCGAGACTGGCCCCACCGAGACAAACTCTCACCGATTCTTCAGCGAAAAGGAGGCATCGATGCGCCGGTATCCTCGAGTCGCCCTCGCCCTCGGGTCCGTCCTTCTGAGCAGCCTCGCGTTCGGTCAGGCGAGGCTCGGGCCACACGTCGTTGACAGCAACGGTCAACGAATCGGCTACTTCATCGGCTCCGGCGCCGCCGGCGACGAAGCCGTCATCTCCATCGACGGCGTCTCTTCTCGCATCCTGATCACCCGCGACGGGTTCGTGACGAACGACGTCGCGACGTGGAACTCCGCGGACGACTGCTCGGGACAGGACTACGTCGGCGCTCAACCGGGAAGGCTGCTCCAGACCGCCTGGTTCACGACCGACGGGTCCATTCATTACCTGGGGTCGGCCCAGGGCCCAGTGTCCATCAACGGCACGAGAGTCATGCATGCCAACGGGACGTTCGGGCCATGCTCGACGGCGGGCGGCGGCGGCCCGGATACGCCGGCGCCGATCCTGAGCACACCGGCGAATCTCCTGCCGCCGTTCCTCGTCGTCGACGCCTTCCCCGTCAGTCCCGCGCCGGGCTCAGCCACGTTCAACGACGTCCCGACGAACCACGCGTTCTTCCAGTTCATCGAAGCGCTCTCGGCGTCGGGAATCACGGGCGGCTGCCAGGCCGCGCCGCCTCTCTACTGTCCCGACACTCCGGTCACCCGTGGACAGATGGCGGTCTTCCTGGCGAAGGCTCTCGGGTTGTAGTCGCCGTCCGAACCTGAAGGACTCACCCCACAGACGGTATAGACGGTGCGCGGCGCGGGATGCCCGAAATTAGCAAATCAAGACTGACCCCAGATCATCGCCGGCCGTCGATTAAGAAGACTGAGGCGCCCCCGCGTCGGGCCCACTTCAGGTCAGGCGACGGAATGCCGACTTCTCGAGGGGAATCAGCCTCGATCCGCTGATCCCGCGGGGCGCGCGGCAAGATCGGGACTGCCCCCAGCGAGAGACGCGAGCATCGCCGACAGCGCGGCCACGGCTTGAGGGCGATCGGCGATGCCGTGCCGCGCGGCGAGCCAGACCGGATCGTTCCAGCCGACCCAGACCGCGCCCTGCTCGTCCTGCCAGACGAGGAGCTTCAGCGGCAGGTCGATGCCGATCGTCTGGCGGCTCTGCATGAGCGGCGTACCGCCCTTCGCGTTCCCGAAGATGAGCAGCTGCGTGAACCGGAGCGGCAGGCCGGCCGCCGCGGCGCCGCCCGAGTGGTCGATCCGGGCGAAGAGAGTCAGACC
>DATJXB010000196.1:0-2029 GCA_035500755.1 Thermoanaerobaculia bacterium | reverse complement strand
TGAGGGGGGCGCATCCCGTCACTACTTCCCCAGCTCCGCGGACCAGTTCATCACGACCGTCGTCGGCGTCATCGATTCGCGGCCGAGTGGCGCAACGAAGATGAAGCGCTGACCGTCCGCCGTCGCCGCGTAACGGTTGCGCGCCGCGCCACAGAAAACACCCTCGGCCCCCGCAGGGGGGAGAGGGGGGAATGCCACATCCCTACTTCCCCATCCCCGCCGGCCAGTTCAGCACGATCGTCGTCGGCGACATGGCATCGCGGCCGAGCGGGGCCGCGACCATGAAGCGCTGGCCGTCGGCGGACGGCGTGTACTTGTTGCGTGGCGCGCCCACGCGGACGCGGATCGGAAACAGCGCCTTGGGCACGCTCGCGTGAAAGTCGGGGCTCGCTCCGAGCTCGACGGCCATCAGCTGCTGATCCGGAGAACGGTAATAGATCTCCCGGCCGTCGCCTCTCCAGCTCGGATCGACGCCGCCGCCGTTCGAGACCTGCCATTTCCCGGTCGGCTCCGGGAAGGTCTGGACGTAGATTTCCTCGCGGCCGGACTCGTTCGAGACGTAGGCGACGTATTTCCCGTCCGGCGAGAACATCGGGGTCTGCTCGGAAAACGGCGAGACGGCGATCGGGATGGGTTTTCTGTCGCCGAACATCGGGAGCGCCCACAGATCCCACTGCGTCTTCGGGTTGCGGCTGGCGTAGGAGATGTATTTCCCGTCCTTCGTCCAGCTCGCCGCCGACTTTGCGTCGTCCGAATGGAGGAGGAGCTTCTCCTCTCCGGCTCCGCTCGCGGACTTCTGATACAGGTCGAACGGGCCGCCCCGGTCGGACACGAAGACGATCGTCGCGCCGTCCGGCGACCAGATCGGACGCGTGTTGTTCCCCGCGCCGAGCGTGAACCGCGAGTTGACGCCGCGGCCCAGGTCCCGCATCCAGATGTCGACCTTGGAGGTGCGCGAGTCCGTCATGTTGAAGGCGAGACGATCGCCGGCCGGGGAGAGCGTGGGATTCGCGTAGTCGCCCGGATCTCCCAGCGTGTCGAGCTCCTTTCCGGAGCGATCGCGCCACAGGAGGCGTCCGCCGGTTTCGCCGGTGCGATACGCGAGCACGCCATTGTTCGAAACCGAGAAGCGCGCGAGCCCCACGTTGTCGGTGCCGATCTTCTCCGCCAGCGGCACGGGCTCTCCGGTGATCTTGCGCGAGGACGGATCGAAGGGCTGCGCGACGAGCGTCCGATCCCGCACGAACAGGAGGTATCCGGGGGGCGCGAACTCCACGAGGGTCTGCGCCGGCGCGAGCTTCGTCTTCTCCTCGGAATCGATCGACGCGATCCAGTAGGCGCTGTCCTCGGGCTTCTCGCCGGTCACGAGGTAGATGTAGTGCTTTCCGTCGGGCAGGAACTGCGGCCAGCCGACGGAGGTCTCCTTCTTCGCCTCGTCCTGCTTCACCGCGAGCGCCTTCGTGCCGCCGACCGCGGGCACGCGGTAGATGGGATCCGTTCCGGTGCCGTCGAAGAGGATCACGCCATCCGAGCTCCAGGTCCCGTCCGAGCCGCCGGGCGCGTCGCAGATCTTGGTCGGCGGGCCGCCCGTGACGTCCACCTTCTTCATGACGCCCTCGGCGATGAAGCCGATGTACTTGCTGTCCGGAGACCAGAAGGGCCGGACGCCGCCGTCCGTGCCGGCCAGCGGCTGCGCCGTCAGGGAATTCAGGGGGCGGACCCAGATGCGCGCCTTGCCATCCATGTCGGTCGCGTCGAAGGCCAGGAGCCGGCCGTCCGGCGAGATGCGCGGCACGTCCATCGTGGCGACCTCGGGCGGCGGCACGATGTCGAAGCGCACGAGCGGCGCGGGTTTCGGGGAGCGTTTCACGTAGCCGACCGCGAGGACCGCCGCCGCGGCGAGCGCCGCCGCCAGCAGCCCCCACGCCAGCTTCTCGCGGTTCTTCCGCCGCGCGACCACCGGCGCCGGCACGCCCGCCTGCGAGCCGCCCTCCGCGATCCACTGGAGCTGCAGCATCACGTCGTGCGC